>NC_020888.1:0-340000 GCF_000355675.1 Thalassolituus oleivorans MIL-1 | reverse complement strand
ACCGACTAGAGCGATCGGCTTATGGCCAGCTCGCTGGAAACGCTTCAGAGCTAATAAAGGTACTAGACTACCAATGTGTAGACTGTCAGCCGTGGGATCAAAGCCGCAATAGAGTGTGCGACAACCAGAATCAAGATGGTTTATTAGTTCCTCGTCCGCTGTCGCCTGATTTAGGAGACCACGGGCTTTGAGATCGGCAATTAATGTTGCGGTCATGGGGAGATTCTCATCGCTTTCGGTTGTCAGAGGGTGCTGAACATACCTGATCACAATTCAAAATCAAGTTCACCGAGTAAATTGCCGACGGATTGTTTACACTTGCCGGCTATATAGAAGAGAAGCTGAATAAGGACACCTGTTTCATCATGGCGTTGCCAGGCCCACTACAGTATTTTCCAGCCAGACATATTTTCGCTGCGGCGCTGGTTGTGTTTTTAGTAATCGTCGTCGCCGCATGGCCGACTCCCGAATCCAACATAACTCAGCAAAACTATGTTATAGAGTTGCCCGAGCCAAGTGAGGAGCCGATGCCGGATACTCCGCAACTGGACTGGGAGGAAGACAAAGTTAAATCCGGTGATAGTTTATCGGTGGTTTTTGGGCGGCATAATTTAAGTGCGGTTGATGTCATTGATATTGCAGCGGCAGTCCCGCGCGAAGTCATTACTTTACGTCCAGGGCAGAGCCTTCGTTGGGTCCGTACTGCCGATAACCACATTACTCACCTAGAAATAGATATTAGCCCTCTTGCCAAACACAGCATTACTCGCGATGCAGAAGGCAAATTGCAATATGAGCTACTGCAACGCGATGCTGACTTTATTCCGCGCTTTGCTCACGCCGTTATCGACAACTCGCTCTTCCTTGATGGAGGACGCGCAGGCATACCTGATCAAGTTTTATATCAATTAGCGAACATCTTCGGCTGGGATATCGACTTTGCTTTAGATATCCGCAAAGGCGATACCATCAGTTTAGTCTATGAAGAGGTACAACTCGACGGCAACAAGATTAACGATGGCGATATTTTAATCGCTCGCTTCGTCAATCAAGGTCGTGAACTTACGGCTGTTAGGTATAAAGATGACGCCGGCAACACTAACTACTACACACCGGAAGGACTGAGCATGCGTAAAGCCTTTTTACGCAACCCAATTGATTTCGCTCGCATCAGCTCACGCTTTAACCTTAATCGCAAACACCCAGTGCTAAACACCATTCGCGCTCATAAAGGTACTGATTACGCAGCACCAACAGGTACTCCTATCAAAGCGGCAGGTGACGGTAAGGTTATTCACGCTGGACGTAAAGGTGGGTACGGTAACGTTGTGATCATTCAACATGGTCAGCGCTATAAGACCATTTACGCGCATTTGAGCAAATTTGGTCGCAATGTAAGAGTGGGTCGCTATGTGAAACAAGGCCAAATTATTGGCTATGTGGGTATGACAGGGTTGGCTACAGGTCCTCATCTCCACTATGAATTTTTAGTTGATGGTGTTCATCGGGATTCTTTACGTGTTCAGCTGCCAAAAGCCGACTCTATTGCCAGCAAAGATAAATCCGCCTTTTTAGAGCGATCAAAAACGCTCATGGGTTGGCTGGATAATTTTCAAAGTAGCGATAAGAGCGGGTCATTTTAATGGCTTTGTGTATTGGCTTGATGTCAGGAACAAGTGCCGATGGCATGGATGCCTGCTTGGTAGACATTAGCAATGATAGCATCAAGCTTGTTGCTGCCATCTGTCTGAACTATCCCCACGACGTTACGCGTCGTTTGCGCGATATCGCATTGTCAGAGCGTCTATTAGTTAACGACATCGCAACGCTTGATCAACAACTAGCCAGCTATGCCGTCAGTGCCGTACAGGCATTGTTGAAAAAAGCCAATATTAAGGCTGAAGATGTCATGGTTATCGGTAGTCACGGTCACACATTGCGCCATCAAGCTCAGCCAAATGGATTTAGCTGGCAACTAGGAAACCCCTCTTATATTGCCGAGCATTGTCGAATTGATTGTGTTGCCGATTTTCGCCGTCGAGATATCGCCGCTGGCGGGCAAGGCGCTCCTCTCGTTCCAGCCTTTCATCAATTCGCATTAAAGCAGCTAGCGCCATGTGCCGTGGTTAATATCGGTGGTATTGCCAATATCACGGTTGTCGATGATGTTCTCATTGGTTTCGACACTGGCCCAGGGAATGCGCTTATGGATGAATGGTGCCTCCAGAACTGGAACACTGTCTGTGATCAAGGTGGAAATAAAGCCGCTAGCGGCCAAGTTATTGAAGACCTGTTAGATCGGTGGTTAGCACACCCTTACTTCTCAGCTCCCGCCCCTAAAAGCACCGGCCGAGAGCTGTTTAATTTAACGTCGCTCGGCGAGCTCAATCATTATTGCGCTGAAGACATTGCCGCCACACTAACCGAGTTCACTGCTCGCTCCATTGCTTTGGCAGTCACTCATTTTGCGCAAAACTGCCGCCACGTAATGATTTGCGGTGGTGGAGTTCACAATGCCAACTTGATGCATCGCCTCTCACTCGCACTGCCAACACACAAAATAGAAAGCACAAGCGAAGTAGGCATTGACCCTGACTGGATGGAAGCCATGGCATTTGCATGGCTAGGCTGGCGTACGATAAATGGTCTGCCGGGAAATATTCCGAGTGTTACCGGTGCCGCTGGTGAGCGAATTTTAGGTGGGATCTACAAGGCCTAGAACAGGCTTTTAGAACAATGCATAACCTTCTTTTTGCAGTCGTTCGACTTCAAACTGACCTGAGACTACGCTGTCAATGAACGGCGGAAGGTCGGTCATTTCGATACCGCGGTCTCCAAGCCAACGAGAACAAACTTTGATATCGATGATATTGAAGGCTTCTAATCGTGCAGCCAAATCTACCAAGGGTTTGTTATCCCGATAGTTCTCTCGCTTAAATAACTCTATTTCTTCACCGGTTAAAACCAGTGGGATAGGCTCTTTTGTACTGTACTCCAGTTGACCGCTAGCAATTTTTTCGGCGTGTTGTAATAAGTCGAACAGTTCTTCCGCATTGTGACGCTGGATATAAGCTTGATAGCGCGTCGCAACTGGCGCAACAGAAACCGCAGGTTCAATAGCCGGGGGCTGCGTTGCTTCTGCGTCAACAGCTGGAGTATGGTCATCTGCCATTGCATACGAAGCAAGCAGCAAACCTATGGCCATAAAAGGATAACGCATACTTACTCCGTTCACTTAATTTTACTCAAACCGAAAATGATGACCCGCAACCACAAGTTGAGGTAGCGCTTGGATTTTCGACGCTGAAACGCGAGCCCTCTAAGCCCTCTTTGTAGTCTAGAACCGAGCCAACCAAGTACCCATAACTAAGGGAGTCAATGAGTACACGAACCCCCGATTTCTCAATCAAGGTATCGTCTTCAGCTCGATCATCATCGAAGGTAAATCCGTATTGAAAGCCAGAACAGCCGCCACCAGTAACGAATACTCGTAAACACAATTCCTCATCCGCCTCTTCTGCTAACAGATCACGAATTTTATCTTCGGCTGTTACAGTTAATTCGAATGGAATGGATTGCTGTACGCTGTTCATGAGTCTCTCAACCGTAGGATGAAGAATGATTATCGGCTTTTCCGACTAAACTAGTCAACTTTAGCATCGTTGTCGGGCGCTGTCTTGTGAGCGGACTGCGACTTAGCTGACGTAGATGCTTTGTCTTGAGAATGATGCAGTTGCCCATTTACTTGAGCTCCTAAGACCATTTCCATTGCTTGATAATACACATCACCTTTTACCCGAGCTTTTTTCGCCAGCTCGATATACTCCGAGGCATGAACATCACCGATCACTTCGCCATTGATAATAATATTTGGCGCTGTAATCTGGCCTTCAATCCGCCCCTTCTCACTCACTCGCACGGTAGCACCCGAGCCAGCTTCAGCAATTAAGTTACCTTTTACCAAGCCATCGATGTGTAATCCGCCGGTTAATATCACGTCACCATGAATCTCTGTCTTTGCTGAGATTAATGTGTCGTAGCGAACATCGCTCTTGTCTTTACTGCTGAACATGGGTTTCTCCTTGCATGAACCACTGCTGCGTTTCTTCAACGCGTTGAGGCTTATTACCACTGGATTGCAGAACTACTTGCATCTGCTCAGGCACAAAGCCATCGGGGAGCGTGAGTTCACCTTTTACTTCTTGGAAATAACGGAAACGAAACTTAATGCCGAGACCATCAATGGTGCTATCGACATCGCGCAACGGTAGTACTGTTGTTTTACCATCTATTTGGCCAACAATATTGATTGCTGCCTGCCCTTCGATGTGAGCACTGTTGTCGACTACTTGCGTTAGCATAATGGCATAACGAAAACGCTGCGGTGATTCAGCGGCCTGAATATCAATTTTACTAACGCGTAAACCACGATCAGCAGAACCCGGAGCCATAATACCTTTATAGAAACCAACCTCTTGTTCTAACCGAGCAACATCAGCATTGAGTTCGCGAACCGTTTGGCGAAAACTTTCAGCCGCTTTGCGATCAACTTCACCACCCTTCTCTAGGACGCTAACGCGCTGACTAAGATTAAGAATGGTTTCTTCTGCCTGACTGAGGTTGTGTTCTAGAAATTGCTTTTGCACCGATAGTTGTTGAATCTGAGAGCGGCTATCGTAATAGCCGCCCAGATATCCACCAGCACTAACAATTGCAATAAGAATTATTAAATACAGAATGCTGCGCAATCTGTGTCCACGTCGTCGATGATCTATGACTAGATTATCCTGACGGCTGCCCTTTACTACGGACATACTTCTGCTCCTCGGGGTTCAGATCATCGGGAGGATCAGGGCATTAATGCGACCTGACGTAGGCCTGCATCTTCATCCAACCCGAACATAATATTCATGTTTTGTACGGCTTGACCGGAAGCGCCTTTCACTAAATTATCGATTACCGACAGAATAATCAGCTGGCCGGTATCTTTATGATAATGAATCGCTAAACGACAGGTATTGCTACCCTTCACGCTGCGCGTTGCTGGGTGGCTACCGGCGGGCATGACATCGACAAACGGTTCATCGGCATAACGAGCTTCGAACAGCGCTTGTAGATCCACGTCCAAATTTGGAATCCGCGCATACAGTGTAGAATGAATTCCACGAATCATAGGTGTTAGATGTGGCACAAAGGTCAATTCAATGGCTTTACCACCCGCCGCACGCGACAACCCCTGCCGAATTTCAGGCAAGTGGCGGTGTCCAGCAACAGCGTATGCGTTCATCGATTCGCTGCTCTCACACAACAAGGTGCCAACACTCGCACCACGCCCAGCTCCACTCACCGCAGACTTACAATCGGCGATCAACATTTGGGGCTCTAACAGGCCTTTTTCCAGTAGTGGTATAAAGCCTAATTGCACCGATGTTGGATAACATCCCGGTACCGCAATTAAACGCGCCGTTTTAATTTGCTCACGATTCACTTCTGGCAGGCCATAAACCGCTTCTGGTAATAATTCACGCGCACCATGCGGCTGCTTGTACCATTTTTCCCATTCATCAGCGTCGGCAATACGGAAGTCAGCCGATAGGTCGATCACACGCGCACCGGCATTTAATACTTCTTCGGCTAAAGCATGAGCAACACCATGCGGAGTGGCAAAAAATACAACATCGCAATCGCCAAGTGTTTTCGCATCCGGCACGCTAAATTTAAGATCGGTATGACCGCGCAAGTTCGGAAACATTTCATCAACGCGCAAGCCATCTTCGCTACGAGAGGTAATCACCTCTAACGACACATCCGGATGGTTTACGAGAATTCTCAGCAACTCGACTCCGGTGTAACCGGTTCCGCCGACGATTCCGACTTTGATCACAAGATCACCTCACACGTTGATATTGGCTACAAATGCAGCAGTATTTTTGAAAGGTGCTTATAATAGCGGTTCTTATCCTCAGTTCACACCTCCACCAGCATAAGGACTCGCGTGAACCGACTACGGCAATATTGGCTGAACCTCATTTCCCTCTCCGATAACCAGATTGGTTTAGCAGGGCTAGCGCTGCTATCTGGGCTATTGAGCGGCGCCGTTATTACTTTGTTTCGCCTAGCGATCGAACTACCGTTAGTGTCATGGTTGCCTATGACATCGCCGGAGGCTTACGAAACTTTACCCGTTAATTGGCGTATCGCTCTGCTACTTGGCGGTGGCGTACTACTGATCGCTCTTTTCTATTGTGTCAAACCGACCAAGCGCGGTGTTGGTGTCACACATGTTTTACAACGTATGGAACGCCATCAAGGCTATTTGCCCAGAAGCAATTTAATTCTGCAATGGGTGGCCGCCGTTATTGCCATTGTTAGCGGCCATAGTGTTGGCCGTGAAGGTCCTGCCATTCACATGGGCGCAGGTACGGCGAGTTTAATTGGTCAGAGAGCGGGATTAGCTCACCACAGGTTACGTATTTTAGCTGGATGCGGTGTCGCCAGTGCCATTTCAGCTTCGTTTAATACGCCCATGGCCGGCGTAATTTTCGCCATGGAAGTGGTGTTATTGGAATACAGTATTCGCGGATTTATTCCGATAATCTTGGCTTCAGTTGCTGGGGCTATCGTTAGTCGCGCGGTGTTCGGTCACGAAACCGCCTTCAACGTGCCAGCACTGAATTTTCATTCACTGTGGGAAATTCCCTACATTTTATTACTGGGCCTAGCCGCCGGCTTAGTTTCTACCATCTTTATTTATGGCGTGAAGATTTTCCAAAAGCTTATTAACTTACCCTTATGGATGCGCTGGGGCAGTCTTACCCTTGCGACGGCTGCTATCAGCATCTATTTACCCGAAGTTTTAGGTATCGGTTATGACACTGTCAACGCGACCTTAGCTGGCGAGGTCGTAATCTCCACCGTACTGCTTTTATTAGCCGCAAAGTTACTGCTAGCCGCATGGGCTGCTGGTGTGGCATTTCCCGCAGGGATTATTGGTCCGACGTTATTTATCGGCGCAGCACTTGGCGGTTTAATGGGGCAATTATCAGCGTGGTGGTTCCCTGAATATCCAATTTCTGTGGGTTTCTATGCCATGCTCGGCATGGGTGCATTAATGGGAGCCGTGCTTCGTGCGCCATTAGCAGCCTTGGTTGCCTTGCTCGAGCTTACCGCCAACCCAAATATCATCATGCCTGGTATGCTGGCTATTGTGATCGCGAGTTTGGTTGTAAATGAAATCTTCCGTTTGCCATCAGTTTTTCATGTACAACTCGGGGGTAATCGTTTGTATCGAGCCCCTGATCCTGTGCAGCAAATGCTGCGTAACACTTGGGTGGTTGAAGCAATGCAGCAATCAGTGGTTAAGGTTGAACGCAAACTTGGACGCGAAGCTGCTGGGTTTGTACTGCAACGTGATCCTGACTGGTTATTACTGGCGGAAGAGGAATTATTGGTTCCGCCAGCCGCTTTGGTCGAAGCCTTAACTGCGGATCCTGAAGCGGAATCCATTGATCTCGTCACCATTCCTGCAAAACGCCAAGCGGTAGGTCGGATTTCTTTAAAGGCGAATTTACAGGATGCCTTAGACCTAATGCAGTCTAGTCAATTACAATGGCTCGCAGTTTATCGTGATGAACGTTTCGGGCACTGCACTGGTGTGGTATCACGCGAAGACATCGACAATTATTATCACTACCGCCCTAAGCCTGCAGACGATGCGGCAAAGGCACCGTTATAAGGCAGTAAATCACACATGCTCTGGGTTAAAGCCTTTCATATTATTGCGGTCATTACATGGTTTGCGGCGATTTTCTATTTGCCACGCTTGTTTGTTTATCATGCAGCGGCGGAAGATACTGTCTCGCGCGAGCGTTTCAAAATTATGGAGCGTAAGCTGTATCGCGGCATTATGACGCCGTCGATGATTATTGTTTTAGCCTTGGGCGCTTGGCTCATCAGCTACAGCCCACGTTACTATTTTATCGAAAGTCATTGGATGCATGCCAAGCTCGCTTTGGTCGCCCTATTAATTGTGTATCATTTTTATTGTGGTCATCTGCTCACCATATTCCGTGATGATAAAAACCAACGCAGCCATGTGTTCTACCGTTGGTTCAATGAAATCCCCGTATTTATGCTGATTGCCATTGTTATTTTGGTCGTCGTTAAGCCGTTCTGAATTTACTGAAAAAGAGAGTGTTATGAGTTATTCCATCACCCAGTCAGAAGCCCTATTCGCCCAAGCACAGAAACATATTCCTGGCGGCGTTAACTCTCCAGTACGTGCCTTTAAAGGAGTAGGTGGCACACCTATCTTCTTCGATCATGCGAAAGGCGCTTATGTATTTGATGCTGACGGTAACCGCTACATTGATTATGTTGGCAGCTGGGGACCGATGATCTTGGGCCATAGCGCTGATGAAATTTTAGATGCAGTGCGTGCACGTATGGATAAAGGCCTGAGCTTTGGTGCACCGACCTCGATTGAAATTGATATGGCCGAAGAAGTCTGCAAGTTGCTGCCGTCTATGGACATGGTGCGTATGGTGAACTCAGGCACTGAAGCCACAATGAGCGCGATTCGCTTAGCGCGCGGCTTTACCGGTCGCGATAAGTTAGTGAAATTTGAAGGCTGCTACCATGGCCATGCAGACTCAC
Organism: Thalassolituus oleivorans MIL-1; assembly: GCF_000355675.1. Lineage (NCBI taxonomy): Bacteria > Pseudomonadati > Pseudomonadota > Gammaproteobacteria > Oceanospirillales > Oceanospirillaceae > Thalassolituus > Thalassolituus oleivorans. The sequence continues at coordinate 331,345 of NC_020888.1, read as the reverse complement.
TGCTAGTAAAAGCGGGCTCAGGCATGCTCACTCTTGGGGTTCCAACTTCGCCAGGGGTTCCTGCGGCAGTGGCTGCCAACACCATCACTCTGGATTACAACAATCTTGATAGCGTCAAAGAATGCTTCGCGCAAATGGCGGATGAAATTGCCTGTGTGATTATCGAACCTGTCGCCGGCAACATGAATTGTATTCCACCAAGTAAGTCTTTTTTACAGGGCTTACGCGAGTTGTGCACGGTGCACGGCATAGTGCTAATTTTTGACGAAGTAATGAGTGGCTTCCGTGTTGCTTTAGGTGGCGCTCAATCCTACTACGACATTATTCCCGACATGACTTGTCTCGGCAAAGTGATCGGTGGCGGTTTACCGGTTGGCGCTTTTGGCGGCAAGCGTGAAATCATGGAATACCTAGCACCACTTGGCCCGGTTTATCAGGCGGGTACGCTGTCCGGTAACCCATTAGCAATGGCAGCAGGTCTGGCCATGTTACGCGCCATCCAAAAACCCGGCTTCTACGATCAGCTCACCGCGCGCGTGCAACAAATGCTGAATGGTTTTAAAGCGGCTGCCGATAAGCACGGCATTCCGTTTACTCACACCAGTGCAGGCTCTATGTTCGGACTGTTCTTTACCGAACTGAACGAAATAAACACCTTTAGAGACGTGGCCGATCACTGCGATGGCACGCGCTTTAATGCCTTTTTCCATGGGATGTTAAAAGAAGGCGTGTATCTAGCACCGTCGTCATTTGAAGCAGGATTTATGTCAATTGCACATACCGAACAAGACATCGACGCTACGATAGCCGCTGCAGATCGCGTAATGGCACAGCTTGTCGCTCACTCTTGATGAGCGCTGTTGTACTTCTGATTGCTAGCCTCGCACTTGCTTGGCTGGCTCGACCTCGCACAGGATGGAGCGGCGAACAGGCCGCTTTGTTTTGCTCAGGGCTTGTTGGCTCAGGCGCAAGTACTTGGGAACTACTCACACTCGCAGTACCCGCACTTAGCTCGACTGAGGCTAATTATTTATTGGCTTCACTGTGCCAATACGCCGCGTTTCCGTTGCTGCTACTGGTCGCTGCGATACAAGGCTTACAAAAGACAGGCTATACCGATGCCGAATTACTGCGCTGGGATCGGGTGATTTGGGGGCGAATTTTACTCGTGGTCTGCGTCATCTATGTATTAATGCAACGTTCCCATAATTTAGTACTACTGGATAATACCGTTATTCTAATGGGGTGTTTCGCAGCCATTGTTTGGCTTATTGCTGCGTCAAAAGGCAATGCCAGACGAATCAATGTCGTGTTTGCTATCACATTTCTCAGCCTAACCGCCTCCTACTTTACCCAGTTGCTACCTATGCAATGGCTTATTCCTCTGAGCTTCGCCAGTACATGGGGGATGATCTATCCGCAAAGCCTATCACCACTGAAATAACGAATATTTTTCACTATCACGTTGAATGTAAATGTTCATGAATGTCCTGCAGAATTGGGATAGGGGGCTAGTCTTAAGCAGACCCCCCAAATTTTGTAGGCTCTTTATGAACGATCTTCGCCGCGACTTCTACATTGAGGCGGATGCTTTTTTTACCAAGCTAACCGCTTGTCTATTGATTGTTTCCATTCTGCTCGCTAGCTGGCACAACACTTGGATAGAGGTGTTCGTGGTTGGACTACCCGCTTTTGTCATTCCGTTAATGATTAGCAAGTCAATGCCAGGACAACGTATCAGCCGTGTTAGTTACGCCATTTCCTTGATGATTTTTTCTGCATTGCAGATACATCAGGGCCACGGACTCATAGAAATGCATTTCAGCATTTTCGCGTTACTCGCTGCCCTGCTTTATTACCGTGACTCTATCGCAGTGCTTGCTGCCGCACTGACCATTGCGGTTCATCACTTGCTGTTTAACTACCTGCAAGAAAGCGGTTCTCCGGTGTTTATTTTTGAATTCCGCACAGGCATTAATATCGTGTTATTGCACGCTGCTTTCGTGGTTGTTGAGAGCGGCATTTTAATGTATTTGGCCCATAAGAGCTGGCAAGAGTTCGTACAAAACATGGAGCTTGCGGGACTAGGAGCCCATATATCCCGCGATGATGTGGTGGACTTGGCATACCAAATTGATAAACCGCAAAGTCAATTCGGTAAAGTTTTTAACGTCTTTTTCGAAAATCTTCATACCTTGGTACAAGAAGCTAATCGTCTATCACTACAAATCAGCGATATAGGCAAAGATTTCAATGTTTCAACAAAAACAATGGAAGAGGGGGCCCGCCGCCAAAGTCATGAAACAGATATGATTGCCACAGCAACCACTCAAATGACGGCGTCAATGCGAGAAATCAGTGCCCACTCAGGCGCTGCGGCAGAAGCAGCAGAGGAAGCAAACTCTGTGGCAGAAAAAAGCAGTATCGACATCCGCAAAGCGCGTGGGACCGTAGAGCAATTGGCAACCAATATTCAACGCGCCAATGAAGTCATTCAAAATCTTGATAGTGAAAGTAACAATATTGGTTCAGTACTATCGGTTATTCAGGGCATTGCTGAACAGACCAACTTACTCGCATTAAACGCAGCAATTGAAGCCGCGCGCGCTGGCGAACAAGGTCGAGGCTTCGCTGTGGTGGCCGATGAAGTAAGAACACTGGCATCACGCACGCATGAGAGCACTGAAGAAATTCAACGCATGATCGAGCGTCTACAAAAAGGTTCAAAAGAAGCGGTTACGGCTATGGAAACGAGTCAAACCGGTGTTGAAAGCAGTGTTAATCAAATAACTCAAATTGATGAACACATAACAGCGATGAAACTATCCGTAGGCAATATACATGGCATGAACGAACAAATCGCTCAAGCGATTAATGAACAACATACCGCGGTTAGCGAAGTAAACTCCAATCTTGTGGTGATTCGCGAAGTCAGTGATGAGGCATTGACCCAAGCGACAGGATGTATGACTAAATCCGGTAAACTCGTCGCTATGTCGAATGATTTACGCGGCTTGCTGTCACGCTTTCGTTTAGATTGATTGCAGAATTGGTAGCATACAATTGCAAGTAAAAATGGGCGCTGATGCGCCCATTTTTATTCTACTAACAGCGCATCAATACGCCGCAAGAAATTTGAATCGCCAGCGGCAAACACCTTGGCACGCTGCAATAACTGTTGTGCTCGGCGGGCATCGCCAACTTGTAAACACACCCACGCTTGACGATAAAGTACAGCAGGATTACGCGGCTGAATTTGCCGCGCTTGATCTAAATAGGTGAGTGCCGCAGACCATTGACCGAGCTGACGCGCTTGTTCTGCTTTTTGAAACAGCGATTCCACCGCCGGATGATTCTCGCCTTCTGCTAATGAACCCAAGCGGCCATTATCCCAAGTCGGCAATGAAGATACCGTCATAGGCATCTGCTCGGGCTTAACCACGGCACTGCTGCAACCAGCCAACACCGCAATCATTGCCATCAAAATAACCAATCGAGCCATGAGCGTTTTCCTTTTGATTCCTGCGCAGCAGCTTCACAGGGCTTGGCCGTGCTGTCCAGTCGATCTGGCAAAAATGGATAAATTGAGCCGCGACAATTATCACCTAATAATATCCCGCGCTCATCCACCGCAGCATTCACGAGCCCTGATGCTGGCAATAAAGGTTCAACGCCGACACGCTTAAACGTATCGCGCCAAATAGGCAATGCGGCACTACTGCCAGTAAAAGGCATTGGCTGATTATCATCACGGCCAACCCAGATCACCCCTAAATGACGATTATCAAAACCCGCAAGCCAAGCATCTCGCTGATCATCACTCGTGCCCGTTTTAGCAGCTAAACGAACAGCAAAACTTTGCCCTAATGCTTTGGCTGTGCCTCGTTCAGCAACCTGCTCTAAGCCATATCGTAACCACTGAATCATATTCGGATCATAAGCTTGCTCGCCCTGAATCGCATATGACGATAAGGTCTCGCCGCTGGCGGTGGTCACCGCTTCGATAGTGCGTAGCGGCATCACAAAACCTTGGGAGGCAATGGTTTGATACATATGCGCTACATCTAGCGGCGACATTGAAATCGCTCCTAACAACAACGATGGATAAGGCGGCAGCGGTTGCTCTACACCGAGTTTTGCAAATTCGGCTACCACGTTCTGTAAGCCGACCTGCATGCCCAAACGCGCTGTCGCTTGGTTGTATGAGCGCGCCAATGCATCAATCATAGGCACTTCACCGTGACTTTGATGATCGTAATTTTTCGGCTGCCATAACTGCTCACTAGGACCAGCCACCGTCACAGGACCATCGTCCAGCAAAGATCCCCAGTGATAACGACCCGATTCTAATGCCGCCAAGTACACCGCTGGCTTTGCTAACGAGCCAATGCTTCGTTGCGCAGCGATAGCACGATTGAAACCAAAAAATTCAGCCTTGCGTGACCCCAGCAAAGCTCGAATTTCACCACCATCAACACTGGTAATCACGGCAGCAGTCTCTAGCTGATCGCGCAGCTCTGGCTGGCGGCGTTCCAGTAGCGATAACTGATTAGCGGCAGCATCTTCTACGGCATGTTGAACCCAAGGATCTAAGGTGGTGAAAATATGCAAGCCTTCACTTTGCAAATCAGCCAGACGATAATTGCGCTGTAACTGATCTTTCGCTAGCTCCAAAAATGCCGGATATTCCCGCTGACCCGCACGGCGTGGCGAGGCGGTCTCTAAAGACTGACCTTGAGCCCGAATTCGCTCAGCGGTCGATATGATGCCGTTTTCTTCCATTAGCCCAAGCACGAGATCCCTGCGCTCTTTCGCTCGTTCTGGATTACGACGCGGATTATAAAAAGAAGCCCCCTTTACTAGACCTACCAACATGGCAATTTCGCTGGTTTGCAATTCATTTAATGGCTTACCAAAATAGAACCGCGACGCTAAACCAAAGCCATGAATAGCACGACGACCGGCTTGGCCAAGATAAACTTCGTTAAAGTACGCCTGTAAAATTTCTTCTTTGCTGTAATGACGCTCCAATAGCAGAGCCATCAGGGCTTCCTGAATTTTACGTTGTAAACTACGCTCGTTGGTTAAGAAAAAATTCTTAACCAACTGTTGCGTTAGGGTGGAGCCGCCCTGCACCATGCCGCCAGCCCGCATATTCGCCATCATCGCCCGTGCAATGCCGCGCGCAGACACGCCCCAATGATCAAAGTAGGCTTTATCTTCCGTAACAATCAAAGCGGCAACTAATTGCGCCGGAGCTTCACTTAACTTTATTAGCTCTCGATCTTCGTTGTGCGCAGGAAAGATGCCACCAATATACTGTGGCTCTAAACGAACCAAGGCAACGTCACCCTGCCCGTCTGTTAATTCTGTGATATGGCCATCATGAATACGAACAGTGAGACGACGTGTTGCTTCAGCGCCATCCCAAAATGGAAATGCTCTGCGATAAATAAACCAACGTTCGCCACGCTCGTCATAACTACCGACCCGACTCGCACCGCTTGAACGGGTATAATCAGCCCACTGTAATTCCGCCCGCAATTGTTCCGCAGAAAGTGATTTACCCGGATAGAGCGTCAGCGGACGAGCATAAACCTTGGCCGGCAACGCCCATTTTTTACCATCAAACTCCGCTCGTACTTTGGCATCCAAATACACCAGCCAAATTCCAAATAGCAAAACCGCCGCTAGGCTGCCCAAGACAAACAAGCGGCGCCAATGAGTGCTTTTCTTTATTGGAGGAGCGGGTGGTGGCGTCCCCTGTGACTTTTTAGCCGTTGGCGCTGCAGCTTTTGTCGTCTTAGGCGCACTTTTACGCGTCACCGTGGAGGATTTTTTACCGTTAGAAGCTGACGCAGCTGCAGGCTTTTGTGCCGTTGGCGAGCGACGTTTAGGTGCTTTTTTATTACTATCGGCACCACTATTGTTGGTTGGGGAGCTCATAAATTCAGGCGTTCAGCATTCATAAAAAGAGGGCGGAATCATAGCAAGTCCGGCAGGTAGGTTCTAATAACCATTGCGCTCTGCCACCAGCATTGTTTATCGTGACGATTAAATCAATTGTCTGTATTTTTTATACGATATTGCGATCATCGCCACTAAAATGAGTAAAGCCGAGGTTACTCACCTCGATTGCCTTTGGCCTAAGCACAAATTGCAGCTTGGATAGCTCGTAATCAACTAACAGAACTCGGATGTCCGAACGAAATCGGTCTCGAACCTTCTTTAACTGGAGTATACGCATGCTTAAGAACCTGTTTATCCGTGGACTGCTATCGGCAGCTGTTGTGACCGCGACTTCTGCGGTAAGTGCCGAAGAATCTCTCCATATTTATAACTGGTCTGACTATATTGCAGAAGACACAATCGCTAACTTCCAAGCAGCGACTGGAATTCAGGTGACGTACGATGTTTATGACTCCAACGAAGTATTAGAAGCCAAGCTGTTAGCTGGACGCAGCGGCTACGATTTAGTATTTCCAACCGCACGTCCTTTTGCTGATCGTGCGATTCAAGCCAAGTTGTATCAGCCCATCGATAAAGCGGCCCTCACCAACTATGGCAACCTCGACTCTGTTATTGTGAAATCATTAAGCGACATTGATGCCGGCAATCAATACTTAGTGCCATACATGTGGGGTACAACCGGTATCGCTTACAACGAGCCAAAGGTGAAAGCGATTCTTGGCGATGACATGCCATTAGATACTTGGGCACTGGTATTTGATCCTGCCATCGTTAGCAAATTATCGAGCTGCGGCGTTGCTCTTATGGACGATGCCACCGAAGTATTTGCGGCAGCGAATGCCTATATGGGTACGCCAACCGACGACTACAGCAAAAAAGCTATCGATGCCGCAGCTGCGACTGTTGCGGCCGTGCGCTCTAACATCCGTTACTTCCACAGCTCACAAACAATCAACGATCTTGCTAATGGCGATATCTGTGTAGCTCATGGTTATTCTGGCGATATGCTGCAAGCACGTGATCGCGCAGCAGAAGCAGACAACGGTGTTGTCGTGCAGTACGTAGTACCCAAAGAAGGTGCTGTGGTATGGACGGATGTTATGGCCATTCCTGCAGATGCACCAAATCCAGCAGCCGCCAACAAATTCATCAACTACTTGTTAACGCCTGAAGTGATTGCACCAATCACTAATTACGTTGCTTACGCTAACGCGAATAAAGCCGCTACGCCGTTAGTTGATGAAGAAGTACGTAACAACCCTGGTGTTTATCCATCAGAAGCAACCCAAGAAAAGCTTCTTGTGCTGAAAACACCAAGTGATAAAGAAGCACGCAACATGACCCGCACTTGGACTCGTGTTAAAACCGGCAAATAAAACAGTCGAACTTGCTAACCGCTAGTGATTGAAATCAATCACTAGCGCTTTAAAACTCATTCTGTCTATCCAAAGCCTCTCATTCCGAATGGATTGTGGAGGCTTTATTGCTATATGCGATGGATACAGTACGTTGTATTTTCAGACGTCTGCCACTGACGCGTTATTTAGAGCTTAACTCTCATGAATCAAACACGACCGACTTCATCTCAACCTTGGGCCGCCCCAGAAGAGGAGCCGATTGTACGCATAGAAAAATTAACGAAAAAATTCGACGATACCTATGCAGTCGATGAGATCAGCTTAGATATTCACCGCGGTGAATTTTTCTCCCTACTGGGCGCGTCGGGCTGTGGTAAAACTACCCTGCTGCGCATGCTAGCCGGGTTTGAAACGCCTACCAGTGGCCGAATTATTATTGACGGCCAAGATATGACCAATGTGCCGCCCTATAAACGTCCAGTGAATATGATGTTCCAAAGTTATGCGTTATTTCCGCATATGAATATCGCGCAAAATATTGCTTATGGATTAAAACAAGAAGCGATTTCATCCACAGAGCGCCGTGAGCGCGTCGCCGAAATGATGGCCTTAGTGCAAATTGAAAAGCTCGCAACGCGCAAACCGCACCAACTTTCGGGTGGTCAGCGTCAACGTGTTGCCCTTGCGCGCGCATTAGCCAAGCAGCCGAAGATTTTATTACTCGACGAGCCATTAGGTGCACTCGATAAAAAACTACGCGAGCGCACTCAGTTTGAATTAGTAAACTTGCAAGAACGCCTCGGTATTACCTTTATTATCGTAACCCACGATCAAGAAGAAGCCATGACGATGTCTTCGCGTATTGCGCTTTTGCATGATGGTCGCGTTGAGCAAGTTGATAATCCACGTCGTATGTACGAATTCCCAGCTACTCGTTATGCCGCCAACTTCATTGGTTCGGTGAATTTATTTAACGGCCATGTGGTTGAACACGAAAACGACATGGTGGTAATTCACAGTGAAGAAGCCGGTGGCGATTTACGTGTTCATCATAGTCAGCCTCTGTCGATTGGTATGGCCGTTACCGTTGCTGTGCGCCCTGAAAAAGTGGCGGTAACTAGCGAATACGAAAATGCGCCTAATAATATCCGCGGCATTATTCAAGAAATTGCCTACCTAGGTGACGTATCGATTTACCACGTTGATTTACCCAGTGGTAAACGCATTCAATTTACTCAGCCTAATGTAATGGCATTAGCGGAACAGCCTTTGACTTGGGGACAAGAAGTCTCACTAAAATGGCATACCCATAGCTGTGGGGTATTAACGCAATGATGATGTCGCTGCAACGCTGGCTTGGAGCCAATGGCCAGCGCTTAATTGTCGGTATTCCTTGGTTTTGGCTGGCGCTATTTTTTGTGCTGCCCTTTTTGTTTATTTTGAAAATCAGTTTATCCGAACCACAACTAGCGCAGCCACCTTATCAAGATTGGATTCGCGAATTTGAAGATGGCTTGCTGACGATCACTCTGAATTTCGGCAACTACCTACTATTACTAGAAGACGATCTCTATTTTTCAGCGTTAATGGGGTCACTATCCATTGCCGCCGTATCAACCGTTATATGTTTATTAATCGGTTACCCGATGGCCTATGCCATTGCGCTTTCTCCCAAACATTGGCGCATGCCACTGCTAATGCTAATTATTCTTCCCTTTTGGACGTCTTTTTTAATTCGGGTTTATGCGTGGATCGGTATCCTCAAAGATAATGGCTTATTAAATCAATTATTAATGGGGATCGGCCTAATAGATGAGCCGTTACAAATGCTGCACACCCCCATCGCAGTTTATGTTGGCGTGGTGTATAGCTATCTGCCCTTTTTAGTTTTACCTCTTTACGCCACATTAGTACGCTTAGATAACACCTTACTAGAGGCCGCTGCCGATCTCGGCGCTCGCCCTTGGCGCCAGTTCTTAACGATTACCTTGCCGCAATCTATACCTGGGGTGATGGCAGGTTCTATGCTGGTATTTATCCCGGTGATGGGCGAGTTCGTGATTCCAGACTTACTCGGCGGCCCAGATACTTTAATGATCGGTAAACTGATGTGGACCGAATTCTTTAGCAATAAAGACTGGCCTGTCGCCTCTTCATTGGCTGCCATTTTACTGTTAGTGCTGATTATTCCATTTGTGGTGATGCGTCATTACGAACAAAGAGCGAACGAGGAGCAAGGCTGATGCGCGCACTATTCTCTCGTTACCCTCTGCTAATTGTATTATTGCTGTGCGGCTATGCTTTTTTGTATCTGCCAATTTTTAGCCTAATTATTTATTCGTTTAACGAAAGTCGACTGGTCACCGTATGGGGTGGATTCAGCACTAAGTGGTATGGGGAGTTGGTTAACAACGCACCCCTGCTAAATGCCGCATGGTTGAGTATTAAAATAGCCGCGCTTAATGCCACCTTAGCCATTGTGCTGGGGACATTTGCCGCACTTGCGATTGTGCGTATGCGCGGTACTCGAGGCCATAAGAGTTTAGGCATTATGGTGACAGCGCCGTTAGTGATGCCTGAAATTATTATCGGCTTATCCTTACTGCTACTGTTTGTCGCCTTGGAAGATTTAACCGGATGGCCAGAAGGGCGCGGGCAGGTCACCATTTTAATTGCCCATGTCACTTTCTCGATGGCGTATGTCACTGTCATAGTACAGAGTCGACTGGCACATATGGATAGATCCATTGAAGAAGCCGCAATGGATTTAGGCGCACGCCCATTAAAAGTATTTTTTACGATTACTCTGCCGATGATTGCCCCAGCTCTTGCTGCAGGCTGGCTGTTAGCGTTCACCCTGTCGATGGATGACTTAGTGATCGCCAGCTTTGTTTCTGGCCCTGGCGCAACCACTCTGCCAATGGTGGTGTATTCCAGTGTGCGTTTAGGTGTTAGCCCGCAGATTAATGCCTTAGCGACCATTATGATCGCTGTAGTAAGCCTTGCAGTATTGATTGCTGCCGTCATTATGTATCGACAAGAAGCCGCGGATCAAAAGCGGAAGTAAGCCCGCTATCGCGTAGTGGTGGCTATCACATGTTAGCCACCACCTAAATTATTCAAACTTGGTATTCCACATTCCAAGATAGCGCCTCAGCAGCTAAAGTAATGGTCTAATCGTTTCAGGTAAGAAGACCATGCTTCCCGGCCCAATTTCCGCTCATTGGCAACACATTCAAGCAACCATAGCCGATGCGTACTCACATCACGGTTTTGATTGGCTCAATCTTTGGCAAAGCCTTGAACATGAACAACAGCAACGCCTGCAAAAAGTCTTGTGTTTAAGCGACTATGTTGTCGATGCATTGCCCCATCAAGGTGAATACTTCGCTCACGCATTGCGTACCGACACCCTGTCGCAACCATTGAAGCGAGGCGATATTCGCCAGTGGCTAAATGAATTCTCCCAGGATGCGAAAACCGATGACGACTGGCATGCGGCGCTACGCCATCTGCGTCGTCGCGCTATGGTGCATATTATTTGGCGCGACTTACTGCGCTTAGGAAATACCTTAGATACCACGCGAGTCCTATCGGAATTAGCGGATGAATGCGTCTGTCGCAGCCTCGATTTCTTAGCGACTGATTTAATTGCGCGTCACGGCAAGCCCCTGAGTAAAGAAAGTGGTGAAGAACAGCAAATGCTGGTGTTGGGCATGGGTAAACTTGGCGCTTACGAATTAAATTTAAGTTCGGATATCGACCTTATTTTTACTTACCCCGACAGTGGTGATACCTCTGGTCCTAAGGTAATTAGTAACCAAGAATACTTCGTTAAGCTTGGACAAAAATTAATACAGGCACTAGATAAACACACGGTTGATGGCTTTGTCTTTCGCACCGACATGCGCCTGCGCCCCTATGGTCAAAGCGGCCCGTTGGTAATGAATTTCACTTCACTGGAAAATTACTACGAAAGCCAAGGTCGAGATTGGGAACGCTACGCGATGGTGAAGGCGCGCGTTATGAACGGTGAAACTAGCCTCGCCGCCAAAGAATTGCTTAGCATTCTGCGCCCGTTTACCTATCGGGTGTATGTTGATTACAGCGCGTTTGCGTCTTTACGTTCGATGAAAGATATGATTAATGCAGAAGTGCGTCGTCGCGGTCTACAAGACAACGTTAAGCTGGGGTCGGGTGGTATTCGCGAAGTCGAATTTATTGTACAAGCCTTCCAATTAATTCGTGGCGGCCAAGACCGGCTACTACAAACACGCGAACTATGCCGCGTGCTCGACATCCTTGCTGCCGAAGGTTATCTCCCGATTGAAGCCTGTGAACAATTACGCAGTGCCTATTTATTTTTGCGTGACAGTGAGCACGCCATTCAGGCATTAGCCGACGAACAAACCCAACAGCTGCCACAAAATGAACTTGATCAGGCGCGTATTGCTTGGGCGATGAACTGCAGCGATTGGCCAACCTACTTGCAGCAGCTATCGACGCATCGACAAAATGTTAGCCACCACTTTGCACAAATTGTCGCTAATGACGAGGATAGTGAGCAAGACTCGTCGGCGCTCAATCATGCCTGGCTAGATTTGTGGCACGGTGAATTAACAGGCGCTGCTGCGGATGAATTTTTAGCTGAGCATCCCTGTGCTAACGCCAAGGAAGTACAAGATAAGCTTTCGACCTTTCGTGAATCCCGCGCCGTACTCAATATGCAGCAAGTTGGGCGCGAGCGTTTAGAAGAATTAATGCCTCTACTGCTGCAGAAATTATGGCTGCAAACAGCACCACTAACAACACTAGAGCGGTTAATTCCCTTATTGGAAGCGGTGCTACGCCGAACAGCTTATTTAGTGTTATTAAAAGAAAATCCACAGGCACTGAAGCAACTTGTGCGCTTATGTAATGCCTCCAGCTGGGTAGCTGAATACATCACTCAAACCCCGCTGTTGTTAGATGAGTTACTCGACGTTACTAGCTTATATCGCTTGCCATCAGCTGCTGAACTGCGCGAAGAGCTGCACCTGCGCCTATTGCGCATCGATCCTGATGATTTAGAACAGCAAATGGAGCAGCTCAGGCAATTTGTGCGTGCCCACAAATTACGTGCCGCCGCCTGTGAGGTAATGGAAGCACTAACCCTAATGCAGGTGAGTGATTATCTGACGTGGCTGGCCGAGGTCACACTGACAACGGTTATGAATCTAGCTTGGCAGCAAATGGTCGATAAATATGGCTACCCGACCGATGCCAATAATGACGCTGTTGCTGAGCCTGAGTTTCTCATTCTTGGCTACGGCAAGGTAGGTGGCCTCGAGATCAGTTATAGCTCCGATCTGGATTTAGTGTTTATTCACAATGGGATTGCTGGCAAAGCGACTAACGGCGAGCGCAGCTTAGATAACGGCGTATTTTATACCCGTATGGGCCAACGCATGGTGCACATTCTCACGACGCAAACCCGCTCCGGTGACTTATATGAAGTTGATCTAAGGCTACGCCCGTCGGGTAACTCCGGCATGATAGTTACCTCGTTAAAAGCCTTCAGCGAATACCAAGAAAAGCACGCATGGACATGGGAGCACCAAGCCTTAGTACGAGCGCGAATACTCTGCGGACAAGCCGCACTGGCCGCGGCAACAAAAAAAGTGCGCGAAGGCATTTTATCAAGACCGCGTAATATCCCTGCCCTGCGCGAAGAAGTGCGAGCCATGCGACAAAAAATGAGGGATAATCTTGGCTCCAAAGATACGAGCGGCCAGCAATTTCACCTCAAACAAGACGCGGGGGGTATTGTTGACATCGAGTTTCTGGTTCAATACGGAGTACTGGCGTGGTCACACCAACACCCAGCGCTGTTGGCTGTTACAGACAACATGCGTTTGTTGGATGCCTTCGCGCAAGTTGGCCTGATGAATCCACAAGATCGTCAGACCCTGCAGGAAACCTACCTGTCCTACCGAGCCGAAACTCACCGGCGTGCATTACAGAAGCAATCCCTGTTACTGGACTATGACACCCAATCCAGACTGGGCTTTGATGTACGACGCAGCGATGTAATCCGACTGTGGAAACTCTGGTTAGAGGCTGATATCTAAAATCTGAGTCAGCTGGCCAACAACATTTTACGAATTTTGAGTGAGGTCCTTATGCTACCTTCCATGTCCGACCGCGATGGTCTGATCTGGCTAGACGGAGAGATGGTTGACTGGCGCGAAGCGAAAGTCCACGTATTAACTCATACCTTGCATTACGGCATGGGCGTTTTTGAAGGTGTGCGGGCATACGAGACGGCACAGGGTGCAGCAATTTTCCGTTTGCAGGAACACACCCAGCGCCTGTTTAACTCGGCCCATATCCTGAATATGAAGCTGCCGTATAGCAAAGAAGAAATTAACGAAGCGCATCGCGCCGCTGTGCGTGAAAACAACCTGAACAGTGCTTATATTCGCCCCATGGCGTTTTATGGTTCTGAAGGTATGGGCTTACGTGCTGAAAATCTAAAAGTGCATGTGATGGTTGCGGCTTGGGAATGGCCGGCGTACATGGGCGAAGAAGCGAAAACTAAAGGTATTAAAATTCGTACTTCTAGTTACACGCGTCACCATGTCAACATCACTATGTGTAAAGCAAAAGCGAACGGCAACTACATGAACTCCATGTTAGCCCTACGTGAAGCATTAGACAGCGGCTGCGAAGAAGCACTATTACTGGATAACGAAGGCTACGTAGCTGAAGGGTCTGGTGAAAACTTCTTTATGATGAGTAATGGCGTTATGTACACGCCAGAACTGACATCATGTTTAGACGGTATTACCCGTCGTACCATTATGGAAATGGCACGCTCAATGGGTATTGAAGTACGTGAAAAGCGCATCACCCGCGATGAAGTGTATATCGCCGATGAAGCTTTCTTTACCGGTACTGCCGCAGAAGTATTGCCGATTCAATCATTGGATGGTCGCGTAATCGGCGCTGGTAGCCGTGGCCCAGTGACTGAGAAGCTACAAAATATGTACTTCGATACAGTAACGGGTAAAGCACCGTTTAAACCAGAATGGTTGACCTTAGTAAAGTAATTTATTACTGAACTAACAGGCAATAAAAAGCCGCCATTAACTAAGTTAATGGCGGCTTTTTATTTATAGGACGATTAGCCCCGTCATATCAATAGATAAACGACACTCGAGACTATCACCAGCATAAGCGTAGGCTTTCTCGCTAAATTCGGAGCCCGAAATCAATCCAGTTTCGGCATCAAGCGTCAACTGTAATTTATAATTATTGACGGTATTGAGACCGAGAATTGTGTCATTGCTATTTTCTTCAATAACAAAGGTGGTGCCACTTACCGAGCTAAAATTCATGCGCTCATTTTCATTAATTATGTAACCGTTTTTCCAGTTAATAACTAAGCTTTCTGTACTTTTAAGGGTGTAACCTAAACCTACGCAGTCGGTGTCATTGCTGGTCGTGAATTTTACAAAATATTCATTTTCTGTAAGCCCTAACGTTTCACGATTAGCCGCTGCAAACCTAACTTGAAAGTTATCAGAGCCACCCTCAGACTTAACTCGAACTCGATAGGTAAAACCACTGGTTGCAGTAAAGACTAAGCGTTCATCCGATGTGTCGCCTTTACTCGAGGCTAAGGTATTCAGACCGGTAAAATCTGATACCAATAAATCAAGATTCTCAGCAGCGCTAGAGAGCACAACCGCCACATCCCCAGTGATTGCCGCCGTGTAATAAACATCGACCCAGCTGTCTTCGACAACATAACTGGTCAATAAGGTATTCAAAGCAACGGCTTGGTAATTTTCAACCGGTGTTGAAGTTAAATCAGGTTCGCTTGCGCGTCCTTTTAAATCTTCTGAAATTGTTACATTGATCGCAGGAGACGAGCTACCACCAGAATCACCGCCACATGCAACAAACATAGGGGGTAGCGCTACTAGAAAGAGGGCTCGAAAGCTCATAATGCGTATCCTTCGGTTTTTTATTGTTGATCGCAGGTCTTATCATATGTGAACAGCTAATGAAGTAAAACGACTAAAGCCAGCGTATACAGTAAAATGACATAAAGAAAAATGCAGATGGTCCTTAAACTGCGTGTCCAATCACTTAACGAAAGACAATGCTATATGCAAACTCCCTGGCATGAGCGCCAACACTCCAACTGACCTTTGCTTTAATTTCACCGGTTTGACCCAGGCGGTGGTGCTATAGGTCCGCACAAAGATGGCTGGGCTAGTGCAGCACCATTCGATCGAAAGTAAACCGCAATTTGTCATATTCGTCAGGCCAATATCGGTGATATTTGCATAGCAAATACGCATCCATTCAGCCGTGAGTTATGGGGACGGCATTGGGTGTTTGCCGACAACGAACGATTACCAAGCTTTAGGTTTGCGCTTTGATTTAATCGACCTAGTTGATTTATCTGTGCTAGCTGACTTGCGCGGTGCCGTCGACTTTCTTACTGCAGAGCCGCCTTTTCTTGGTTTAAACGCAGGCATGGAAATGCCACCAAAACGTCCGATATCTAGCTGCTTGGCTTGGTTAATTAATGCGTCTAATTGAAGAGCAAGAGGTTGCATAAATTGATCGTAGTTTAATAGCTTTTGGGTAATGTCATTTAATTGCTTTTCCCACTGGGCAGTCATATCCGGCAAGGTACAGGCTTCGGGCAAGGCCGCTACCAGCGCTTTACCTAAATCGGTTGCGCGAATACTTTTTCCTTCACGCTGTAGAAATCGGCGTTTAAAAAGCAGTTCAATGATTCCGGCGCGCGTCGCTTCGGTACCGAGACCGTCGGTTTCTTTTAATATTTTTTTCAATTCAGAATCTGTAACAAAACGAGCAATGCCTGTCATTGCCGCCAGCAGAGTAGCATCGGTAAAATACGCCGGTGGCTGAGTATTCTTTTCTTGCACATCCGGTTCGCCACTCCACAGGACTTGCCCCTTTTCTAATTTAGGCAACGATGGGCGACTTGGATCTTGATCGGCGTTTTGATCCGACTGTTTACGAGCTGGAAGCAGTTGTTTCCAACCGAGTTTTATCGTTTCTCGCTCGGTGGCGACAAACACACCACCGGCAATATCTAATTCAATGCGCGTATCGGCATATTCGAACGCAGGATAAAACTGCATCACATATTGGCGCGCAATCAATTGGTAAACTTTCTGCTCATACCTTGATAAACGCTGAATATCCAACGATTTTTCGGTAGGAATTATCGCATGATGCGCTTCCACCTTTTTATCGTCCCACGCTTTACTGCGATATTGCGTGTCAGCTTGTGCTACTCCACTAGCCAGTTCATTGGCACTGTTAGCAATGGCGGACAATACCACACTGCGACGCGCATAATGTTCTGTCGGTAAATAACGGCAATCGGAACGCGGGTAAGTAATTAGCTGATGTTTTTCGTATAGCGATTGGCAGCTATCTAATACTTGCTGCGCACTTAAACCGAAGGCTTTTGCCGCATCAATTTGCAGCGACGATAAATTATACGGCAAGGGTGCTGCTTGTTTTTTTAATTTTCGCTCAATACTGGTCACGCTTGCCGCTTGCTGGCGAATACGTTGAGCGACATTATGTGCAAGCTTAGGATTCAGTACACGGCCCTCATCATCTTGGTGCGCTTGGCAAGATTCGCTGGGTAGCCACTTTGCATAAAAACTCAGCGGCTGTTCGGCATTTAAATGTAGCGCCGCGAACACTTCATAAAATGGCTTGCTAATAAAGTCGGCAATTTCATTATCTCGGCGCACAATTAAACCTAGAATTGGTGTCTGCACGCGACCGACTGACAACACCGCTTTCAAACCGCCCTGTTGGCCTTTTAACGTATAAGCTCGGGTTAAATTAATTCCGTATAACCAATCGGCACGAGAGCGCGCCAAAGCCGATACAGACAGCGGAATAAAATCCTTATTAGGACGTAGCTGTTGCAAGGCGCGGGTGACCGCTTGGGGATTTAAATCACTCACCAATAAACGCTGCATGGATGAGCGTTTTGTCGCTGGCACTTTTAAAAAGGCAATAACCTCGTCTACTAATAGTTGCCCCTCACGATCTGGGTCTCCCGCGTGCACTATGCTATCTGCTTCTTTAACCAGTTTACGCAATACGCTTAATTGCTTGCGAGTTTGCGCCTTAGCTTCAAGCTGCCATTCATTAGGAACAATTGGTAAGTGATCTAACCGCCACTGTTTATATTGGGGGTTATAGGCTTCTGGCTGAGCTTGCTCTAATAGATGGCCTATACACCAGCTCACCACATCGCCGTTGGCAGCGCGCACAAAGCCTTCGCCTTTACTGTGAGGCTGAGGAAGCACCGCTGCAATTGCGCGGCCTAAGCTTGGTTTCTCGGCAATAATCAGGCGCATAAAATGCTACTGTAGATGATATGTATATCCGTACAGTATATAGCGCTAACCTAGGGATTCAATGGGCAAGATTAGCCTTGCCCATAAAGAGTCGACCGTGAGTATGAAATGACAGCACTTATGCTGCGTTGGGCATAACCTGCCAAATTTGACCACGATGGGCAGCATAGATATCGCGAACCCATTGTAATGCTGGACTATCGGCCCACAACTTGGCGACACCAGCCATTTTTTCGCGGAATTCACTCGTGCCGTAAATTGGATGTTCTTCTGGGCAGGCTAACGGTGCAAGTAAAGAAGCGGCTGTAATATCAGCAATGGTTAGGCTATCACCCACCAGATAACGACCTTGTTTTATGCGTGCTTCCAACCACTTAATCTCAGCATCAATACGCTGTTCAGCAATTGCGACATGTTTTTTATTAATTTTAAGCTTTAGCTTAAACATAGGCTTAATAATCGGATAACCAGCACGTACAATGCGGCTCTCCCAAGGTGTCGCAAACTGCGTCCAAATATCTAAAATTAGTGCTTTATGAGCAAATCCTGGCAAATATAAATAACGCGCAACACCCTTGCCTATGGCATCAAAGCGTCGCTGTATTGCAATGATTTCATCAAGAGATTCTGCTGGTAAAGATTTTAATGGCCCATATTCTTGTGCCAACCAATCGACAATTCGCGGACTATCTTGAACGCGTTTACTACCACGCTGAACCAAAGGAACTGTAGTCTGACCTCGACCACCTTTTAATAGCATCGGTAAAGTATGGATAGCAGGCGTTAGTGCCTGTTCAATATAGGGAATACCTTCGTAATCTAATAACCAACGAATTTTCTCGCTGTAATGCGACATATTGATGGTGTAGAGGGTCAGCGCGTTGGTATTAGACATAAAAATGTCCTCGGCAATATAAAACATGCCGCACTTTACCCCATGAAAACCCGCGAGGTAAGAGCGCGATTAAGACAAGTTACCGTGTAGCAGAATAAGAAATTAGCTCTTCAATTCTTCGACTGCTGCCAAAGCCGCTTGTTGAATTTGTTCTAAATCTGAATATTCACCAAGATAGAAAGTATTATGGACACAATGGGCTAAGGTACGCATGGCCGACAGGTGACCATATTGGTTTTCAACGACCGATAGCCAATCTTCGATCTCAACCGACGACTGACGTTTTGGTGTGTGCTTTTGCGCCATGCGTTGTAGGTGATACATATAGAAATAAAGGGCGTCAGGCGCATTGTTAGGCGTGTAAGCCTGTATTTTACGTGCGCTCATATAAGCATGCAGATACGGCAGCCAATAAGGTTGGAACATCCAACTAGCAAATAGAATCACGCACATCAGCAGCAGTAGAGGCCAAGCATTCAATAAAAATAGTTTAATGTAGGCCGCAATAATGACGACGCCTGAGTATAGCGCTAGCCATAACGCACTAAGAATGGCTCCAAGATTAAACTCTTGGCTGTCTCCGACTTGGCTAAGTTGCACGACCTGCTGAGCGTATTGACTTATCTGCTCTGCAGCAAAAACACTTTCGTGTGAGCTAGGAATTTGATAATACGCCGTCGGTTCAAACGTTACCCAGCGTCCGTCAATCCATGCCTCGGTCCAAGCATGACCATCAATTGCACGGATTTCAAAATATCCTGTCAGCGGATTTTTATTATTCACAGAGAAACCCGTCACCAAGCGCGCGGGGATACCTAAGCTGCGTAGCATAATCGTCATCGCGCTAGCAAAATATTCACAGTGACCTTGCTTGTCGACAAACAGAAATTTGCTCAGTGGCGTACGACCTTGTGATTGTGTAATCGAAGCAAAACTGTACTGATATTCACTGCGTAAATGTGTTTCTAGAGCGATGGCTTTGGCATAACTGCCCGAATATTTGCGTGTCACTTCGCGCGCTAACTTGCGTATACGCCCATCAAAGTTTTTGGTGAGTTGTAGGTCTTCGCTTTCTGGCGGTGGCACTCTCGATATTGGGCGGTTATCCACCAGTTCTAATGCCGACTTAACGGTATAGCGCGTGTTGGGGCGTAGCACTCCCGGCAATAAAGGCTGATTGAATTGATCAAGTGCAATCACACTCGCCGGCACCCATATAGAAACTGGATCGGCGGCGGCAGGAAGCCATGCTGGCATGTTCCTTTCGATGGTAATAACTTGCTGGAAATTTCCTTTGCGTGTGACGTCTAAATCTACTTTTCCTATAAAGTTAGTATTAACTTTACGACTGATATTTTCGTTGGTAGATGACCAACTCTCGCCATCGAAGTAATTAAAGGTACGAACTTTTAAGTAGCTGCCGTGCGGCGCTTTCATGCGCGCGACAATAGCATTCAAATCAATACCAGCCTTGCTTGCCATGGTTTCACGAATATCAAACTGGCTATTAAAGCCGTCATATTCATAGTCACTACCGTCATCGCCGTAAGAAGAAAGATCAGTAATTTCATTAAAATTATCTAAGCGTGTACGCTGATCTTCGACCTCGTTACTTTCCGATTTCTTCGGTGGTGGAGGTACATTGTCATCAGCATGCTTCTGCCAGTCATCATCATGATAGAAATCACCGGCTGAGGATTCCTGTCCGCCAAAATTCAACGCTGGAGGGCGAGGAATGATTAAATAAAATGCAAAAGCCAAAATTAAAATAACCGCTGTTATGAATACTCTGTGCTGGCTAGCCGTTTTTGGTACCACCTCATTTTTTTCGTGATGCTCAATTTGCTCCCCCTGATCTAACCAAGCTTCTCCTAAACTAAAGGCGGCGAAAAGACTGTATGCAATTATTGCTAACAAATAGAAGCCAGACGTTGCCTCGGCAGCCCCGACCAACACAAAAATAAAACTCATTACTTGAGCAAAGTAAAAACGACGATACGTGTGCAGTTGCACATTCAAGGCTAGCGCAGCAACGAATAACAAGGCACCCAATGCCACCAGCAAATTAAGTTTAAATAATAAAAAGAGGAAGATCGCTAATCCAATTACGGCTATTCCATCAGCAATCGGTTTATTTTTTTCAGGCTCTTGTCGTGTTCTCCAGCCTAGCTGCAACGTAAACCAGACCAACAGCAGCAATAGCGGAAATAGCAATGCAGCGTAAGGAGAAATCATAACCGCAGCACATCCCGTCGCGGCAGATGTCATCTGCAAACTAAACCAATTTATAACAGGTACACGCCGAATCATTGCGAAAATACTCGTGTTAAATCACTCAGCTGATGAATATCTAAGCGTAACTGGTTCTGGCTGACGGTCGTCCAACCTTCTTTGTATTGCGCCATAGGAAAGCGATAGCTCTCCTCAGAAATCACTATATCAATGTGGCCTGAAGGAGAGTGTAATTGCAATTCTTGGCTGCTAACGCGCACGGTAATTAAGACTGCCTGCTGTCCTTGTTCTTGCTGCGCGGCGCGAATGGCTTCACTGTAATTACGCGTGCCATCGGCAGTGACCCACGCAAGATCTTGTAAATGTTCCGCTATCGACTGCTGGCCAGGCTGCACTTTAAATTGCCGCGATTGTGCGCTTTCAATATACAGTGTTAACCCTTTCTGCTGTTGTTGAGCAAATTGTAAAAGAGACGCCGCGATCCTAACCCCCAACTCGAAACTACTATTCACCCCGTTACTTACTTCAGTACCGACATTATTCGTTGAATTGCCATCAATAACGACCAACCAGCGCGGGCAGTCTAGACCGTGAAACTCACGCACAATCAAGTTTTGCTGACGCGCAGATGCGCCCCAATGAACGGATTTTAAAGAATCGCCCGGTCGATAATCACGTACACCAGAGAAATCACTATGCCCACTAAAAATCTGCTGCGATTCTTGTCCATCAACTGTTTGAGCATCCTGAATAGGCGCAGGTAAACGACGAATAACGGTAGGTTTTGGAGCCACAATAATCTGACAATCTTCGCTTACTAAGGTTAAGCGTCGCTGAATAAAACCAAACGGCCAGCCGCAACTGACTTCAGGCTTAGGTAGAGTAAATATGCCACGCTGCGCGCACAAATAATTTAACGCCATAGGCGTATTGGCGTCGGCATAGGCAATAAAATGGGTTTGTAGTTCGGGGATATTCGGCAATTGCTCGGCGACGGATAAATACCAAGCGGGCTTACCGGCAAAACGATAGCGGAGTTGGAGTTCGCTTCCCACTTCCGCTAGCCCCACTTGCGATCGGCTAAGCCGCAATTGGCGCAGCATCCACCAAGGCATAACCCAAGAAACCAGTAACAAGGCAAGAATGATAGCGCAAATACCGTACAGCAAATCAATGCCACGATTCCATGCCATTAAAAAGCACACAACCATCATCAAAACTAAAAAGCGCGGCGCATTGATATGCTTGCTAAGCCAACGCGCCAGCGGCTTAAGCGACTCCCCGACATTCACAGAGGAATTCATAGTATTGCCGCTTAAACCAAGTCGTCAGTTGGATAATCAGGCACTGGGACCTGAGCAATAAGGGCATTCCAAAACGCTTTACGCTTTTCTGGCTGCATTAAACTCGAATCCCGAAACACCAAGCGATGACTCAATACCGGCTCCAACAAGGACTTAACGATATCCACAGTAACCGCTTTTTTTCCATCCAGCGCGGCTATCGCCCGAGCAGCTCGCATTAAAGCTAGAGAACCACGCGGACTGGCGCCAAGACGAACCGCTGCATGCTCGCGCGTAGCGCGCACTAATTCACTGATATAGCGCGCGGTCGGTTCGCTGATAACCACTTTCTCGATCTGCGCTATCAAAGCCAGTAACAAGCTCTCACTTAGTACAGGTTTTAATTCATCTAACGGATGTCCAGACATCTGCGCCATCATCATCGCCAGTTCTTGTTCAGCGTCGGGATAACCTAAGCTAAGACGCATAAAGAAGCGATCTAACTGGGCTTCGGGTAACGGAAAGGTGCCACTAAATTCCACCGGGTTTTGAGTGGCAATAACGATAAAAGGATTCGGTAGAGGATAGGTCTTGCGA
This sequence comes from Thalassolituus oleivorans MIL-1, assembly GCF_000355675.1. NCBI lineage: Bacteria > Pseudomonadati > Pseudomonadota > Gammaproteobacteria > Oceanospirillales > Oceanospirillaceae > Thalassolituus > Thalassolituus oleivorans. Next base: position 308,598 of record NC_020888.1, on the reverse strand, counting down.
TCACAGGTCACCGTACCCTCCGCCATCGCCTCTAATAAGGCCGACTGGGTACGTGGCGTAGCACGGTTGATTTCATCGGCTAATAATATATTGGTAAATACAGGGCCGGGCATGAATTGGAATTTATGTTCGGGAGCATTATAGATGCTGATGCCAGTCACATCCGATGGCATTAAATCCGGTGTGCACTGCAAGCGCTTCATACGCAATGCCAACGCTTGGCTCAATGCTCGCGCTAAAGTGGTTTTACCGACGCCCGGAGCATCCTCAAGCAAGAGATGCCCGCGACACAACAAACAAGCCACCAGTAACTTCAAATGCTTTGGATCTGTTTTTACAACCCCAGCTAAAGCATCGATCAATGGCGTTATCGCCTGTTGCAACTTGGTAGGCGCTTTCTTTTCACTCGCATAAATATCTGTCATTACGATTCCTTTGCCATGCTCATGCTTATCGACGTTATTCTTATTTTATCCATCTAACGCCAGTGGCCGTTTACGCCAGTTAAATGATCATACCCAGTTTTATACCAGATCCGAACCTTGTAGCTTAAGAAAACAGTACTTCGGCATTGTTAAAATCTATATCGAAAAAAATTGATATACGATATCTTGCTGGTTATACTTTCCCGCATGCCTGCTAACAACGAACGCTCCTTGAATATTGTGTACCTTGCTCAAGCCAGCAAAGCGGCCGGCGATCCCCTACGAATGAACATTTTAAAGCTGCTTGGACGCGGGGCTTTTGGGGTGTTGGAGCTGTGTCAGATATTCGATATTAAACAGTCGAGCATGAGCCATCATTTAAAGGTATTGGCACAAGCGGGACTGGTGAGCACTCAACGCGAAGGCAATAGTATTTTTTATCGTCGCCCGCTCATTACCGCGACAGATAGCTGGAGTCAGTGGCTGCGAGCAACCTTTATCGCGATTGATGCTGCTAGCAGTGATGAAGATATCGGCATGGCCGTAGAGCAAGTGCTTGCCGAACGTGCGGAGGCCTGCGCAGAGTTCTTCTCTCGTCACGCCAATGACTTTAAAGACCAGCAAGATTTGATCGCATCATTTGACCAATACGGTGATGCACTAGCGACCATTCTCGACTCGTTAACGGCCAGAGCTCGAAATAGCGAACAAGCTGGCTACGCTTTGGAGATTGGCCCTGGCGAAGGGGCATTTTTACCTTTGCTCGCTAAGCATTTTAGCAAGGTTACGGCGCTTGATGTGTCGCCGGACATGCTGGCTCGCACCGAGGCAACATTAGCGACCAACGCGATTGCTAATGTCGATTGTGTACTCGGTGATACCGCCCACTTGCTGGCAAACACGACAACGACAAAATACCAATTTGCCGTGGCCAATATGGTGTTGCACCACGTACCGGCACCGAAAACGATTTTTAACGAAGTAGCTGAGTTACTTCAACCCGAGGGAACATTACTGATCACGGATTTATGTCGTCATGATCAGGCATGGGCAAAGGATTCTTGCGGTGATCTATGGCTAGGCTTCGACCCTGCCGATTTAACGGCTTGGGCCACAGAAGCAGGCTTGATCGAAGGTCAGAGTCAATTTTTAGGTTTAAGGAATGGGTTCCAAATCCAGTTCCGGTTATTTCATCGCTCACCAGAGCGTTCGTAAAATTATTGAGAGGAGTCAGCCATGAGCGAATATTCCATTTTTACATCTGAGTCGGTGTCCGAAGGTCATCCAGATAAAGTTGCCGATCAGATTTCTGATGCGGTATTAGATGCCATCATCGCCCGTGATCCATACGCTCGTGTTGCGGTGGAAACCTTAGTAAAAACCGGTATGGCTGTCGTTGCTGGCGAAGTCACTACCTCTTGTTACGTTGATCTGGAAGAGATCGTTCGTGATGTGATTACCGGCATTGGTTACAACAGCTCTGAAGTGGGCTTCGACGGTGCGACCTGCGCCGTCTTAAACGGTATTGGTAAGCAATCGGTTGATATCAACCAAGGCGTCGACCGTGCCAAGCCGGAAGATCAAGGCGCTGGCGACCAAGGTTTAATGTTTGGTTACGCCACTAACGAAACTCCGAGCTTAATGCCTGCACCGGTTTACTACGCGCATTTGTTAGTGCAGCGTCAGTCGGAATTACGTCGCAACGGCACCCTGCCTTGGTTGCGCCCTGATGCAAAATCTCAGGTAACCATTAACTGGGAAAGCGGCTCACCAAAAGTCGATGCCGTTGTTCTATCAACTCAACATTCGCCAAGCATTTCCTTAGAAGAACTGCGCGCTGAAGTGTTAGAGCACATCATCAAGCCTGTTATACCAGCAGAATGGTTGCATGAAGGTACCTTGTATCACATCAATCCAACTGGCAACTTCGTCATTGGCGGCCCAGTAGGCGATGCCGGTTTAACCGGTCGTAAGATCATTGTCGATACCTACGGCGGTATGGCACGTCACGGTGGTGGTGCATTCTCTGGTAAAGATCCCTCAAAAGTGGATCGCTCTGCTGCCTACATGGGTCGTTATGTTGCGAAAAACATCGTTGCTGCGGGCTTGGCTGATCGTTGCGAGATTCAGGTTTCGTATGCCATTGGTGTTGCACAGCCGACTTCTATTTCGGTTAACACCTTTGGTACCGGCAAGATCACGGATATCCAGTTAGCGAAAGTGATTCGCGAAGTATTCGACCTGCGTCCATACGCGATTCAAAACCAGCTAGAGTTGTTGAATCCTATGTACCAGATCACCGCTGCGTATGGTCACTTTGGTCGCGAGCCATTTGAAACTAGCTATACCTATGTCGATCAAGGCGTGAGCAAAACGAAAACCTTTACTGCGTTTACTTGGGAACGTACCGACAAAGTCGATGCGTTAAAAGCCGCAGCGGGCCTATAAGGTCATTACAATTTTTTAGGTCGTCGGCATACCTCGACGACCCATTTTTAAGGACGGTTACTATGACTACCTTTACTGATTATAAAGTTGCCGATATGGCACTGGCCGATTGGGGCCGTAAAGAAATTAAAATCGCTGAAAGCGAGATGCCAGCCCTAATGGCGCTGCGTCGCAAATACAGCGAAAGCAAGCCTTTGGCCAATGCCAAAATCATGGGCTGCATCCACATGACGATTCAAACCGCCGTGTTGATCGAAACTCTGGTTGAGCTAGGTGCCGAAGTGCGCTGGTCGTCATGTAATATTTTCTCAACTCAGGATCACGCTGCCGCCGCTATCGCCGCTGCCAACATTCCTGTGTTTGCTTGGAAAGGCGAAACTGAAGAAGAGTTTTTATGGTGTATCGAACAGACGATTTTATCTGAAAAAGATGGCAACACCCCTTGGGCTGCCAACATGATTCTGGACGACGGCGGTGACCTGACAGAAATGGTTCACGCTAAATACCCAGCCATGCTGGATAACATCCACGGTATTTCTGAAGAAACCACCACGGGTGTGCATCGTCTGTTAGAGATGATGGCTAAAGGCGAATTGAAAGTGCCTGCGATCAACGTGAACGACGCTGTGACTAAATCGAAAAACGACAACAAATATGGCTGTCGTCACTCGTTAAACGATGCGATCAAGCGCGGTACTGACCACTTATTGAGCGGTAAAAAAGCCCTAGTGATTGGTTATGGTGACGTGGGTAAAGGTTCGGCTGCTTCATTGCGCCAAGAAGGCATGATCGTAAAAGTAACCGAAATCGATCCGATCTGTGCGATGCAAGCGTGTATGGATGGCTACGAAGTGGTTTCTCCGTACATTGATGGTATCAACGCCGGCACAATGGACAGTATCGACACTAACTTACTGGGCAAAACCGATCTGTTAGTAACCACCACTGGTAACATCAACGTGTGTGACCAGTTCATGCTGCAAGCCCTGAAAAACGGTGCAGTCGTATGTAACATTGGTCACTTCGATAACGAAATCGACACTGCGTTTATGCGTAAAAACTGGGAATGGGAAGAGATCAAACCACAGGTTCACAAAGTGTACCGTGATAAAGCTTCTGACGATCACCTGTTACTGCTATCAGAAGGCCGCTTAGTCAACCTAGGCAACGCGACTGGTCACCCATCACGTATTATGGATGGCTCATTTGCTAACCAAGTACTGGCGCAAATCTATCTGTACGAGCGTAAGTTTGCCGACATGATGGAAGCTGAAAAAGCTGAAAGCATCTATGTGAAAGTGCTACCGAAGAAGCTAGATGAAGAAGTAGCAAAAGACATGGTCGAAGGCTTTGGTGGCGTGATCACTAAGCTAACGCCAAAGCAGGCGGAATACATCAACGTTAAAGTTGATGGTCCGTACAAGCCAGAAGCGTATAAGTACTAAGGGAACAAACAACTGAGTTGTTGATACTCTATAAGTAGTAAAGCCGGTCATCTAAGTATCTTCTGCGCTTAGGGGCCGGCTTTTTTTATAAATAAGAGGCACTCTTCAGCCCTTGCATAGTAAACAAGCCAGCCAACACGATAGGCTGAACTTCAATCCTGATTGCGTTAAACTCTGCAGCCCATTAAGAGGCCGCTTATGAAACTTGCGTTTTTCGCCGCACGACGTATTCATCGCCAATACTTTACGCAATTAAGCTCTAGGCTTAATGCCTCTGACTCGCTGCCGTCGTTGGTCATATGGCACAAATTCTTATGGTTGAATCCATTCGCCTTATTACGCTTGAAGCACGTGTCGCTAGAGACTCGAACTAAGCTCGAATCTATAGTTAATGATCACATTCGAGAGAAACAAAACAGCCGCAAAGGACGTTCCCGTTCGGCCAGTTACTGGAAGCTGTTTGCTAAGGTCAAAACATTAGAAGCTCGAGCATTACTTGCCATTTATCAACAGGCTTTGGCTAACCATAAAATAAGCCATCTGGTGGTATGGAACGGATTGAAATTTCGCCAGCGTGTCGTAGTAGCCGCAGCCGAATCATTACAGATCAATCCCCTATTCATGGAAAATGGCCTGCTACCCGGCATGACGACGCTGGATAGAAAAGGCATTAACTTTTTAAATTCAGTACCACGTGATCCACAGTTTTTTATCACACGCTCAGGCCACGTGCGCAAGACCAGCATTGAACATAAAGAGCGCCCAGAGGAACTGCCAGAGCACTATGTATTCATCCCTTTTCAAGTAAATACCGATAGCCAAATCGTCTTATTTTCTCCGTGGTTAAAAGACATGACCGCCTTAGTCGATGCGCTACTTAAAGCCGAAAGCAACTTACAAGAACGCACGCCGAATATCGTGCTAAAAACTCACCCCGCTTGTGATCAAGATTATTCCGAGCTGATCAAACACCTCAATTCAAGCTCAAAAAAGATCCGTTTATATAACAGCGGCGATACACAAGCCTTCATCGCTCACGCGGATGCTGTTGCTACAATCAATTCCACCGTAGGTATTGAAGCCATCATGGCCAATATCAATACCTTAGTGCTTGGGCAGGCGTTCTATAATATTGCTGGTCTAACATTGAGCGCTCAAAGCCAAGCGGAACTAGAGCAGGCACTCACCCAGCTCGTTGGGTTTAAGCCGAACCCAACTATTCGACAGGGCTTGTTGCACTACCTAGAAAGCGAGTATCAGATCCCTGGACGCTGGCAAGACGCCGATGCTGAGCACATCGAAGCCGCTTGTGCGCACTTAGAGCAAGAGGTGAACAGGCTTGGCTAATCATCTGTTTTTAGCATCAACGCCACTCAATGTACTGACTGCGGCAATGGTAGCGTTTGAACTGCCTAATGGCGACAGCGCCGAACTCGGTTTGATTGATCAAACCAGCACCACATCGGTGTTTCGTGAAGCACTGGCTCAGTGGGATTCCAGCCCTTTTAAACGTATTCAAGTGCTATCTGAAAAAGCCGAGGGTAAAGGTAAAAGGCAGCAAAGACTAACGAGTTTCAAACTGATAGAAAAAACACTGACCGAGGTTTGCCCTAACTGGATCTACACAGGCAACGACCGCCGTATTGAATTTCAGTTTGCAATGGCACACAGCCCTGCATCTAAAGGTGTGTACCTCGACGATGGTACATACAGTTATATAGGGCGGCAAACACACTGGTTAAAAGATCAAATCCTCGACCATTGGGTGAAAAAGCTAGCGTACGGCCATTGGTGGAAACAGCCCCCTGCGATTGGTGCATCGGCTTGGATTCATCATTCAATATTGGCGTTTCCCGAGTTAGCTTTACCAATACTAAAACGTAAACCCTGCCAATCTTTACCTAAGAATTTGCAACGTCCTGAGTTCACAGAGCTCTCTGAACTTTGCTTGAACCAACACTCATTAGCTTTAGATAACGTATCGGGCTTATTACTGCTCTCACACAGTTCCGCTATGTCAGCCAATCAAGAACAACTTGGGCAATGGTTAGAACAGTGCGGTGAGGATATTGGCTATAAACATCATCCGCGCACAGAGTTAGAATTGCAGTCTGAAGACGCTGCTAACAGCATCTGGCATTTACCCCTGCGTGCCCGAGCTATACCAGCGGCAATACCAATGGAAATACTATTACCTCTATTGCCACAACACTGTAAAATCGCAGGCGATATTTCAACAGCGCTGCTAACCGCAAAATGGCTAAGACCCGAACTTGATGTAACCGCCATCGTTCGCTCGGATGCAGATCATAACTGGATACAGTTACTTAAACAGTTAGGTATAAACCTAATCAACAATCCCAGTTCAAACTGAACACAGTGGGCACACCAATCGACACTCATTAATGGTGTGAAAGGACGATACGAACACGATTATGTTGCATAAAACTCTACAATATTGGACACATCGCCTATTGCGCAAAGGCCCGATACGCCTAGCCATGACGTTACTGGTACGCAACGAAGTAGACATCATCGAAGACAATATTCGTTTTCATGCAGCGCAAGGCGTCGATTGTTTTGCGGTTATGGACAACGGCTCAACCGATGGGACTCGCGAAGTACTTGAAAAGCTCAAAACAGAGTTTGACCTAGACGTCATCGACCAACCCGCGCAGAATTATCAACAAGCGTTGTGGATGACTCAATTAGCCGAATACGCACGCACGACCCTCAAAGCTGATTTGGTGATTTCTAACGACGCCGATGAATTCTGGTTAGCGCAAGAAGGTACTTGTTTAAAAGATCACTTAACGGCTAACGATTCTGTAGTCACCCTCAAACGCCGGAATATGGTGCTAACAGAAGCCTGTCTCAAAGCCGATTATCATTACAGCCAAGCTCAATATGCGGTTAAAAACCCTATCCTCTACAGCTCAGATACCCAGATCAACGACACCGCCGTATCTATGCTACTGGTTAAAATAAGTCCCAAGACCATCGTGAATCCTCACGGACTGATTAAAATGAAAGGCGGAAATCATCGCGCAAAGCACGGCTGGCGCGCAGTTAATGCTCGTGAAGAAAGCGGCATTACCGTCTATCATTACCCCATTCGTAACTACGAACAATTTGAAGCCAATATAGTTAATCGCCAAAGGCTCCTGCGCGATACCAAAGCGCGTATGGGTGATCATTATCGTCGTTGGGTTAAAATTTATGAGCAAGGGTTGTTAAAGCAAGAATTCAACAAATTTATTTTGTCAGATGCTGACATTACCACCACCAATCGCATTGGTGTGACAGAAGAATGCCAGACAGTATCAGCGGCATTGAAGAAGGTTATAAAATAATGCGAGCATTCTTTACTGAAAACATCGAACGCATCTATAGCAGTTTTATGTTAACGCTATTGTGTATTGTATTTTTGTTAAATCATAGCAACCAAAATAGCAGCCAAAGTATGGCGACACTACTGTTATTACTTAGTCCTCTAATGATTATCAGAAAACCAAGTTCGAATTCGCTGCCATTCGGACTCCGCTACTTTATCGCAAGCTCGTTAGCCCTATTTGCATATAGCCTGATGATATTTTTTCACCATGCACCGTCTGAAATTGCTTGGACAAGTATGCGCGGGTTGTCCTTCTATCTCCTAGCTCCCGTTGCGGTTTATATACTTTGGTACAAGCCGCCATCAATGCAGTTTATATTTTGGCTAACTTTCTCTGCGACTCTATTTTCTTTGTATCCAGTAATCAAAGAATATTTTGGGCATGGTGCTAGAGGAGCAACATCCGCCCATCCCATATTCTGGGGGAATGTCTGTCTCACAACAGGTGTGGTTATTTTTATTCTTTCGCGTGACAAACAACTAAAGCTGCGAGGGAAAAATCTAATTGGGCTTATCGGTCTAGCAATGGGACTAACCGCATCGTTTTGGTCTCAAACTCGGGGAGGTTGGCTGAGTATTCCTATCGTCTTAATAGCATTAGCCTTGTTTCGTGTCGTGAAAGTACGAGAACTGCTAATTGCCAGTATCATTTTGGTCGTAATATTCAGCACGTCCGAAATGTTACAAAAGCGCTTACTAGCCACAATTGAGACTTCGAACAGTGGATTCCACCTCGATACATCTACGCAACGTAGAATTGATATGTGGAATGTCTCTATTCAAGCATTCGAAGAAAACTACGCTTTAGGCAACGGACTGGATGGGTTCTCAAGAAAAATTAAAGAATTAAGAGAAAAAAATGAAGTGAAATTCTATTTTGAGCATGCTCATAATGAAGTTATGGAAGTACTCGCGAGTCGCGGAATTATTGGTCTAGTCCTGCTCATATCGCTTATTTCTGGGTTATTGCTCACCTACTGGCGCCACCGAAAGAGCACTTATGCCATCGCCGGATTAATTTCTACCGGACAATTTCTTATCTATAGCACGAGTGAAGTCTTCTTTAGCACTAAATTCACAATAACATATTTTCTTATCCTACAAAGTCTACTACTAATTGCTTGCTACAAAGTGAATAGCCATAAGAGTGTCCCTAATGAAATCTCTTGAAAAAAAGTTATTTGAAAAATTAGCGAAGAAAGGCTGGTTCACCGTAGCGAAGATCGTCTGCCGATTTCAGTTGTTCTCGAAAAAACACCTTAGCGAGAAGCAATTTGATCAATACTTAACGACCCTAGGGCCTCGTGAAGTTACTCTCAAACTAAAAAATAAGACGGAACGCCAAAAGCGTAAGCTGACATCTTTCAATCAAGATAACTTACGAAAGCCAACGAAAAAACTAAAAATTGCCATATTACTTAGCGGCCAGCCGAGGAGTCTTGAAAACTGCATAGATTCTTTACAGAGATTTTTCTATGGTCATGACGTTTCTTATTTCTGCCATTCTTGGCAAGGACAAGTTCTGCCAAAGCAACTAGCCTTACTAGGAAAATACCAGCTAGTTGAAACTGAATCTCCCGATTTTTCTGAGTATGAATACGAAGCCATAAAAACGTTTGGCATTAAAAAATTTGGCGACGGCACGAAAGTTCCTTATGTTAGCCCTAACGTATTCCCCATGTGGTTTGGTGTACAAAAGGCTTTTCAATCAATAGAAGAGCATAATCAAAAGGCCGACGACTTCGATTTGATATGTCGTATGCGTTATGACAATTTTTGGATAGGACAGTTTGATTGTGAGGATAAAATTTTAGCCGAAAATGAGGTTATGATTGACCACAACTACAATGGTTACGGCGGTTATGGTGATCAATTCGCCATCGGCAAACCACAAACAATGAAAATCTACTGCAATTTATACGATTGGCTAGTCACCGAATTTTTAAAAGGGGAATCATCTGAACGATGCTTCCCAGAAGTAATGTTAAAAGATTACATGACTTTTTCCGGTCTAAAAGTAATACAAGAAAATTTTGGGCTGCGCCTATTACGTCCCGAATTTGTTGGTTTGTCAGCACACAAGATCCCTCTAAGAAGTCACAAAGCAAGTAGCGAGCGCAACGCCAATATGGCGAAATATCTCGCTGAGAAATATCCGGAGTTTGTATAAAGCATGAAGATAGAGAAATTACCCGAGATACTTAGAAATCCATTACTGTGGTCACTAATAGTATTACTATATCCTCTACTACATGAGGTTGTATTCTCAGATTTTGTACGAGAAGGAGAATACAATTCACGAATAGGCTGGTCCTTCATATCTGCTTTCTTAATTACCTTAGGAAATCGACGTTGGATAACTGCTATCGTTTTATTTCCATTTCTACTCGGTGGAATCTGCGATATTGGCTATGCTTATTCTTTCGGAGGAGTATTCACCACTGCAACGATGGAAGCTGTAGCGTATACAGACCAGTACGAAGTCATTGAATATATAAATACTTATTCAACTTGGCAGTTAACCACAATATTAACAGCATTCCTCTTACTCTATTGCGCCGCCGTTTATTGCTGCAAGAAACCAGAAAGCCTAAAAACTCAAAGAGTTATATTTGTTCTAGGTAGTATATTAATAATAGTTGTGGTCTACCGTACCACGGTGATGGGGAAGTTTCATGACACTATACCGGGTATTTTAGGTACTCTACCATCTTATCACTTAGGGAGTATTTCTTTGCAAAAGGAAGTTGAACTTCGTAGAGACATGCTCGATTCAACAAAACTGAAAGCGGTGATAAAAGATAAAACTAATTCGCAAACCCACATTTTCATTATTGGCGAATCTGCTACTAGAAATCATATGGGAATTTACGGTTACGAACGAGATACAACACCGCGACTGTCATCACTAAAGAACGAGCTAGTCATCCTCGACAATGTCATTAGTAGTCATGTACAAACTCAAGCTTCACTTCGAGTAGCACTAACAGCAGCAACAGGTGTAGATGGTGATGATTATCGAGAATCTCCAAGCATAATCGATATCGCTAACATTGCTGGCTATAAAACCTTTTGGATTTCAAACCAACAACCGCAAAGGGCTACTATTGCTTCGATATCTCATCAGGCAAACGTTACACATTATATTAGCAATGATTTCAACGGTGTCGAGGTACGTCGGTTTGATGAATACATGTTGGATAGCATTAAAAATGCTATTGAAGATCCAGCACCATTTAAATCAATATTTATACACATGATGGGCAGTCATGCTAGCTATGAAAATCGTTATCCCGAAGCTTTCGACCAATTCAAAGACCAGCAGGCAACTGGGTATAAGGCAGTATTGGACGATAGAGAAGTAGATGCTATTAATGCTTACGACAACTCTATACTTTATTCAGATTACTTTGTCAGTAAAGTGATATCGCTGTTAAAGCAAGGTAACTCAGAAAGTAGGCGAACACTCACTTATTTTTCAGATCATGGCGAGGAAGTGTTTCAGGCTGCAGATATTAAAGGGCATACTCCCGACAACTTGACTAAAAACATGTTGGAAATCCCCTTTATAGTATGGGCTTCTGATAGAGATTCTGATGATATCGCCATACTTAATAAAAATTCTCATCGTCCTTTTATGTTAGATGGGTTATTCAGTTATGCGTTAACAATGCTAAATATATCGAGTGACATGTTATCTGTAGAGCGCAGTCCTGCATCTAACGACTTCAAAGCCCCACTAAAAAGGAAAGTGTATAAATTTACATACGAAGAAGCCTTTCCAAATAACGGTCAAAACATTCAGAGAAAACTTTTGGAATCTAATATATGAAACGATTAGTGTTTGACCTCGACAACACTCTAACCGTCGAAGGGAGCGGTGACTATGCCGATGTCAGTCCGAGGATGGATATGATAGAGAAGCTTCGAGAATATAAAGACTCAGGATTTGAAATAATTATCAGCACCAGTCGAAACATGCGAACCTATAATGCCTCCGTAGGTAAAATCAATGCCAACACCTTGCCTGTTATTCTTCACTGGTTAGCCAAACATAAAGTTCCATTTGACGAAATACATGTTGGAAAGCCTTGGTGCGGTACAGAAGGGTTTTATATCGACGACAAATCAATCAGACCTTCGGAATTTAGAAATCTCAGTTATGATAAGATCATACAATTACTAGAGAAAGAAAAGTAGCATGCTAATTGTTACATCCGCTCAGTTCGTTAGTGCAGAACTTATCGCAGAGTTTGGTGAAATACCACCTGCTTTTTTGCCAGTCGGCAACAAACGGCTTTATCAGCATCAATTTCGACATAGCACTGAATCCGAGCGGCGGATACTAACTCTACCCGACAATTACCATTTACCAAAATACGATGAACAGTGGTTATTGAAGCACCGTATTGAAGTTATCTATTTATCATCAAAGATGAGTCTTCGGGAGTCACTAATACAGTGCATCAGAAAACTAGGAGATTTCAGTGAAAATATTTCTATATTGCATGGAGATACGTTAATTGAAGGGATCGATTATCAATTAAAAGACATTGTCTCCATCGCTCGCACAGATGACTATTATAAATGGGCAGGCATATCGAAAACGGAATCGAAAACACTATTCACAGAGGCATTTGATGCGCGAGAACCAGGAATGGTCGTTAGTGGCTACTTCCAGTTTTCATCAATAGATATACTGTTAGCTTCTTTGGAAAGTAGCGATAGCTTTATCTCTGCTCTAAACCATTATTCCAACACTCTCACGCTATCAGCAATACACTACCCCGCTTGGTTAGACTTTGGCCATGTACATACATACTTCCGCTCTAAATCGAGAATTACAACTCAGCGTTCCTTTAATGATTTAGATATTTCACCTCGCGTCGTCAAGAAATCAAGTGCCAAATCATGGAAAATGAAAGCCGAATATCTGTGGTTTAAATCTCTTCCAGAACAGCTCAGCATATACACACCTCACGTATTCAGCTTCGAACAAAAAGAAAAATCTGCCTCTTACGAGATTGAATATCTCTATATGTCAGCATTGAACGAACTCGCAGTATTCTCCGAGCTCCCTGGTGTCGCCTGGCAACGAATAATGCAGTCTTGTAGCGAATTCATTACAGACGCTAGAAAATATGCAGGACCAGAGTCACTCGCCGATTCAATTAATGAATTCCATCAAGCGAAAGTTTTCGAACGTTTAAAGACATTACGTGAATCAAGCACCATAGATCCAGACTCCGATTGGATTTTAAATGGCGAAAAATTACCGTCATTAAACTCTATTGCGGAAAAATGTAACGCATCAACAAGAGCAGTGACTCCCGACGATATCTACATAAGCCATGGTGACCTGTGCTTTAGTAATATCCTCTATGACTTCCGTGTTCAGTCGGTTCGACTCATCGATCCACGAGGCACGCTGGATGAACAGACATTTACACCTTACGGTGATGGCCGTTACGACATAGCAAAACTATATCATTCTGTCATCGGTCGCTACGATTTCATTATGGCCGGAAATTATCATCTAGACATAATTGGAAAAAGCAGTATAAATTTTAGAATCCCGCATCATCCAGTCCTAAATAACATCGGCGAGCAACTAATGGAAAATAGGGCTTTTGGTTATGACAAAGAGGAGATCATTCCTATAATGATCAACCTATTTATTTCAATGCTTCCATTACATGCGGATAGTGATACCAGACAAATAGCATTAATTGCAAATGCTCTTCGCTTATTCAAGGAATATAAGGATTTACTAAAGTGATCGTAATCCCAATGGCAGGTATGAGCAGTCGTTTTTTTAAAGCTGGGTATACCATTCCTAAATATATGTTAGATGCGCATGGAGCATCATTATTTTCTCATTGCGTAGGCAGTTTTAAAAAATACTTTCTATCGGAAAGCTTTCTATTCATTGTTCGTGAGGTTTATGATACCAAAAATTTCGTCGATGCCGAATGCAAAAAACTAGGGATTTTAGACTACCAAATTGTAACTTTAAATAATGAGACGCGCGGTCAAGCAGAAACAGTATATCTCGGGTTAGAAAGATCTACGTTTAGCAAATCTTGTTCAATTACAATTTTCAATATTGATACAATTCGTCTGAACTTTTCATATCCGAAATTTATAGATAGTATTGATGGGTACTTAGAGGTATTCAAGGGTAGTGGCGACAACTGGTCATTCGCGAAAGAAGATCCTGAGAACCCCGGAAAAGTTATAGAAACTGCAGAAAAAAATCCAATTTCAGATTTATGCTCGAACGGCCTTTATTTTTTTAAATCAGCAGACCTGTACATTAAATATTTTAAAATAATGGAGTCCAATGGAGAGAAAGGGCTAGCAAAAGGAGAGTTATATATAGCACCCATGTATAATTATCTAATTAACGACAATCTAAATATTGCTTATGATCTAGTAAATAAAGATGACATCATCTTTAGTGGAACACCAGATGAATATACAGAATTTCTGAAATCGAATTAAAATAAGCCCTTTAAGATTTAAAGGGCTTTACATTTATAACATTCAAATATTAACAAGTAATTCTACTTCAACCCTCTCAAGGTCGGGAATCATAGCATTGTCACCATCCACAGTAACCGCCATTCCGTCAAACTCCCCCATATTCATCGCATCGACTTGCTGAATTTCGTCTTTATGAACGTGCATCAGCTTCGGGATACCTTGCACAAGGATAGCGTAAAATGGCATATCGGCATTTGCGCCAACACCATTAACGATAATAAAACGAGCATTTGGGTTGGGGGCTGGAGCACTGTGATTATTAAGCATTTCATAACAAATCGCCGGCACTAGAGTGCCGCGCCAATCTATTCGCCCTAGCATCCAGTCAGCGCTTGAGTTGGTCGTTAGCAAATGTGAGAACGGAATAACTTCCGCAACGCTGACATTCGGTAGCAGTAAGTGTTTATCTTTGAGTGGAACCAGTAGGCAGTCTACTTGGATGTTCTTTTCCACTGTGGTTGTTACGACTTGTGTCATGAGTTTCTACCCAATGTTGTTTTACGCTCTGAACTAACTGCAATGCAAGTTGGTAAGGCGTTCCTATAAATGTCACTCGTCCGGTGCCTATTGCACTTTCAGGCATGGAGCCACTGGCACAATTTTCTGGGGTCTGCACCCAAATGTTTTCACAATCACTTAAACCCAATATCGCTTCAGAACCGTCACTGCCCATTCCGCTAAATAAAATACAATTAAATCTGTGCTGATAATGTGCATGGAGGTTAATCAGTACCTGATCGATAGACGGACCATAAGGGCCTGGCCAAGCTTTACCTAGTGTCTGACATACGCCAGATGCTAATACTTGAAATTCGTCTTCTATGGGTGCGACAAGGACATCACCAATCTGCAATTGCAGGCCGTTCTCAAAGTTACGTACGTTGTACTGCCCATGACGACCGACGGCTGAACACAGTGCATGTTCAAAGCGTGGATCAATATGCTGAGCATAAACAAATGCAATCGGCAGTCCACTAGGCAAAGCATCTAAAAATTGCTTCACTGCCTCAGGACCACCAAGTGATGCACCCAAAACCCATATTTGCAAAGGTTCCTGCACGTCTGTGCGGGCTAGTACATCTGGCAGAGGGATCGCTGGTAATGCAGAATTAATGTTGTTTATGTCTTTTGCTGGCGCTCGATCCATCAAGATATCATCGGCACTTGCACCCAACGCTGGAGCGTGTGTAAGTTCACGCAGCTTGCAGAGCAGTCGCTTTTCCCAGCGCAGAAAGGTCGGACAGCTTTTTTGCGGCGCCCGCTCCATTCCAATTAACACAGGGACATGACCATCTAAGAGATGTTCGAGCCAATCAAGTGAATCACCGTCTTCATATATATCAACTAACCACACATCAGTTTCTACCGTATGCAGCTGTAAATCACCGATACGATCAGGCTGCAGGTTGAATACTACCTGAAAACCCAATCGCACCAGCGTGTCGTTAAGCAGGTGCTGCTGCAGCCGGTCATCGGCTATTATGGCAACCCGCGATAATGACATTTAAGCGTCCTCGTTCCCCAAGAATGAATTAATGCACTCTAACAAACGGTCTTCTTGGAACGGCTTACCTAGATATTCGTTCACACCAATACTCATGGCCCGTTCACGGTGCTTATCACCGGTACGAGAGGTAATCATAATGATAGGGATATCTTTTAATCGAGCATCATGGCGTACGAGAGACGCAACCTCGAAACCATCCATACGCGGCATCTCGATATCCAGCAACATCACGTCTGGACGATGATCTTGCAATGTCTCCATGGCATGAACACCGTCTTTAGCAGTGAACACTTCCATGCCATGACGTTCAAGTAAGCGAGTCGTTACCTTACGCACAGTCACCGAGTCATCGACAACCAACACACGTGGTAAACGACGCTCTTGTTCGTGACGACGTTCAGCTTCTTGCATATCGAGTGCTTTAGCGCGTTGATATTCCAAACTTGATTGAGTACGAATCATGGCCGGCAAATCAAGAATGATAACAACGCTACCATCCCCAAGAATTGTGCCGCCCGAAATACCCATCACGCTAGCGAATTGCGGACCTAAGCTCTTTACAACAATTTCACGCGAACCCAGCAGTGAATCCACTTGCAAGGCAAAAGGCACTGAACCGCGAATTAACAACAGTGGTAACGGTAAATGCTGAGCCGTTACTTTTGGTTGCGCTTCGACATCAAGCATCGCACCCAAGTAATCCAAACGATAGTCGTTGCCAGCGTATTCAAAACGGCGCTCGCTAACAGGCTGTTCGTACAAGCTTTGCAGCTCTGCCACGGAAGCGCGGACGATACCTTGGATGTTATTCAACGGTACGGCATATAGATCATCACCAACACGAACCATCAAGGCGCGGTTTACCGATACGGTAAATGGCAGGCGAACTTCGAACTCAGTGCCAACACCTGGATTAGAGCGAATTTCAACGCTACCACCCATTTGTTTGATTTCGCTGCTAACGACGTCCATACCAACACCGCGACCAGAAATCTGAGTCACGACTTCTGCCGTGGAGAAGCCTGGCTGCAAAATAAATTGCATCACTTCTTCTTCGGTCAAACGGGCATCTGGCGTGGTCATTCCACGTTCAATAGCTTTACGACGAACGGCTTCTAAGTTGATACCCTTACCGTCATCACGCATGGTAAGAACGACATCACCGCCATCGCGGCGAATGTCGAGTTCAATGCTACCTTGGGCATCTTTACCGGATTGAAGGCGCTGTTCTGTGTGCTCAATACCATGATCGACGGCGTTACGAACCATATGTTCTAACGGCGAGATCATGCGTTCAAGAATAGTACGGTCCATTTCACCTTCAGCGTTGTAAACACGCAAATCAACTTGCTTGTTCAGCTCTAGGCTTACCTGACGCACGATACGACGCAAACGTGGCACCAAACGCTGGAACGGAACCATGCGTGTTTTCATCAAGCCTTCTTGCAGCTCGGTATTCACACGGCTCTGTTGCAGCAATAAAGTTTCTGCATCACGGGTTTTATGCGTGAGCGTGTCTTTCAAATCGATCAAATCCGACGCCGATTCCATTAACGCTCGCGACAACTGCTGCATCGACGAGTAGCGGTCCATTTCTAACGGATCGAAATCATCATAGTTCGGCCCTTGGCGCTCTTGACGGAATAGCACTTGCGCTTCGGTTTCTTGATCAAGACGACGTAACTGATCGCGTAAACGCTCCAACGTCATATCCATATCGCCAAGCGTATGGGAGAAGTCGCTAACTTGCTGTTCTAAACGTCCACGACCAATTGCTGTTTCACCGGCAAGGTTAACCAAGTTATCAAGTAAATCTGCGGAGACTTTAACTAATTCAGTTGGTGCTTTGCGTTGGCTGCTTGCAGGACTAGCAACCGCTTGGGCGGGTGCTTTTGGTTGCTCACGACGTAATGGCAATACATTGGAAGGCTTACTTTCAACCAGCGGTACCAAAGACTGCTCGCTGGTTTCAACGTCACCAGCGACAGTTGGGGTATCAACCATATCGTCCGACGCATCATCCACTTCAGCTACTGGTATTTCGTCAGCAACTTCAATTAAACGATCACCCGAGTCATGAGCAAGTACACCTTCGCCATTCAACAAGGCTGCCAAGGCTTCAATGCGCACCACAATGGCGTCATGACGCTGGTAAGCATGTTTAAAGAAAGCGTCATCACAACGGGCGTTGCGGTCTAACGCCTTCTGAATATCGGACTCGAAATCATGCGCTAGATCGCCAATATCCTTTAATCCAGATAGACGCGCACCACCTTTGAGAGTGTGAAGTACACGTTGAGCTTCATCGGCTCCCGCACGGGAATCCGGTTCTTGCTCCCAATGATGCAAAGCGCGATCGAGCGCTTCTTGCAGTTCACCCGCTTCTTCTAAGAAAATTTCAAGAATTTCACGGTCGGCGTCATCTGCAGATTCCGAATGCACTGCGTCTTTCGCCATCGATTGAGGTACATACTCTGCAAAAGCTTCCGGCGTAGGTACCGTCAAATAGCTATGAATTTCGGCGATCAATGCCGCTGCATCATCGGGTAAATCCCCACGACGCACTGCTTGCAACTGCTCAGCAAGAGTATCGTGAGCACGCTGCAATAATGGGAATGTCGCTTCGTCACGTTCAAGAACGCCGTCGTTCAAGCGCTCGTACAATGTTTCCAATTCATGACACAGAGCCGCAATTTCTGGCAGCTCCGCCATGCGCGCGCCACCTTTCATGGTATGCAATTCACGCTGCAACTGCGCGACAGGTAACAAGTTATCAGGCGACTGCTGCCAATTCTGTAAAACAGACTCTATGGTTTCTAATATCTCATCGGCTTCTTCCAAGAAGATGTCGAGAATAAGGTCATCTTCCTCTTCTTCGCGATCAATCTGTTCTTCCGAACTAGTGACTTCAGGGAGCCATTCAACTTCTGCCGATTCAGATTCAACTGCTGCAATCTCATCTTCTAATGAGTCAATAGCATCGTCGACGGGTAACGCTTCGATTACTGCGTCAGATTCTGTTTCGGCATCGCTCTCGTCGAACTCAAAGTTGTTAGATGGAACAAACGAAGGCGTCGTGATGACATTTAATGGCCATTCATGTAAGCGACTCAGAGTTTCTGTTGCCGCTGGAATATCTTGGCCAGCAGCCAAACAGTCCATCATGCCCAACAATTCTTCATGAGCATTAGTCGCAAAATCAATCAGCTCTTCAGACGGCGGAACATCTTGCTCACGAATATTAATGTAAAACTCTTCTAAGCCTTCGGTTAGGGCTTGAACCATAGGCAATTCAGCTTCTTGAGCACCTTGCGCTACAGAACCTAAATCATCAATCATGGCCGATAATATCGAAGCATCAGCTGTAATCTGCCAACGCTGCAACAAATCTTCTGCTTCTAATAACGAATCCATACCACCGGATAAGAAACGCGCAATCGCTTCAGGATTTGGGGCCTGTGGATTTTGTTCGTCTTGCAGTGGCTTAAGCAAGGTTTGCTCTAACTTACGCAAATGCTTCTGCAGCTTTTTCGAGCCATCAATGCTGGTTAAAGTTGCTAACTGCTCAGGGGTTAATACACTGCGTAAAACTGCTTCACCTTGCTCTAAAACATCAATCAATGCGGTGCAGTTCTTCGCTTGATAGGCGCGCAATTCTTTAACCAAACGCTCCATTGGCGACGCAATATCCGCAAACGCGGTTAAGCCCGCCATGTGCGCACTGCCCTTCAAGGTATGAAGAGCACGCTGGAGATCATCGCTGATAGGATTTAAAAAATCGTTATCCCACGAGTCACGAATAAAGGCATTTACCGTCGCTAGATGAACTTCTGCTTCGGCAATAAAGATATCGATAAGCGCTAAATCATCTTCATCTAACTCACGAACAGTTGTATCAACCTCCAGCTCTTCGAATTCATCATCGTCACTATCATCTTCCGCTTCAGCATTAACACCAGTAATTGGTAATTCACCAACCACTTCGCCTTTTGCGATTGCAAAAGCGTAATCCATCAAAGGCTGTGGATCGACCGATGGCGCTTGCTGCAAACGGAAATCTTCAACCAATCCTGGAAGCAAAGTAATGACATGATCAACCAAGGCTAACAGCGGAGCGGATATTTCGATCGTTTCGTCCAATACACGATTGAACATATTTTCAATCGACCAAGACAACTCGCCAATATCCATCGCGTGAACCATACGACCACTACCCTTTAGGGTATGAAAAGCGCGACGTACCGTACTTAGTGCTTCTTGATCATCATTGTGAGCGCGGAAAGCAGGCCAACTTTCATTTAAGGTTTCGATAACCTCTTCGGCTTCTTCCAAAAAGACTTCGATAATCTCTTCATCGATTAAATCATCATCGTCTTCTCGATCTTCTGATAACGATCCTTGCGACTTTAATACCGGCACGTTCTCATCAGATTCAGCGCCATCTGTCAGCTCTGGTAGATCTAATAGAGGTACTAGAGCTTCTAGCTCGATGTTTTCTTCATCATTGTCAGCATCTAAACTAAACGCATCATTATCATTTTCCGCATCGTCTTCGGCATCCAATGCATCGTTAAATGAAGTAACCTCAACGCTGCCATCGTCGCCATTAGAGCCTGTGAAAACGTCATTTAACAATTCACTACCGGCATCTTCAGTCGAATCGCCGTCACGAACTAAATCGGCTGACAACATCAAATGACCCAACGTGTTTTCAACGCGAGTTAGCAATTCATCGTCGGTGCCTTCAGCAACATCGGCATAACGTTCAAGATAGTATTCGGTGCCGCTCAATACTTCGGCGAGCAAATCCATCAGCTGCCAATCTTGTTTCGGCGAATCAACTAGCAGCGCTTGTTCTACAAACGTAGCTAACTCCGCCAACACCGCTGCAATGCGCGGCAGCGGTATCATATTGATTGAACCTTCAGTGCTATGCAGCAAGCTCGGCACTACCGACAATTCTGCTGGCGACCACTGATGCGCAATAAAGGACACGATCGCATCCTTAATCTGTTCAATAACATTGCGGGCTTCGCGCAGGACGGCTTTTTGCGCATCCGACATAGCGCTGTCGCTTGGCGTGCTATTCAAGTCGCCCGCACGCTGCATACCGCTCAATGTTGCTTCGACATACAGCAAGGCTCCAGCAACATCCAACAGAGCGTCATCACTCGCGTCGCCGTTTTCAAGTAAGGCTACGACGGCTTGTTCTTGTTCCTGCATCACCTTACGCGGCATGCCCAAACCAAGCATGCCCATAGTGTCAGCAATTTGCTTAATGCTCACACGCACATCGTTAAGCACTGGTACTCGCTCTTGTGAGCCGCGCACCAATAAATCTAAACGTTCTTTGATGGCATTGATTTCATCAATTAATGCGGTAAGCGCGCTACCAATCGCATCCGACCCAGGGCCAGAGAAGGCATCGCGCTCATGCTGTAATTCGTCTTCCGTTGGCAAAGAGTCATGCAATTCAAAACGCTTCTGCACCAAGCGAATAGCATCGCCGCGAGTATCGGTACGCGCCACATAAAATAATAAATTCTTTAAGAGATCGTCAGCCGGTGGTCGATTGAGCGCAGGCGCCCCTTCATCAACGGCTTGTTTTAATACTTGGTCTAGCTGGCGTAACAGAACTTTCGCACTCTTTGGCAAATTATCCTGACGCATTAACCATTCGCTAAACGCCAAAGCAGGTAACCAAATAACGCCTTGCGGAGTTCCGCCTAGCGCTTTATTCAAACGTGCAAATAACTTGTTCAGATAATGGCGAGCGAGATCGGGTTCGCGATTTTGCAACAGCTGCAACGTTGCAGCCTGCATCATTTGGCGAGTTTTACGTAGCCATTGCGAAAAATTGCCAGCCTCAAATGCGGCTAACTGCTCAGCCGACAAGGTAGGGTTATGAGCAATAACCGGCGTGAACAACGAGGTTTCAGACAGGAAGTTTTCGCCGCGAGTGGATCGCAGTTCATTCAAAATTGGTAACAAAACAACCGGTAAGTCACGTCGACCAACCTTAACGTGCTCAAGGTAGTGCGGCAGCTGGATAATAGCCTGCATCAGCACTTCTAAGCCGTCTTGCTCATGACTGAGTGAACCGGAGGCCAAATCACTTGCTACCGCTTCCATTTCTTCGGCCAGCAGTGCAGCGCCATAGAATTCGACCATCTGTAGCGTACCGTGCACTTGGTGCAAGTAGCTCAGACAGAAATTCAAACGACTCTTGTCTTGGGGCTGCTCTACATACAGTTCTAACGCTTGCTGCGCCTGCTGCAGAGTTTCTTTGATTTCCCCTTTTACCCATTCCAGGGCGATGTAGTCCTGACTCATCGCCTTGCGCTCTCCCATGACGAGTTCGATTGCTTGCGTACAAAGGCCGATACTCGGCTGCTATGTACCTGTTCTAATAACGGATGTTGCCAGTCCACCATTTCCCCCAGACCGATGACCAATAAGCCACCGGGAGCAAGGCGCTGAGCCAGCGCGTCAAGAATTTCACGCCGCCGCCAGCGACGAAAGTAAATCAGCACGTTTTGACAGTAGATAATGTGCTGAGATTGCAGCGGACAGCTCTTGAGATTAAGAATATTGACCTGACTGAAACAGCAGCGTTCTCGCAACCGTTCAGCGATCTGAAATTTTTTCGCATTTTGACCTGCAATCACATGATCGCGGTACAGTTCTGGTATCCGCTCTAACGCACGAATCGAATAAACGCCAGCTCGCGCTTTCCGCAGAACAATGGTTGAGATATCCGTGCCGGTAACCGCATAACGCCCACCAAAAGGTTCTAATAAACGCTCAGCTAGCATCGACAAACTGTAAGCCTCTTCCCCAGAAGAACAGCCAACACTCCACAACCCCACGGTCTGACCCGATTGCTGCAAACCAGGTGCATGAGTTTGTAAGTACTCTTCAACCAAAGCAAGAGCATCTGGATCACGAAAGAAGCGTGTTTCTTGTACCGTTAAACGGTCAACCAACACACTCCATTCCATGACGCCCGCAGGACCATCAAGCAGCATCTGATAGTACGCATCGTAATCTCGACAACCGACTTCGAGCATGCGTAAACCAAGGCTAGTCTGCAAAAATGAACGGCGCTGAATTGGCATGCACATACCAGTTCGCTCTTCTAGCAATGCTTGCCAGCGAACGAACTGATGATCATCCAGTTCAGGGACAGTGCTCAAACCTATCGTGCGTAACGGCTGATTCATAGGCGTTCATCCGCCGCTAGAAGCGCGTTACAGCGCTTCTCGCTCGCCCAAGTCAAAGTCGGAAGCCTCTGGCAGCTTAAAGCCTGCCACTGATTCACGCAGCATGTTCGCCATTTCAGCAAGGTTACCAATCGAACGTGCCGTAGCAGTAGTACCGGCAGACGTTTGCGAGGTAATTTCTTGAATAACGTTCATCGTATTCGAAATATGACCCGCAGACGAAGCCTGCTGACGCGCTGCGTTAGAGATGTTTTGAATCAATTCCGCAAGGTTCTTCGATACCGTTTCAATTTCTTCAAGAGCAACACCCGCATCCTGCGCTAGGCGTGCACCACGCACCACTTCTGTCGTGGTTTGTTCCATCGAAATAACCGCTTCGTTAGTATCGTTCTGAATCGTTTTAACCAGTGCTTCAATCTGCTTAGTTGCTGCAGCTGAACGTTCCGCAAGACGCTGAACTTCATCCGCAACCACCGCGAAGCCTCGACCGGCATCACCAGCCATCGAAGCCTGAATAGCAGCATTCAATGACAGAATGTTGGTTTGGTCAGCAATATCGGTAATCAAAGAGATGATGTCACCAATCTCCTGTGACGATTCACCCAGACGTTTAATACGTTTAGACGTTTCTTGAATCTGCTCACGGATGTTATCCATGCCGTTGATGGTCGCTTGTACCACTTCAGCACCTTTGTTGGCGATCGCAACCGACCGCTCCGCAACCGCAGACGATTCAGAGGCGTTCGCCGATACTTGGTCAATCGACACCGCCATTTCGTTAATCGCAGCAGAAGCACCAGCAATTTCTTGCGCTTGGTGTTCAGATGCCTCAGCCAAATGCATGGCCGTTGCCTGAGTTTCTTGTGCCGCTGACGATACCTGTACCGCTGTTTCGTTGATCGCAGATACCAAAGAGCGCATCTGGTCGATGGCGTAGTTGATCGCGTCAGCAATCGCACCAGTGAAATCCTCGGTAACCGTTGCAGAAGCAGCCAAATCACCGTCTGCAAGATCGGCGATCTCATCGAGAAGACGCAAAATCGCAACTTGGTTTTGGTCACTCTGACGTTGCGTATCTTCTTGATTGCGGCGAGTTTCCCGAATAGACACAACACCCATGCCCACTAAAGACATCAAGGCTAAGAAAGCGGCCAAGTAACCGATCAACTGCAAACGACCACGTTGTTCAGCATTACTTTGAATGGTTTCAGTCAAAGTCGATGTTTGTTCTAGCAGAGTTTGAGAGTCGCGGAAGATGCTATCCGATGCTTCACGCACCTGAAATAGTTCTGGCGAAGTTTCCAAAATCTCATCCACCGAACCCGATACGAACTCAAACAACTCAGCAACTTCCGCTAACGCGTAGATAGCTTCTTCGTTGGTGACTTGTGAAATGTTCATGGCAATATTGCCTTGAATCATACCGTTCAATACCCGACCAAATAACGACGCATCTCGACCGAAAGCATCCGCCGCCATTACCGCGTCTTCACCACCAGCCAGTACTTTGTTGACCGATCGTACAATACGTTCAGCTAACCAAGACTGACGCTGAGCAACCGCAACCTGTTCGGCCGGAGCGCCACTATCGAGTAGTAATTCTACGATCTCGTCGTATTCAACCTGCAACTGAGGAATTGTTTCTGCCAGTGTTGCCGCAACTTCGTGCAACGACAGAATAATCTCTTGTGAACGAATAATTTGGTCAGCGTTACCCTGTACGGTTTCCCATACACCCTGTACGCCTGTCATAGAAGCTACTTCAGCTGCCGGTAAGTTATTCGTCGCGTCACCCTTGGTTAAATAAACCCAGCGAGTCGCAAACTTATCACGCGCTTCACGTAATTGACCGAAGGCGTCTTCTTTACCGCCCGCAGCTTCCACTGCGTTTTTCGCTAACTCCTGAGACAGTACGCGCAATTCACCTGCGTGTTCAATGTACTGTTCATCACGATCCGCCAGAATGTTTACCCAGACGGTGATACCAACGAACACCCCCAAGAAAACCACCAGCAGGGCCGCCAGAATACCATTTGCCCGGTTACTGAACGCTGTTGACTTAGCGCTACTTGTATTTCCGCTCATGCCGTCCTCTCCAACTCACTGCATGCATTTCATTTATATCTGCCTTAAGGAAGGCAGGTTTATTCTTGTTTTAACCGAATTTATACGGCGATGTGCAGGAATTCCGGCGATTGAGTTATTTCACCCAATTGAAGTACCGGCCAAACTCGACCATCTCGGCCAAATCCTCTTTCCACAAACCGTGCCAATGACTCTGGCAGATCTGTGACAGGCGCTTCCCGGTCAACCGGAAAGGTCTGCATCCCCAATACAGCATCCACTAACAAACCAACTAAATGATCGTTCTGCTCGATCACCAATACACGCTGACTACGCCATCCAGTTTTCACCGGCAGATTAAGTAATCCTGCCAGATCCATTACTGAGACCATACGTCCGCGAACATTGGCAATACCCATCACCCAATTTTTAACACCAGGCACCCGAGTTACGCGCGGTGGCTGCAAAATTTCTACAACCTCCGCCATATTCGCAACATAGGATTGCCCAGCGAGCATAAAACCAATACCACGCCATGTTGCAACGCTTTCTACCTGCTGCGGCAATGCCGACGCATTGAAACGGCTTTGCTGTTCAATGTTTTGCAGGTATTCAAACGGGTGCATCATTCATCAACCGCCCGAACAGCTTCAATTTCAGACAAGAGTCGAGCCTCCGTCACAGGCTTAACCAGATAGCCAGAAGCTCCCTGACGCTTGCCCCAGACGCGATCCGTTTCTTGATCTTTGGTGGTCACGATAATGACGGGAATGTGTTTCGTCTCCGGATTACGGGTCAACTGACGCGTCGCTTGAAAGCCATTAAGGCCTGGCATAACGATGTCCATCAATACCACATCCGGTTTCTCTTGACGGGCGACAGCCACACCATCGGCACCGTTTTCTGCATTCAGCACCTCATGGCCATGCTTCTCCAGCACGGAACGGAATGCTTCCGTCTCTGTTGGAGAATCATCCACTACTAAAATGCGAGCCATGCCTGCTACCCCTTACCTAATTCTATCGATGTCGTTTTACTTAACGTGCTGGCGAATAGAGCCAAGCAGCTCTTCTTTACTGAACGGCTTGGTTAAATATTCATCAGAACCTACGATACGTCCCTTGGCCTTATCGAACAGACCATCTTTACTGGAAAGCATGATGACTGGTGTAGATTTAAATTTAGAATTATTTTTAATCAACGCACACGTCTGATAACCATCCAAACGCGGCATCATAATATCGACGAAAATAATATCTGGATTGGTGTCGGCAATTTTTGCCAGTGCATCAAAACCATCTGTCGCTGTAAATACTTCACAACCGACTTTTTTGAGTAAGGTCTCCGCCGTGCGGCGAATCGTCTTACTGTCGTCGATCACCATGACCTTAATATCTTGAAAATTCTCGTCCATAGGGAGGCCTTCAACCATCCAATTCTTTGTTTTTTTAGTAGGTGCCCTAGGGCTAGAACAAGTCTTGCCATAAGGTAATTTTATTTGGCCGAGTAACACGAAGCGCCGCTAAAAATTACCATCCCCAAAGCCGCATAGACATTGCTGTGCACTTTTGTACCATACATTAAGAGGGCAGGCTAGCGGCGGCGGTCGCAAATCTCGGCTACATAAGGGCTGAGCATGCGGTACACTGGGACACGCATCACAAAATAGAACTCTTTCGGAGCCCATATGAGTATCAAGCTTGGCATCGTCATGGACCCTATCGGTCAAATCAACTTCAAAAAAGATACCTCCCTGGCACTATTAAATGCAGCGCAAGAACGCGGCTGCGAATTGTTTTATATGGAACAGGCCGATTTATCCATCCAAGCGGGCCGAGCATACGGACGCATGGCACCGATAAAAGTAGCGATGAACCAAGATCACTGGTTTGATCTGGGTGAATACCAAGACCGCTTACTTGCCGATCTCGACATTATTTTAATGCGCAAAGACCCACCGTTCGATGGTGAATTCATTTACAGCACCTACATTCTCGAACGCGCGGAACAAGAAGGCGTACTGGTTGCAAATAAGCCGCAAAGCCTGCGCGACTGTAACGAGAAGGTCTTTGCTACCGCCTTCGCAGATTTGATGTCGCCAACCATAGTGACGCGCCGTTCAGACCTACTAAAACAGTTTCACCGCGAGCACGGCGACGTTATTTTTAAACCGCTTGACGGTATGGGTGGCTCGTCCATTTTCCGTTTAAGACAAGACGATCCGAATGTCAGCGTCATCATAGAAACACTGACTAACCATGGTCAGCAGCAAATCATGGCACAGCGCTTTATTCCTGACATTACCGCTGGTGATAAGCGTATTCTGATGATTGATGGTGAACCAGTTCCCTACTGCTTAGCTCGCATTCCAGCCGATGGCGAAACCCGTGGTAATTTAGCGGCCGGAGGTCGTGGCGTTACTCAGCCGCTGTCTGATAGCGACCGCGCAATTGCTGAGAAAATAGGCCCTGAATTGAAAGCGCGCGGCCTGTACTTTGTAGGCTTAGATATCATAGGCAACTACGTCACTGAAATTAACGTCACAAGCCCTACCTGTGTGCGCGAAATCAGTCGTGATAGCGGCATTGATGTTGCCACTCAATTGATTGATGCTTTGTTAGCTAAACGTTAATGCAAAAACGCCGCGCAATCACGCGCGGCGTAGCCTGTCTGATGGTGCGCCTCGGTGGACAAAACAGCCCAATAAGCGCAGACTTGCAGCAGATTTTTCCACTGTGATAAGAACGGGTAAACCTGCACGCATGGCTGAAACCACCGTGACCAGTACAGACAGACTCACCTTTGCGCTATTTCTCGCGATACTAGTGCACGCCATGGTAGTTCTGGGCATCAGCTTTCAAGCCAGCGACCGCAGCAGCATAGCGTCAACGCTAGAGATCACGCTCGCCGCTTATAAAAGTGATAAAGCGCCGGAAAAAGCTGACTTCCTAGCCCAAGAGAATCAAGAAGGCAGCGGCACCCTCGATGAAGCCAAAATGCTCACCACCGACGTTGAAGCTGTTTTCCACGCCAATGAAATTCGTGACAACGTCGCCAAAGAGCAAATCCCGACCGCCCCGAAGCAAAATGATGTCACACGCCAACAAATAGTCACTGCGACCAAAAGCGCTACCAAACAAGAAACCAGTCGCCCAGACGAAACGGTTACCCCAAGCGATCTCCCTGAGGGACCACAAAAAAGTTTATTGCAGCGCAGCTTAGAAATGGCCAGTTTAGAGGCCAAGCTTGATAGCTTGCGTCAAACCTACGCTAAACAGCCGCGAGTTCAGCGCTTAACCGCCGCATCGACCATGAAAGCCAGTGACGCATACTACGTAAATAGCTGGCGTCATAAAGTCGAGCAGATGGGCGCCATTAATTATCCGCGTGAAGCAGAGAACTGTTACGACGACTGTCGCTTGCGCATTTTAGTTGCCATCAATCCCAACGGCACGATTAACGAATTGCGAATACTAGAGTCTTCAGGGCGCAAAATTCTTGATGACGCGGCTCTGCGAATCGTGCGTCTCGCCGCGCCCTTTGCTCCTTTTTCGGAGGAGATGCGCCGCGACATGGATTTACTCGAAATCATTCGAACCTGGCAGTTCAAAGGCAACCGCTACCTTTCGGGCACTGAGTAATGAAAGAAATCAAAAGCCTGCGCAATCATCTATTAATTGCCATGCCGCAACTCGAAGACACTTGGTTTGCAGGCACTGTCACCTACATGTGTGAACACAATCAAGACGGCGCTATGGGTGTAGTGCTCAATCGCCCTTTGGATTTAGATTTTGCTGAAGTCTGCGACCAACTAGAAATTCCCCGCTTACCGTCCGTTAATGCAGAAATATTGTGCGGCGGCCCCGTCAGCCAAGAAAATGGTTTTATCCTGCATCGCGAACAAGGCAACTGGGAATCCACACTCAATGTTACCGAGCAAGCACACCTAACATCTTCTAAAGATATTCTTGAAGCGATCGCTACGGGCGCCGGGCCTCGGCATTATTTGCTGGGATTAGGCTACGCAGGCTGGAGTGCGCAGCAGCTCGATAAAGAGCTACGCGAAAACTCATGGATTACGTTAGAGGCAACACCAGAGCTGATATTCGAAACAGACATCCACGATCTTTACAACATAGCTCTAAGCACACTAGGCATTAGTGCCGAATTTTTAAGCAGTGATGCCGGCCATGCCTGAGGTCATTGTTCCTGAACGCTTTAACAGCTTTATGGGTTTCGACTTTGGTACTCAGCGCATTGGCATTGCGATAGGACAGCGTATTACCGCCAGTGCCAATCCGTTAGCACCGATCAAAGCGCGCGATGGTGTACCGGACTGGGATTTGTTGCAGCGTATTATCACGGAATGGCAACCGGATGCTTTTATTGTCGGATTACCGCTCAATATGGACGGTAGTGATAGCGAAATGAGCCGTCGTGCGGCAAAATTCGCCAAACGACTAGAGGGGCGCTTTCATCGTCCTGCTTATACCCATGACGAACGCCTGACAAGCTATGAAGCAAAAGGCATCGTTATTGCCGAAGGTGGTAATAGAAACTTCGGCGAGAACTCGGTCGACGGCATTGCTGCCCAACTCATACTAGAAAGCTGGATGATCGCACATCCGCGCGAGCAAGGAGAATCTCGATGAATTTGCCCGATATTGAACAAACGTGTGAATCATTAGGCGAGCAAATCAAAGCCTTCGCCGCTGAGCGTGACTTAGACGATCCTCTTTTAGTTGGCATTCGCACCGGCGGCGTTTGGGTCGCCCAGCGCCTGCAACAGTACTTAAATCCACACGCCGAGATCAGCGTATTGGATATTAGCTTTTATCGCGATGACTTCACTCGTCACGGATTGCACCCGCAAGTAAAAGGGTCAGAACTGCCGGACAGCATTGAAGATCGCCACATTATTTTAGTCGATGACGTCATTATGAGCGGCCGTACCATTCGCGCTGCCATGAACGAGTTATTCGATTATGGGCGCCCTGCCAGTATTAGCCTTGTGTGTCTACTGGATATCGGCCGCCGTGAACTGCCAATTCAGCCTGACTTATGCGGTGCAACCATCGCCTTAAATGAAGGTCAATTGATCAAGCTAGGCGGGCCAAATCCACTGACATTGTCACTGGCGTAAGCTCAATAGCGACGCAGGCCGCAACCGAATTTTAACACTTATTATCTACAACTTATAAAGTAGTGCCCTATGACTACCGATCCCAGCAAGGTTCAGTTGACGGAAGACGGACGCCTGAAACATTTCCTCACCACGGAAGGACTCAGCCGCGAACTGCTTACCGAAATTCTTGATACCGCCGACTCGTTTATCAGTACACAAGAACGTGCCGTTAAAACGGTTCCTTTGTTGCGTGGTAAAACCGTGGTAAACCTGTTTTTCGAAAACAGCACGCGTACACGCTCAACTTTTGAGTTGGCCGCCAAGCGCTTATCAGCAGACATTCTCAATTTAGACATCGCCAAATCTGCAACTGCGAAAGGCGAAACTCTAATGGACACCTTGTGGAACCTAGAAGCGATGTACAGCGATATGTTCGTTGTACGTCATGCGGACTCCGGTGCGGCGCATTTTATCGCCGAACACGTAACCCCTAACGTTGCCATTATCAACGCCGGTGACGGACGCCATGCGCATCCAACCCAAGCCATGCTCGACATGCTCACCATTCGCCGCCATACCGGCAGCATTGAAGGCAAGATAGTCGCCATCGTCGGCGATATTTTGCACTCACGCGTTGCTCGCTCGCAGATTCATGCTCTGCGCACACTTGGCGCTGCTGAAGTGCGTGTTATTGGCCCAGGTACATTGCTACCACGAGATATTGATGCGTTAGGTGCTCGACCGTTTTACAACATGAATCAAGGCCTAGCCGATTGCGATGTGGTTATCATGCTGCGCCTGCAAAAAGAGCGTATGCAAAATGCTTTATTGCCTAGCGAAAGCGAATTTTTCAAGCTATATGGCTTAACTGAAGAGAAGTTAGCGCTCGCCAAACCAGATGCCATCGTGATGCATCCAGGGCCAATCAACCGCGGCGTAGAAATTGAATCCGCGGTTGCTGATGGCCCACAATCCGTCATTCTTAACCAAGTTAGTTACGGTATTGCCGTACGTATGGCTGTTATGGCAATGGCCATGAGTGGCCAACAATCAGCACAAATGATCGACGAGGACGGCGCGCAATGAGATATCTACAGATTGAAAATGCCCGCTTAATCGATCCGGCTAATAATTTAGATACTGTTGCCGAAATCTTTGTGGCTGATGGTCGCATCCAAACCATTGGTCGTCGTCCTATCGCAGGTGAAATCGAAGAAAGCATTGATGCTCAAGGGCAATGGTTAATTCCTGGGCTTATTGATCTTGGTGGCCACTTACCCGAACCTGGATACAGCCAAAAAGGTAGCATTGCTAGCGAAACTCGCGCGGCTTGTGCCGGTGGTTTTACCCATATCTGTAGCTTGCCAGACACTAAACCAGTTGCAGACACCGCTGCGGTTATTCAGTTAGTGCTAGAAAAAGCCGCCAAGGCCGGTTTTGCCCGAGTACTGCCTTTAGGTGCTCTTACCCAAGGTTTAGCAGGAGAGCAAATTGCCAACATGGTAACCCTGCAAGAAGCAGGAGCCGTTGCTCTCAGTAATGCACGTCGCCCAATTAGAGATAACTACGTACTGCGTCGTTTAATGGAATATGCGGCAACCTACGATATCCCGCTATTTTTAACGGCTAATGACGAAGCCTTATCTGCCGGTGGCTGCATGCACGAAGGCCCAACCGCAACACGCATGGGCTTAAGCGGCATTCCAGAAACCGCCGAAACCATCGCCATTGCCAATATTCTTTTGCTTATTGAGCAGACTGGCGTGCGCGCACATATCAGTCAAATCAGCTGCGCGCGCAGTGTTGCTATGTTGACCGAAGCTCACCAGCGCGGTTTACCTGTGACGGCAGACACCACATTAGCCAACTTGCTTTATACCGATGAAGCCGTTGAGGGCTACAACAGCTTGTTTAATGTGCAGCCTCCATTGCGAAGCGAACGTGATCGCCTGGCTTTACTGCAAGCCGTAGAGCAAGGCCATTTAGCCATCAGTTCAAATCATCAGCCGCATGAAATTGCCGCCAAGAAAGCACCGTTTGCCGATGCCGAAGCCGGTATGAGCCAATACGACCACTTCTTACCGCAAGCGCTCAGCTTAGTGCATCGCGGTGAGCTGAGTATCGATGCCTTGATTCGTGCCACCAGCACAATCCCAGCTAACTTACTCGGGCTGCATCAACAGCTGACCGAAGGCGCCGCCTTTAATGCCTGCCTTGTTGACCCGAATGCAGAGAATGTCGTCACCGCACAATCTCTGCAATCCCGAGGTCGCAACCATCCTGCGCTTGGCCGCACCTTGAAAGGACAAGTAAAACGCGTATTTGTCGACGGCCAACTGGTGTTTGCTAGCTAAGCGCACACGTCGATCGAACCTTGCCCCGTGCGAAGAGCAAAACTGAGTACGGGGCAAAATTGCTGCTGTAAACCTTCATTCTGGCGGTATTCGCCTATACTGACAGAATGGTCAAGCATGACACTCTTCCCAGTAATACTGCGATCCTACGCTGGCGCGATGCCTTTTTAGCATTGAACCAAGAACGCTTGGATGCTACCCGCAGTCAAATGACAAAACGCCAGCAAGCCGTTATCGATGTGCTTGCCGTGTTGCTGCACGTCAATCACCCCCGTTTACCTGGATTTGTAACTGCAGACACGCCTTGTGGAGTTCGAGGATTTACACCGAGCATCGCTCAGCGCTCAGCTTTGCATACATTAGCTCGTGGTGTGCAATTACCACGAGATCCGGCACACCGCTCTATTCATGCGCTCTACTTAATGGGCAGTTTAGGCTCAGTCGCACAGTCGAGCAGCAGTGATCTCGATGTCTGGGTTTGCCATGATGAATTATTACGACCACAGCATTTGGCAGCACTAAGACAGAAATGCGATTTAATCGAACAGTGGGCAGCGCAACAAAATTGCGAAGTGCACTTTTTCTTGATGAACCTGACGGAATTTCGTCAAGGGCAAAGTCGCTCCGCCGATGGTGAGGATTGCGGCAGTACTCAGCATTTACTATTGCTCGACGAATTCTATCGCAGCGCTTTATGGCTGGCAGGCGCCTGTCCACGCTGGTGGGCCATTCCATTGAGTGAAGAAACCCGCGCGGATTCATACTGGCAGCGTTTGGTCGACAATCATATTGTTAGCGTAGATCAATGGCTGGATGTTGGTTCCATCGCCACCATTCCCGCTGCCGAGTTCGTCGGCGCAGGCCTTTGGCAGCTCAATAAAGGTCTCGCCAATCCTTATAAATCATTACTCAAATTACTACTCACGCGTCATTACGCCAGCCAATACCCGCGCATCCGCCCATTGTGTTGGGATTTAAAAGAACAGGTTCAAAACGGCGGTGCTAATTTCAAAAACTGCGATGCCTACCGTTTAATGTTGGGTCGCATCCAACAGCAGTTACAACAGGAAGGAAATGCACAACGAGTAGAATTAGTACGCCGCGCCTTTTATTACAAAGCGGATTTACCGCTGACAGAACTCAATAAAGGGCAACGAGATGGTTGGCGCGCCCAAGAACTACTAGCACTGACATCCGAATGGGGCTGGGATCAAAACCAGTTAATCGCACTCGATCAACGTCAGCATTGGAGCCCGCAAACCGTCAGTCGTGAGCGCAATGCACTGGTGAGCGAAATGCTCAGCAGTTATCGCTATTTAGCGATTTTCAGTCAGCGTTATGCTTCTCGGATTCATATTCAACCTCGCGATCTTAAAGTCTTAGGCAACCGCTTAACCGCTGCCTTTGAAACTCGCCCCGGTAAAATCATTCAAATAAATCCGGGGATTCGCAGTGAGTTAGAACAAGAAAAAATCACCCTGAATTTAAAGAACTCACATTGGCAATTATATCCCGGCCCTTGGCGCCCCAACGACAATCAAGCCCCCTTACGCCAATCAGAAAGCCTAGTCGAGCTACTGGCATTCGCTCGTTACAATGGCTTGTTGCATGATTACACCCAAATTGCGCTATATCCGCAGCACAATTCGCTAACTCAATACGAGTTACGCGAGCTGCTTGGTGTAATGAAGCAATTGCCATCCCCCAAGTTGAATAACAGTGCCTTAACCACAGAAGCCTACCCGCTAGCACTGCACATATTTGTCAATGCAGGAGTCGATCCACAACACCAACTCAGCCGCCGTGGCATGCAGAAGATCAGCAATCGTGATGATTCTCTCGGCTACAGCTCAACCCGAGAAAATCTAGTGCACACGGCGGATGTGCTGAGCATTAACAGTTGGGGAGAGTGGCAAGTTAGCCGTTATGAAGGGCACAGTGCCATTGCCGATATTCTCGCGCAAATGCTGACCCACCGCGAATTGGCACGACAGCAAGGTTGGCCCGAATGGTATGTACACTGTCACTGCGTGAGTCGTGCCATTGCGATTCGTGAACGCGTTACCGAATTATTAACCGATGTCACAACGCACTTTTCT
Organism: Thalassolituus oleivorans MIL-1; assembly: GCF_000355675.1. Taxonomy (NCBI): domain Bacteria; kingdom Pseudomonadati; phylum Pseudomonadota; class Gammaproteobacteria; order Oceanospirillales; family Oceanospirillaceae; genus Thalassolituus; species Thalassolituus oleivorans. The sequence goes on along the minus strand of NC_020888.1, from coordinate 273,968 downwards.
CAACCACAGCCATCGCCCTATTTACTACAAATCGGTGCCGACTATCACCTGCTAGAAATACGCCAACGCAAACTCCATATTGAACATGCCGAATCACCCCAAGCCTTACTGACACTGTTGGCGCGGCCACGAAAGCGCTACCAAACCTGGCAACTGGATCGACATGCGCTGCCGGATAGCCCACTGCGATTAATCCTCGAAGAAAGCCGTAGCGGTATTTGGCAGGTGTATTACTGGCGCGATAAAGACTATATCTTTGTTTATGTCTGCGATGAGCGCGGTGCCTTATTCTTTCAACAATGGCCAGAAAGTGATTTACGCCAATGGCTAATTCCCTTGCTCCGATTTATGTACCGTCTTGATCAGCGCTGGCAATATTCGCAAAACCGCGTCCAAGCGCGCCCTATTAAACTGGCAGAACTGAAACTCAAACCGCTAAGTTACGAGTTCGAATGCGAACGCCGCCGCATGCCCGACGATGTGCAACTACCTGCGGCGATTGATCTGCACGCTGTCATTGATAATCAACGACACATGACTTTTTACTGCAATGGGCAGGAATTTCGCCAATCAATGCACGGCGATCAGTTATTTAGCAACGTCGCTAACCACGTAAGAGAACTAAGACACAATGCCGCAGCCTATGATTGCCGCTTAACCGACTTAATATTGGCCGACAACGAACAACTGGTCGCACACCTAACCGTACGTCAGCGCTTAGAAAAGCGTCTATCCGAAAGCTTAATTTCCACTCCGATATAACCCTGCCACTCGGCAAGTATTCCTGCGTCCAACGATCTCCTCGGCAAACGGCGCAATTTACTGTATCCCTGTTCGAACTAGGCTCTGAACAAGCGCAGACAGGTTCTGAGAATCCCCGTATAATGCCCGCAATTAGGAGAATCTTTATGCGACTGCGGCCGATTATTATGTGTCTGTTCAGCTTGGGCTTGTTAGCCGGGCTATCAGCCTGTGGGCAAAAAGGCCCGCTTTATCTGCCAGACCAAGACCCTGCTCAAATGGAAAATCAGTTTTAATATGTCTGTATTCAATTATAAAAATGGCGTTTTAAACGCTGAAAATGTGTCACTAGCCGCATTAGCAGAGCAGCACGGTACGCCGTTGTATGTCTATTCTCGTGCCGCTTTTGAGCAACACTTCACCGCTTATACCGATGCCTTAGGCGAATGGCCGAGCTTGGTCTGCTTCGCGGTAAAATCTAACTCTAACATTGGTGTTCTGAGCGCCTTAGCACGTATCGGAGCAGGCTTCGATATCGTTAGTGAAGGCGAATTAGAACGCGTACTCGCGGCCGGTGGCGAACCCTCTCGCATCGTCTTCTCAGGTGTTGGCAAGCAAGCACGTGAAATGCAGCGCGCCCTTAATGTCGGTGTGTACTGCTTCAACGTTGAATCAGAAGCTGAATTAGAGCGTTTAAGTGAAGTCGCCAGCGCCATGGGCAAAACCGCCTCGGTTTCTCTGCGCGTAAACCCTGACGTCGATGCGCAAACGCATCCCTATATTTCTACTGGCTTAAAAGACAATAAGTTCGGTATTGATATCAATGATGCCGCGCGTATTTATCAAAAAGCAGCTAGCTTGCCAGGCATTGTCATCAAAGGTGTCGACTGTCATATCGGTAGCCAGCTAACCGAAATTTCGCCATTTTTAGATGCACTCGATCGAGTTTTAGAACTGGTTGACGACTTAGCAGCGCGCGAAATTCGCATTGAACATCTCGACCTAGGCGGTGGCCTCGGCGTTAAGTATCGCGATGAGAACCCTGCCTCGCCTGCCGAATACATTGCAGCCATTAAAGAACGTCTAGGTGATCGTACCTTTAAACTCATCTTCGAACCGGGTCGCTCAGTATCCGCCAACGCCGGTGTGTTTTTGACCCGGGTTGAATATTTAAAACTGAACGATCATAAGAATTTCGCCATTATCGACGGTGCGATGAACGACTTGATTCGCCCTGCGCTATACAGCGCGTGGCAAGCGATTGTGCCGGTAAATGAAACCTCAGAAGAGCCTGTACGCGCGTACGACCTTGTTGGTCCAGTGTGTGAAACTGGGGACTTCTTAGGTAAGAATCGTGATCTTGCGATCAAACAAGGCGATCTATTAGCGGTGATGTCCGCTGGCGCATACGGCTTTGTAATGGCATCCAACTACAACAGTCGTGGTCGCCCTGCAGAAATAATGGTCGATGGTGAACAAGCCTATGTTGTGCGCGAGCGCGAAAGTATTGCATCCTTGTTTAGCAACGAATCCTGCTTGCCAAAATAATTAGGTCTAGGAAATAACTCTATGTGGCTGAAGTTCAGCAAAATGCACGGCTTAGGTAACGACTTTGTCGTCGTCGACCTAGTAACTCAGAGCGGTTTTATTCGCCCTGAGCGCGTGCGCGAACTCGCTCATCGCAATTTCGGCATTGGCTTTGATCAACTGCTTATCGTTGAGCAACCGTCACGTCCTGATGTCGATTTTAAATACCGTATTTTCAATGCCGATGGCAGTGAAGTTGAAAATTGCGGCAATGGCGCACGCTGCTTTGCGCGATTTGTTTATGATCAGCACCTAACCGGTAAGCGCACCATTAGAGTCGAAACCGCAAACGGCATAATAGAACTAAACCTTACCGACGATAATCAAGTGGTTGTTGATATGGGGAAACCCATTTTAATACCCGCAGACATTCCGTTTAGCGCTAACCAATTTGCACCGGAATACAGCATCGAAGTAGACGGCATTGGCGCAATCAATATCGGTGCAGTGTCGATGGGCAATCCTCATGCCGTGCTACGCGTCGATGATGTCGATACCGCTCCCGTAGAAAGCTGGGGGCCACTTTTAGAAAGCTGCCCGCAATTTCCACGCAAAGTGAACGTTGGCTTTATGCAGGTGGTTGATGAACACAATATCCGCTTACGGGTATTTGAACGCGGTTCGGGTGAAACCTTAGCCTGTGGCACCGGTGCCTGCGCCGCGGTGGTCTCGGGGCAACTACGCGGCTGGTTAAAACCCGGCGTCACCGTTAGCTTACCGGGTGGTGAATTATTTATTGAGTGGGACGGCGAAAACTCAGTGAATATGACTGGACCAGCCAATACCGTTTTTGAAGGGCGTGTAAACGTTTAAGGAATAAGAGTATGAGTCAGTTACCGCGCTTAACAGAAGCCGATGTGGTGCAGTTTTTAGAAGACCATCCAGAATTCTTTATTGGTAAAGATGCTCTGCTGTCTGACATGCGAATTCCACATAATAGTGGGCCAGCAACTAGCTTAGTTGAACGTCAATTAGCCGTGCATCGTGAACGTAATGTTGAACTACGCCAGCGCCTATCGGATCTACTGGAAAATGCCCGTCGTAATGACCAGCTATTTGAGAAAAGCCGACGCCTAGTGCTGGCGTTAGTCGAAGCGGAAAACTGGATGGGGGTTCAAGCCGCACTGGATGACTCCCTGCGTAAAGACTTTGGTGTCGATGCTTGGGCGATGTTGCATTTTACTGAGCGGCAATTAGAAGAACCTCTGATTGCCATTCACAGCACTGAAAGACAACGGACAACTCACCGCCTGTTTAAAGGTCATAGAGCTATCTGCGGGCAATTACCCGCCAGCGATATTGCCATGCTATTAGGTGTTGATAGTAGTGATGCTAAATCCGTGGCCTCCGCGCAAATTCGCGGTCGCGACAACAATGGCGTACTCACCATTGCCAGTAAAAATCCAAGCTACTATCGCAGCTCAATGGATACCTTGTTTCTCGACTACATCGCCGACGTACTGGCATTGCGTTTACCGCAAATACCGGTTGGCTGAGGGTTTTTATGGCTATCCGCTTACTGACGTTTGATCTCGATAACACGCTGTGGGCAGTCGAACCTATCATAGTCGAAGCGGAAGCGGCCATGTATTCATGGATTGAGCAAAACTGCCCCGGCACCTCCCAGCTCTATAGTCCGGAAGGACTGCGACAATACAAAGCCGAACTGGCCGAATGCTATCCGTCGATGCGCCATCAAATATCTAAACTACGCTACGAAACCTTGCGCCGTGCTTTTATGCAGGCCGGCGTTAGCCACGATGAAGCCGTAGCGCTGGCGGGTGAGGCCTTTGCGGTTTTTCATCAAGCTCGCAACCGTGTCACTTTTTTCGATGATGCTCTACAAACCCTAGAAGATTTAAACAAAGACTTAGCCTTGATCGCCGTCAGTAATGGCAATGCCGATTTAAAGATGATTGGTATCCATCATTTGTTTGATCATCATTTCAATGCAGAAAATGTCGGTGCAGCGAAGCCGAGCCCAGATATGTTTCATGCAGCATTGAACGCAGCGGGTGTGGCTGCACACGAAAGTATTCATATTGGTGATCACCCAGTAGAAGATATCGCCACGGCAGCGACGCTGGGTATGAAGACAATTTGGGTTAACTTTGACGAACGGGTCTGGCCTTTAGATCATGTCCGTGCGGATGCAGAAATTACTCATTGGTCGCAATTGGCACTGCAGATCGAGCGCCTTGCCGATCGGTAAGTATCGCTGCTGTAAAAAAGCATGACTCATCGCCCAAATGTAACGGAGGGTGCGACTCGTTTAGATCCGTTGCTGAAAATACAGGTTTAGTAGTAACAGCATGAGCCGAATGACCGGACAATAGCCAAACAACTCCCAGAAGTAACAGCGCGATAGCCGCTGGAATTGCATGCATACGCCGACGAAATCGTCGACTGTCATTGCGTTGTTGGATATTTGAATAGATATTCACAATAAAGCATCCCTGCCGTAGTAGAAGAGAAAGCATAGCAGTAGGACCAACAATTGGGAGTTAAACTCCCAATGTGGCCTAATTTGCTACGCTCAGGTACCTGACTTTTAGTCCGAACTGGACATTTCAGGCATCTATCTAGCGCTTTGACCTAATTAAATTGGGCGACTGCCATAACTGGTCTGCGGCTTACGTGGCGGATCTCCCATGACGTTATCGTCAACGGTTTTAATTTGTCCGCCGCGCGCCAAAAACGCGGCAACTTCTGCATCCAATGACTCACGCAGTTTGCGATGCGCTTCCGCAGAGCCAAAGCTCACATCAGTAATGGGCGCTTCGTCTTGTTCTTCTTCTGGACCCAAATCAGTGTCTGATTCGTTGTCCATTTCTTCATCCGGCATCGCCATATCGTTATCTTTAGTAGCCATGCGGCAGTCCTCTCTTGGTAATCATATTCACGACATAACTTATAGCTAAGGATTCAGTTGCCGCCATGATCTGAAAACATAAATTACAAAAAAAATACTAAGGTCAGAAAAAATACAATAAAGATGGGAAAACGCGACCGCTTACCGACGAACGATGGTTTTCTAAACAGAAGGGATTTAACAAGATAAAAAAAGCCCCGAACGGGTCGGGGCTTTGATAAGCACTATATAGAACTAACGCTTATTAACGACCAGACATAAACTTGATGGCGCCTAGGATTTCATCATCAGAACAGTTAGCACAGTTACCACGAGGCGGCATAGCGTTAATACCATTCAACGCATTCTTCCACACGGCATCCAACCCTTTCTCTAAGCGTGTATCCCAAGCAGCTTGGTCGCCTTTCTTAGGAGCACCAAGAACGCCGATGCTATGACATGCTGTACATGCAATGTTGTATACCTCTTCACCCGTACGAGGCTCTGCTGGCGCTACCGCTGCACCGCCACATTCCGCGCCAACGCATACTTCACCAACTGGCTTGATGCGTTCATGGATTTTCGCTGCGTTTGCGTCAGTTTCTGCATACGCTTGCGCCATTAATAAAGTGGCAGCAGCCAAGATCAATGCTTTCAGTTGTTTCACGAAGGTGTCCTCATCTAAGCTATCACGGCTTGTAATTTTAAAGTCGGACGCATTATAGCGGTATTTTGTAGGGGATTGAATGATCATGCATGATCCAGAGCAAAACTTCCTGCATCTGCGTCTAAATTTGTAGCAATGTTATACTCAGTTTCTTTGCTTTCCTGTGGATCGACACCATGTCCAGCTTTGCTGCGTTACAGCTCGCTAGCCCAATTATTACGGCATTAACCGACTTAGGTTACGCTACGCCAACGCCCATCCAAGCCCAAGCGATTCCAACCATTCTGGCCGGTAAAGACGTTCTGGCCGGCGCGCAAACAGGAACAGGAAAAACCGCTGCTTTCGCATTACCTCTATTAACTCGCCTACTTGAAGGCCAACCTGCACAGAGTAAACACCCTCACGCACTGATATTGGCACCAACACGCGAGCTTGCAGATCAAGTGGCGACCAGTATTCAAGGCTATGCTGCCCACACTAAGTTGCAAACATTAGCGGTATACGGCGGCGTCAGCCAACGACCGCAAACCGACGCCCTAACTCAGGGCGTTGATATCTTAGTGGCAACCCCAGGGCGCTTACTCGATCTGATCAATCAACAGGCGTTAGAACTCAGCGCTGTCCGTTGGCTAATTTTGGACGAAGCTGATCGTATGTTGGATCTTGGCTTTAAAGACGAACTCGTGCGTTTGCTTAAACGATTACCCAAACAACGCCAAACCCTATTTTTCTCGGCAACCTTTCCCAAATCGGTCAAAGATTTAGCCTATAGCATGCTCAATCAACCGGAAGAAATCGCAGTCGCTGCCGCCAACGCTACCCTTGATAGTATCGAACAAGTTCTCTACAACATGGACACCAGCAAGAAACGCTCGGCACTAGCTTGGCTCATCGGCTCGGGGAATTGGCAGCAAGTCTTGGTATTTGTACGTTCGAAGAAACAAGCCGATGATCTGGCTAGCGAACTGATAAAAGACGGTATCAAATGCGATAGCCTTCATGGTGACAAGAGCCAAGGCGCACGCGCACGCGCTCTCGATGATTTTAAGAACGGTAAGATACGCGCTTTGATAGCCACCGATGTTGCGGCCCGCGGTATCGATATCATTGAATTGCCTTGGGTCGTTAACTACGAGCTGCCATTTAACGCCGAAGACTATGTGCATCGGATTGGCCGAACAGGCCGAGCCGGTAACAGCGGCAAAGCCATTAGCTTTGTTGCGCGTAACGAAGAGAATTTATTGGCGGATATCGAGGCTCTAATTAAGCGTCCCCTTCCGACCCAGTGGTTAGTCGGCTTCGAACCTAACTTCGACGCCCCTGCCGATAGCGCCAGTCATGGCCGTAACCAACGCAAACAACGACAAAAAGCCAAGGCGAAAGCAAAATCTCAGGCGACCTATGGGATAAAAAAATCTCGCTCCTAAGCACGATAACAAGGCTTGCATTCGCTGGGGTCGCGGTTAGAGTAAGGGGAATGTTAACAAGGACTCAACCTATGAAATTCCAGCCAAGTGCAGTGCTATTGGTGGCTCCTCTAGCGGTGGTACTCAGCGCCTGTACTCTTAAGGTGGCCGCCCCAGAGAAACCCATCACCATTAACCTAAATGTCAAAATCGAACACGAGGTCCGCATCAAAGTGGAAAAAGACCTCGAAAATTTGTTTGAGTCGGAAGACGGTTTATTCTGAGTTTGGAGAATGTGATGAAAGTGACACTATTTAAGACCTTACCCTTAATGCTAGCGGCAATGTTATTTAGCATGACCAGCTGGGCTCTTGAGCTCGATGATGCCAAAGCCAAAGGACTTGTCGGCGAGCAAGTTAATGGCTATCTCGGTTTAGTAAAAGCCGACAATATGGAAGCAGCAGCGCTGGTTGTTGACATTAATCGTCAACGTAAAGTGAAGTATCAAGAAATTGCAAACAAGCAGAATACTCAGCTCGCTAACATCGAAAAAATTGCAGGCGAGAAATTAGTAGAAAAAGCATCAGAAGACGGCTTTTACTACCTTAATAGCACTGGCGGCTGGGAACGTTAATATTATGACAACCATAATTACATTAGTGGTTATTGCCTTGGTATTGCTTTATATCATCAGCATATATAACCGCCTAGTAACTCTAAAAAATCGCTATGAAAATGCTTTTGCGCAGATTGATGTGCAATTAAAGCGTCGTTATGATCTCATTCCCAACTTAGTTGAAACCGCTAAAGCCTATTTAGGGCACGAACGTAATACGCTTGAAGCCGTTATTGCTGCTCGAAATGACGCAGCTGCTGGCTTAAAAGCAGCTGCTCAGCAGCCGGGAAATGCCGGCGCGATGAAGCAACTATCAGGTGCCGAAGGTGTTTTAGCTAGTGCAATGGGCCGCTTAAATGTCGTCATGGAAGCTTACCCTGATTTAAAAGCCAACCAAAATATGATGCAGGTATCTGAAGAGCTAAGCAGCACAGAGAATAAAGTCGCATTTTCACGCCAAGCCTTTAACGATGCAGTCATGAGCTACAACACCTTCCGCCAAACATTTCCGCCGGTTTTCTTTGCATCAATGTTTGGCCATGGCAGCGATGCTAGCCTATTAGAGTTTGAAGATAAGGCTGCTATACAGGCTGCGCCGAAAGTAAGCTTTTAATTTACTTTCAATTTTTAACTTAGCGCTCAAGTTTGCTTGAGCGCTGCCAATAGCATTGTGACGTATGAATTTTTTTGAGCATCAAGACCAAGCACGCCGTCGAACCGGCCTGCTAAGCTTACTCTTTTTCCTCGCGGTCGCGATCATCGTCGTTTTGCTCAATATCGTATTTATTGTTGCTTTAGCGTGGTCAAGCCATAAACCCATTACCCTTGAATTAGTACAAGCTCAGCCAGAAATATGGCTGCTTGGGACCGCGGGCGCGTTGCTCGTTATTTTCGCAGGTAGCGGCTATAAATGGCTGGAATTACGCAAAGGCGGGCGACAAGTCGCCGATATGCTCGGTGGCCGGAAAATTCAATCCAATACACAAGATAGTGACGAGCAACAGTTACTCAATGTTGTCGCAGAAATGGCCATCGCCTCGTCAATGCCAATACCGGATGTCTATGTTCTCGATGACGACAGCATTAACGCCTTTGCTGCAGGCCATCAGCCTTCGGATGCCATCATTGGGGTAACTCGCGGCTGTATGGAGAAACTATCCAGAGAGCAACTACAAGGTGTCATTGCCCACGAATTCAGCCATATATTAAACGGCGATATGCGCCTGAATATGCAACTGATGGCGTTACTCTTCGGTATTTTATTCATCGGCTTGGTCGGCCGATTACTCATGCATTCATCCTCTCGTAGCCGCAATTCTAAAAATAATGCGGGGCCTATGATAGGTTTAGGTTTGATGGTTATTGGCTATAGTGGTGTATTTTTTGGCAGTATTATTCGTGCTGCGGTGTCGCGCCAGCGCGAGTTTTTAGCCGATGCATCCGCGGTACAGTTCACCCGTAATCCCGATGGTATAAGCGGTGCATTAAAGGTCATTGGCTATGGCGCTGGTAGTGATGTACACAATCCGGCCAGTGAGGAAATGGGACATCTATTTTTCGGTCAGGCATTTACTTCGCGCTTAAATATCTTTGCGACACATCCTCCGCTCAATGAGCGTATTAATCGTTTAGATCCTTCGTGGAACGGCCAATATCTTAAGCCGAGAGTAACGTCAGCTCCTCGGGAAATCCCCTCTCGTAAGAGCACACTCGACAGCGCAACTTCTGCGATTATTAGCGGCTTAGCGGGTGCTACCAGTGGTGGTCACGCTGATACTAAAAACCAAAGGATAGAGCCCGAAAATAACACCACCGCCGTTTTATCTGAACGCCAACGGGCACTGTTAAATTTACAGGCGGCGGCGATTGAGCCAGACAGCGCACGTATATTGATATTTTCGTTATTAATTGCGTCGCCGAATAAATTAATCGCAAGAGAACAGCAAGATTTAGTGCGTAAGCAACACGGCCAACAATCATTTACAACCTTGCTACAGTTTTACCCTGCCGCACAAACACTCTTGCCTGGCCAACGCCTACCGCTGGTCGAAAAATCGCTGACGGCATTAAGAGAAATGTCGCCGCAGCAATACGAAAATTTTCATACGACGCTGGTCAAGCTCGCGAAAGCCGACGGTGAAATTGATTTATTTGAATGGTGTTTATACCGTTTAATATTGCAATATTTAGGTGCACATTTTAATACTGTTCATCCAGCAAAGCCGCGATATAGCCAAGCAGATGCAGTAGCTAGCGAGATCGCCACGGTTATCTCTTATGTTGCCTGTGCAGGCCAAGAACATCCTGAAGATATTGATAAAGCATATGCCGCGGGAATTGCAGCCGGTGGCTTCTCTGCGGTGAAGCGAGATATAGCGCATACCACCTCGGGCTCACTCAATCCATTAAACCGCGCTCTGGCAAAATTAACCCAAGCCTATCCTCATATAAAAGGGCGGATTATTAAGGCATTAATGGCAACCATTACAAGTGATCGCCACATTACTGAAGATGAACGCGACATGGTTAAAACGATAGCCACTATTTTAGAATCGCCAATTCCGAAAGAGCTTATCGAATAACCAGGAATATTAATCTAGCTCTCGTAAAACCCGCAATGGAGCAACGGTTACGGCACGTCGCATAAGCAATGTGCCAAGTGCAACCAGCACTAGCATTGTAGCCGGTAGCAACCATAGCCAGAGCCAACCCAGACCACCGTAGGGAATATCTAACAAGGCTGTGTATAAGCCATAACAAATCGCCTCGCTTCCCAGTAACGCCAGCAATCCGGCAACCCCACCTAGCAACGAAAATTCAACCATCTGCGCCTGACGGATACGACCTGAACTAGCACCTAAAGTACGTAATACTGCGCCTTCGCGTAGCCGCTCTTGAGTGCTACTAATCAAAATCGCTATGGTCACCAATCCAGCAGCCACTAAAACAAACGCCAGAATTAATTCAATTGCCAAAGTTAAACGCTGCAACAGCATTTGTATTTGCCCGAGCAAATAACGTGTATCCAGCAAGGTAACACCCGGAAACTCACGAATAAGCTGGGTTAGTGCTGTTTGTTTTTCTACTGGAATATAAAAGCTTGTGAGATAGCTTGTGGGCAACGCCACTAAGACGTCGGCAGAAAATACCATGTAAAAATTGGGCGTCATACTGCCCCAATCGACAGTACGCAAACTACTAACAGTCGCCTTGAAATTGATCCCTGAAGCGCGAAATTCAATCACATCATTCAATTTAATTCCCAAGCGCTTGGCCAGCTTGGCCTCTACCGACAACTGCTGAGTTTGGCTCGTCATCAATGACCAATCACCCTCTTCTATTTCATTATTATCGGGCAGGCGATTAAATGTGGTAGAAATTAAATCACGATCAATAGCGCGGTCGTCGGCGATAGCGAGTTCAGCTACAGATACATCATTGATACTAACCAAACGCATGGGCACCATAGGATAAAGAGGCTCGGCCCGTAACCCAGCACTATCGAGCGCAAAACTGAACTCCTCGCGCTCATAATCTTGGATATTCATTGCAAATACATTCGGTGCATCATCTGGCAAACTTCGTTGCCAATCGGCGAGTAAATCATTACGCACTACGCCAATAACAATCATCACGATCAAGGTTAATGCGAAAGCAATTATCTGACCTGCGGTTTGACGACTATTACGGCTTAAATGCTGCCATGCGAAACGCAAAGCCAAGGGCAAATCAATATTTTGTAAGCGCCGGCGTAATAAGCGAATCCCCAGATGCAGTAAGGCCAATAACAATAAAACGACCAGTGTTCCCCCTCCCATCATGCCGAGACTAAGTACTACATCCGCAGTAAACAACCAAAGTAAAAAGGTCAGAGCTATAAGTGCTAAAGCGGCTAAAAACCAACCCTGCAAAGGTACTGGCACTAAGTCTCTGCGCAACACACGCAGAGGCGATACTCTCGATAACGGCATGAGATGGGGTAGAGCAAAACCCAATAAACTAATCAGGCCGCTACTTAACCCCAACAGCCAAGCACTCCATGGAGCCGCCGGTAAATTATCCGGTAATAAATCTCCTAATACTTCTATTAGTCCCGCCTGTAATAGTAATGACAAGCCGGCACCCACTAGAGTGGCTATAGTACCTATCCAAAACAATTGACTGGTATAAATATATAGCACTTGGCCTTGCGACAAACCGAATGTACGCATTAAAGCACTAATATCAAAATGTCGCTGGGCATAACGCTGAGCACAAATAGCAACTGCCACACTCGCCAGTACAACAGCAAGCAAGGCGGATAAACCAAGGTATTGCTTGGCCCGACTTAACGAACCCGCCATCGCTTGATTGCCATCATCTAGAGATTCAAATTTTTGATTCGGCTCCAGCACCAATTCTTGCTCTAAAGAATTTAGCGCATCATCACTACCCGCTAGCAAAAGCCGATAATTAATACGACTACCAGGGCCTAATAAACTGCTGTTTTCTACATCGCGCCAATTCACCATTAAGCGCGGCGACAGCGTATAAAAATTACCGCCACGATCAGACTCTTCGGTAATAACACCACTAATGCGCAATTGGCTTACACCCAGCTCGACGCTATCTCCGACTTCTACATTTAATAGCGCTAAAAGACGCGCCTCCGCCCATGCTTCGCCGGGCTGCGGCCCGTGTAACTGAGGATCACCGGCTCCATACATTTCTGGACTGATGGCTAATCGGCCACGCAATGGGTAACCGTCATCAACCGCCTTAATTGCGGCTAATGCCATCTCATCCCCATGCAATACCACACTAGGAAACTCCATCGTTCGCGCGGTTTTTAAATCTAGATTTTGCGCCTTAGTCTGCCATTCATCCGGTAATTGCGTCGTCGACGAAATACGGCGATCTGCACCCAATAAGTCATTGGCGTTAGCCTCCATCGCCAAGTTTAATCGCGCACTAAATAAAGCGATTGCCGTTGTTGCCGTTACAGCCAATATCAATGCTAACAATATAAGTGTGAGCTCGCCGCTGCGGGCTTCACGCCACAATAACCGCAACGCCAATAATGTTTGACGATATAGAGTCACAGGATTTTCTCCTCCTGCGTCATCTCGAATAACTCGCCATCGTTCATATACACTTGGCGATGACAGCGCGCTGCTAATTTAGGATCGTGCGTTACCAACACTAGTGTGGTGCCTGAATCACGATTCAAAGTGAACAGTAAATCCTCAATTTGTTGCCCTGTTTTCCGGTCCAGATTCCCCGTCGGTTCATCAGCGAATAAAATCTCAGGCGCTCCGGCGAATGCACGAGCAATCGCAACCCTTTGTTGTTCACCACCCGATAACTGACTTGGATAGTGATGCTCGCGTTGCGCTAAACCCACTTCTGCCAATAATTTCTTTGCCTCTTGGCGCGCCGCTTTTACGGAACGAATCTCCAGTGGCAACATCACATTCTCTAACGCCGTTAGTCCTGGCAAGAGGTGAAAATTCTGGAAGACAAAGCTAACGCCACGCGCACGCACTGCGGCGCGCTGGTCTTCATTAAGATTTACTAGCGATTCGCCCAACAGGCTCACATCGCCTGAAGTTGGTAAATCAAGGCCGGCCATCAGTCCAAGTAAGGTTGATTTACCACTACCGGAAGCACCAACAATGGCAATTGCATCGCCAGCCTTGATCTCTAAGTTAACGCCCTTCAGGATAGTCAGTGCTTGCCCACCTGTTTCTACCGTTTTGGTAAGAGCACTAACAGATAAAGAGGTTGCTACATTGTTACGATCAACGCCGCTCATAAAACTAGGATTCCTTATTGGCTTATTGCTCAATCTTGCTGTTTTTGCATCATCCAGCCGAGCTGAGCCAACCATCGTTGTTGTGGGTGATAGCATTAGTGCCGGATTTGGTGTGCCACTGCAACAAGGATGGCTGCATTTATTAGAACAACGGCTGCAACAGCAGGTTCCAGAACTTAAAGTAGTCAATGCCGGAGTATCCGGTGATACCACTAGTGGCGGAGCCAACCGCCTGCCTGATCTAATCGAAACCTATTCACCAGAATTGGTCGTTATTGAACTGGGCGGCAACGACGGATTGCGCGGTACTCCGGTAAAATTAATTCAGCGTAATCTCATTAGTATGATCGAAGCAGCACAAGGGAGTGGTGCCGATGTGCTGCTTGTCGGCATGCAAATTCCACCCAACTATGGCCCGCGTTATGCGGAAGCATTGGGCCAGCTCTATCCGACGTTAGCAGAGCAATACAAAACGATGTTATTACCTTTTGAACTGTTAGCGAAAATCTCTACCGCACCAGGCATGATGCAAGATGACGGCATTCATCCGTCTGCCGCCGCCCAGCCATTGCTAGCCGACTTGTTAGCGAAACCTATCGAAGATTGGCTAACAAGCCGCTCCAACTAACCCGATTGATCATCAATTACTGGGTTGTGGTGTCCGGATTAACTTGGACGTATCAACATCTAATGCTTCGAGCTCACCCAATATCATGGCGTAAGTGTTGTCATCCATCGTTGGCGTTCGGCTCAACACGAATAGGGTATACTCCAATGGATCTGTCACCACGGCATACTGATAATCGATATTATCCAACACCACAATGAGGTAATTCGGGTAGGGTAGGTTCGGCGCGTCAGGGAAAACGACTTTCAGCTTTGAGTTAGTTTCTTCATCCCATATTGTCGCATTACCGATTATCTCGCTTGGCTCACCATCGAGGGTCTCGACAAAACCTTTATTGAAAACTTGTACACTGCCATCTTCTAACAAGGTGTACTCTGCGGTCACACCGACCAAGCCTTCATTAAAAAATACTTCATTAGCAGAGATCTGATACCAGAGTCCCATATAGCGTGGAATCTCGACATAAGGCACAGTTGTTACCCACTGACAGCCCGATAGAAACAACACACAGACCGACGTTAAGAGTGTAAGAATCGTTTTTTTCATTTTGACTTCCTCCTTGTTAGTACGGATTTATTTATACAAATACTATACAAGGATTATTTCATGTACAATGTTCATCTCATGCCAAACACTGAATTGTCATCAATCCATATTTATGATGCCGGTTAAGTTACAATCCGCGGCACCAATCTTCACCTCGCGTCAGGAGGACGACACTATGAAAAAATCACTACTCTTATCAGCCATTGCCATTTCAAGTTTAACAAGCGCACAGCAAGCAGCTGCAGAATACGATTACTACGTAACTTATGGTGCTGGTCATACCGATCATGAGATCAGTGGCGACTATTTTTATGATGGCGATTACGCTCGCCACAGCTACACCCTGGAAGCATCACTGGGCTACATGATTTCTAAGGACTTCGCGCTTGAAGCGAACCTAGTTGTGCCTTCTTTCATTCAAGAAGATCGTACCGATGTTACTCAGTTCCGCTTAAGCGGTTTGTACTTCTTCGGCGATGACGCGCTAAAGCCATATTTAACCGGCGCAGCAGGTTATGAAAATAACAGTGCAGACGGTGCGGATGACCTTGATGGCACTATTTTGTCTGCTGGCCTCGGTCTGCAATATGATTTTTCCAAACGTTGTTTCGCTCGTGCTGAAGCCCGCCTAGACGATCTGGTAAACGAAGATCTCGAACAAATGACCTATTTACTCGAAGTGGGTTACCGCTTTGGAGGTGCAGGTGATACAGGCTATGGCTACAGCAAGGCAGCTCCAGTCGCACCAGCCACAACACCAGCAACTAAACCAATACCTGCCGCAGTCGCTCCAGTGGTTGTTGCACCAGTCACTATCGTAAAAGACGACGATAAGGACGGTATCAACAACACCGCTGATAAATGCCCTGCGACCCCGAGCGGTGTTAGCGTTGATGAATCGGGTTGCCCTGCTTTCTCTGGCGGTCTTAAAGGCGTGAAATTCGAATCAGGTTCTGCGCGTTTGACCCCTGCAAGCCAAACGATTTTGGATGCTGCAGCGACAGAGCTTAGCCGCTACCCAGATTTGAGCATCGAAATTGGCGCATATACAGATGACCGTGGTAGCGATGCTTTAAATCAGAACCTAAGCCAGAAACGAGCTGAATCTGTTCGCTCTTACCTTTTAGGTAAAGGGATTGCTGCCGACAAACTCACGGCGAAAGGTTATGGCGAAGCAAGTCCTATCGCCAGTAACGACACAGCAGAAGGTCGTGCAGAAAATCGCCGCGTTGAATTTGTAATCGTTAAGTAATAACGTTTGAAAAAAAGAGGCCAAACTTGGCCTCTTTTTTTGCTTGATTTAAGCAGCACAGTAAAGTTTTTAACCCGCCAAGAAGCCAGAACAATAATCTCAGTATCGTTTTGATTAACACGACCAGAACAATAATCTCAGTATCGTTTTGATTAACACGACCAAAACACTGGCCTATACAAACCTATTTAAATCATCCAAATACGCCAACTAAAGCCACTAAATACGACTTTATTCTTATATTGAGAAGTAGATCCAAATAGCAATGATGCTATCGCCCCCTAAATTGATATTTCCCACTATACTCAATAGTCAGCGGCAATTTACCTGTAGAGAAGACTATGATTTCGCAGAAAACATTGATGGTTTTCGCCCCACTGTTGATACTGATATCCGTTATGGCCGAGGCGACTGAAAACGATACCGCAAGTTTAGATTCATACCTCGATATGAATATCGAAGAACTGCTGTCGATGGAGGTCACTTCTGTTTCAAAAAAGAAACAACGCCTAAGCGAATCCGCAGCAGCCATCTTTGTAATTACACATGACGACATCCGTCGCTCAGGTGTCACCAGTATTCCTGAAGCTTTACGTTTAGCTCCAGGCATTCAAGTCGCTAAAATTGATAACGCCAAATGGGCAATTTCGAGTCGTGGTTTCAATACACAGTTTGTGAATAAGCTACTGGTACTTATCGATGGACGTAGCGTCTACACGCAGTCATATTCGGGGGTTTATTGGGAAGATCAGGACACACTTTTAGAAGACGTGGACCGCATTGAAGTGATTCGCGGCCCAGGTGCTACCTTGTGGGGGGCCAACGCGGTCAATGGTGTCATCAACATTATTACTAAAGCGGCAAGTGAGACCCAAGGCTCTCTGGTCCAAGTCAGCGGCGGCAATGAAGAACGAGTAATCGCTCAACTACGCCATGGTATCCGTATTAATGATGATATAACGGCTCGCACTTATCTGAAGTATGCCGACCGAGATTCAAGCTATGCTCCAGATATTGATGCCAGTGCAAATGATGATTGGCAAGCGCGCCGGGCAGGCTTCCGTGTTGATGGCGGAATTAAAAATGACACATGGACAGTCCAAGGTGACGCTTACTCTAATTTACTCAGCCAAACTTTGGATAACATCTATTTAGATCCAAGCAATCCGGCCAACAATCCTCCTGATCCAGTAACGCCGTATCGCCTTTTTAATACCAAAGACGCAATCAATGCCAGTGGTCATAATGTATTGGGTCGTGTAAATCACCAAATTAATAGCAATTCGCACGCTAGCCTACAGGTCTACTTCGACCATACCAAACGTAGCGAATACATATTAGAACAAGAAAAAGACACATTCGACTTCGATTTCCAACATCGCTATAGCGGCTTTAATCGTCATGATATCGTTTGGGGCTTAGGTTATCGCCGTATTGACGATCACTATATAAATTCCGACATCGTTACATTCAATGACTCAACAGAAAAAACCAGTTCACTAATAAGCGCCTTTATTCAGGACGAAATTGCACTGAGTGAAGAAAATTTACGCCTCACAATTGGCAGTAAATTCGAACGCACAGACTTTACCGGTGTAGAAATTCAACCCAGCGTAAAACTGCTATGGATTCCAGCACCCGGTACTACCTTATGGGGCTCAGTATCCCGTGCGGCACGCACTCCTTCAGCAATGGAGCAACGCGGCTCTATCTCTACAGGTTTACTTCTATTACCCGGCGTCGACCCTATCAGTTTTTCAAATGACGCCGATGGAAATTTCGAATCTGAATACCTAACCGCGTATGAATTAGGCTTTCGGATACAACCTACAGAAACAACGTCTTTAGATATCTCAGCCTTTTATAACGACTACGGCAACGCCGCCAGCTATGAATACAATACTTACCAAATTGTGCCAAACCCTTATGACCCTGCGGCGGACCCATTAGTTATTCCTAGTCAGACTGTGTTCGACAACAAAATGGATGTGGCCAGTAAAGGGGTGGAGCTGGTTGCTGATTGGCGCGTCGTATCTGGATGGAGATTACAATCGACTTATAGCTACTTAACGGTAGATACCCAGAGAGATGCCGATAGTACCGACGTTTTTAGTCGAGTACCGCTTGAAGGTGGTAGCCCAGAGCATCAGGCGACTTTGCGTTCAATTCATGATATCAAAGAGTCAATGACGTTCGATTTATGGATGCAATATGTCAGCTCACTCGATTCAACCACACTGTCGGCAACTCGTGACGATAGCATCGGCGAATACAGCAGTGTTAATGCCCGCTTTGCTTGGTTGCCGAAGAAAAATATCGAGCTTTCATTGGTGGGAAGGAACTTATTCGACAACCGCCATTCGGAATTTGTTGGCGAATATTATATTCTGCGTAGCGAAGTAGAACGGTCTCTATATGCTCAAGTAAAAGTAGAATTTTAATAATCATTTAATTCACACAGTTAAGCCGTCACAGGAGACTTGGCTATTTACTTTTCGGCCCTCGTCAAAAGCGATAGTATTTTGATATTTTTGCGATCAATCGTATCACTATGCCTAACTTTTTGTTTCTTTGTCCCGATTGCACAAGCTGACGAAGAAGCTACGGCTGAATACAAATTAAAAGCGGCACTTTTATACAAATTAACGCGATTCGTAACTTGGCCAGAGCAAGAAGTAAAAACAAGTAATTTCGCAATCTGCGTTCTTGGTGAAAACGTTTTCGCCGACGCACTTGAGCCTTTACGCAAACGTGAGGTTAAGAATCATCCTATTGAAATATTTTATTTCTCCCAATCAGAAGACATCAACCAGTCCTGTCAGCTGATCTTTATTAGTGATTCCAAAAAGGCATTTATTCGACAAATCATCCAACGACTAAATAATGAAGCGACCCTTACACTTAGTGACAGCAGCGAGTTTGCCGCCAGTGGTGGTATGATTGAATTTGTTCAGGGTGAACGTAACATAGGTTTTAAAATTAACTCGGCCAAAGCAAAACAGGCTGGCCTATCTATCGCCGCACCATTATTAGAACTTGCCGAAATTGTCGGTGCCGATGATAGGAAGTCGTTAAAATGACCCGCGCCAAACATAGTAGTATTGCGCAGAAGCTCCGCAGAGCAATGGTAAAGATCAGTGCATTAGCGCTTATTATTGCCTCAACTGGATTTATTACTTTAGAATATTTTTCATATAAAGAAGCGCTAAATCAGCGTATTCAAGTATTATCTGAGTTCATTGCAACCAACTCTACCGCTGCACTCAGCTTTGATGATGAAGTCACGGCCAAGCAACTTCTTAATTCTCTTAGCGCCGAAAAGTCTATTGAAAAAGCAATTCTCATCCGCCGTGACGCAAGTCTCTTCACGCTATATAACAAAAACAACATAAACCTAATTGAGTCGAATTCGGCACTTAACAACACCATCAATACGACTGACGTAGACATAATATATTTCATTCGCAACCTTGAATCGAATCGAAGTAGTTTAGAGATCTTCACCTTAGACAAGCTTATCTCATTCAAAGCTATTTCAATTGATGATGACATTCTGGGTTACTTATACATCGAAGCTGGCTTGACCAACCTATATGTCAACATCATAAATTACATACTCATCGCACTATTGCTTATTTTAGTTATTCTAGTCTTAGTATATTTTTTATCGAATCGACTACAGCGCATGTTCTCGGCACCGATTCGAGAATTAGTGGCAGGCATGCAACAAGTCGCCGACAATCAAGATTACAACTTCCAAGTGCCTCAACGTCGCAATGACGAAATTGGGGTTCTCATTCAGCGCTTTAATGAAATGTTAGGGCAGATACAGGCGCGCGATAACAAACTAAGTAAATATCGTGAAGATTTAGAAAAAAAGGTAATTGAACGCACAGCAAGCTTGCAGGAAGCAAAAGAATTGGCTGAAGCAGCGAGCTTAGCAAAAAGTGAGTTCTTAGCGGCAATGAGTCATGAGATTCGTACTCCTATGAACGGTGTGCTCGGCATGACTGAATTACTACTCGATATCGGCTTAGACGTTAGAGCCCAACGCCTTGCCGCCACAGCCTACCGCTCAGCAGAATCTTTATTATCGATTATTAACGACATTTTAGATTTCTCAAAAATTGAAGCGGGTCAGTTGCAACTATCCATCGAAACGTTCGACCTGCGCCTATTACTCGATGATGCGCTCGAATTGGTCAGCCATCAAGCTCATCGAAAAAAATTAAATTTAGTTGCCAATATATCGCCAACCTTACCAATGAAAGTAAAGGGAGATTCAGTCAGATTGCGGCAAGTACTGGTAAACCTACTTGGTAATGCCGTTAAGTTTACCGATAGTGGCGAGGTAAAACTCAGCGCTCGGGTTTTATTTAGTGATGACCAACAGGCAACTTTATTTTTTGAAGTTTCTGATACAGGACTCGGTATTAAAGCCGAAAAGCAGTCGCATATTTTTAGTGCTTTTAATCAAGCGGATGGATCGACTACTCGCCAATACGGCGGCACAGGATTAGGCCTGTCGATATCACAGCATCTCATTAGCCTGATGGACAGCAACATCGAACTTGAAAGTGAATTTGGCCAAGGGTCTCGTTTTTTCTTCACGGTAAAACTCGATATTGCCGAAGATCATGACAACATAAACTATGATAGTGATGTTTTAACCGGTATAAAAATATTAGTAGTTGACGATCACAACGTTAACCGTGACATTCTGCATAGCCAGCTATCATCATGGGGGATGCGCTATAGCGAAGCCTATAGCGGCAAAAGCGCGTTAATGAAACTGCGTGAAGCAAGTGATCTTAACGATCCATTTGCAGTCGTCATCCTCGACTGGCATATGCCTAAAATGGACGGGCCAGAACTCGCACAATTAATCACTGACGACTCGGCTATCCTGCCAACTAAAATCATCATGTTAAGCTCATCAACAGAAGATTGTGGCGATGAGTTACGCGCTAATAGCCAGTTCATGCGTCTTTTAGCCAAGCCTGTAAGGCAGCAACAGCTATTTGAAAGCCTATGCGACGCCATCAGTGAATCTACATCTGAGCCAACCACCACCAATCACCAGAAGCGAATTCAATTCAACGCAAAAATATTGTTAGCTGAAGACAATCCAGTCAACCAAGAAGTTGCTATTGGTCTGCTACTGATGATTGGTTGTCATATTGATGTCGCCAATAATGGTATAGAAGCCATTAATATGGCAACTGATAATCAATACGATCTTATTCTAATGGATTGCCATATGCCTGAACTGGATGGTTTTATGGCGGCATCCGGTATACGAGATTTGGAAACCGAGCGAAATGCCTCAAGAACACCGATCATAGCTTTAACCGCAGATGTACAAAAAGGCATCATTAATCGTTGCCTTGAAGCGGGTATGGATGATTATCTTAGCAAACCCTTTAATCAAGAGCGCCTCAGCGGAGTCCTTATTAATTGGTTGAAAGTAAAAGAAGACGTGAAAAATGACGAGCCACAAGCCATATCAGTGGTTCAAGCGACGAATAGTAATAATACTGAAATTAGTAATTTTAGCGAAATTTTAGACACGAACTCTATCGAGCAATTAAAGTCGCTCTCTCTATCTACAGGTCGAGATATTATCGGAAAATCGATTGGCTTCTTCATCGACCAATCACCAGAAAAAGTGCGATTCTTAGTATCAAGTGAAAAAAATAAAGAGTATGAAAACATACGCCTGACCGCTCATAGTTTGAAATCGGCAAGTGCAAATTTAGGCGCTTTGCAATTCTCCAACTGTTGTCAAAAGATTGAAGATGCTGCATTACGTGAAGATAACGATATTATTAGTTTAAATGTCGAATTATTAACGCAGCAATTGCCTGACGTCATCTCTGCTTTAAGTGAAGTCATCAGCGCTACCGAGCAGAAAGCTATCGTTCCTGCTTCGTTGGAAAATCACCACACTGATGACGAAAAATTCTCAATACTATTAGTTGACGATGATGATGAATTTCGTTTGCTCGCACGCGAAGCCCTTAAGGGTGCTGGCTTTGTTATTCACGAAGCGAGTTCAGGACAACAAGCACTCAATTATTTAAGCAACGAGCGCCCTGAACTTATATTACTCGATGCCTTGATGCCTGGTCTCAGTGGTTTCGATGTGTGTAAATCGCTGCAGGAGTCAACGTTGATGTCTGACATTCCCGTTATTATGGTGACGGGCTTAAATGATATTGATTCTGTTGATCGTGCATTTGATGTCGGCGCTTCCAACTTCGTCAGCAAGCCAATTAATTTCGGTTCACTTTTTCATCAAATCCGTTTTCAAATTCGTTCAGCTAAAAATCAACGAGAACTTGCCGAAAGCCGCGAGCGCTTACTCAGCGTGCAGCGGATTGCCGGTCTCGGTTACTGGCGTTGGCATGCAGATGAAGATAGATTTTTAGCGTCTGATCAACTTTGTCAGATGCTAGACAACGAACAAGCAATAGAAATCAACAGCTTGGCAGACTACTTAAAGTTCGTGCATGCGGAAGACCGCCAATATGTGCATGAAAGTATTAAATCAGCACTAAGAGGGGAGTTAGTTCATCCCTCAGATTATCGCTTAGTAAGCAACCAAGATCGAATTACCATTATTCATCAAGATATTGGCGTACTGCCGGAAAATCTACATGTCGTACTCGGTACAGTTCAAGATATCACAAGACAAAAGGAAGCCGATCAACGCATCCGACAACTTGCTTACACCGACATTTTAACGGGCCTAGCGAGTCGCGCTTATTTTTATAAACACCTAGACGAGGTGATTAAATCAGCCAATCGTCGCGAAGAAATGTTTTCGATTTTGTATTTAGATCTTGATGGATTTAAAGACGTTAACGACAGCCTTGGTCATGACTGTGGTGATAATTTATTAAGTGCCATTGCTAAGCGACTGCAGAGCGCGGTAAAAGAGACCGACTTTGTAGCGCGTCTTAGCGGTGATGAATTTTGTATTATTGTTGAAAACATCGTCGATCAATTGGATGCGGCTGAAACGGCTAAAAAGTGCCTCGACGTTATTAATCAGCCATTAACGTTAGGTCAACAAGAAATACGCCCGCGTGGCAGTATCGGTATCGCACACTACCCATCTGATGGGCAAGACATTCAAGCCTTACTAAAAGCAGCCGATAGCGCCATGTATGCCGCTAAGGCTAATGGTAAGCATCGCTACGCCTTTTATCGTCCCGAGTTCACCTTGCAGGCAGAAAGTCGCTTACAAATGGAGCAAGATTTACGCTTAGCATTTGAGCGCGAAGAATTTATTTTATATTACCAGCCCAAAATCGATCTAGAATCACAACAACTTATAGGCGTAGAAGCATTAGCTCGCTGGCTTCACCCAGCAAAGGGAATGATTCCACCTAATGATTTTATTCCCATTATTGAACGTATAGGCTTGTCCCGAGCACTCGGCGAATGGGTTCTAAAGACGGCCTGCAATCAGCTTTTAGAGTGGCATAAATTAGGTCTTACAGAGATGCAAATGTCGGTCAATATATCGCCATTGCATTTTGATGATCTCAGACTGATTAATAGCGTAAAAAGCGTACTAGCCGATACTGGCTTACCACCAGAAAAACTCGAATTAGAAGTTACTGAAAGCGTTATTCAAACAAAAGGGAACACGTTAGATATTTTCAATACGCTACGTAGTCTTGGTGTTCAGATTGCGATAGATGATTTCGGCACGGGTTATTCTTCACTCGGATCGTTAAAGCAATTGCCGATTGATACTCTAAAAATCGACCGCTTATTTGTTGTCGATATGCTCAACGATACTGAATCGTCTGTATTGCTCGGCAGTATCGTCGGTATGGCACATGCTTTAGGCTACAGCGTGGTCGCCGAGGGTGTCGAAGAAAGTGACCAAGTGATTGCTCTTAGAGGCATCGGTTGTGATATTTGCCAAGGCTTCTATTTTAGCCGCCCAGTAGAAGCGAGCCAGATTGTTGTTCTAGCCCAACGGCGCTCATGGTCGTAACCGTGAGAAGGTGTTGCTAATGACGAAACGATTCAATTCCGCATTAGAGTTTGAACAAATATTCCCACAATCAGATGTGCCAATTATGTCGATTGGTACTTCTCATTTGTTGCAAGCGTTCGCTCGGCCAGATCTCGAATTAGATCAACTACCGACCATACTCGAACGAAGTCCAACCATAGCCGCTAAACTTTTAGCTCTAGCGAATTCAGCTTGGTCGGCCCCCACTAGCCCGATTACTCGGCTCGATTCTGCTTGCGCGCGTTTGGGATTAAATGTAGTTCGAAGTGTCGGCGTAGCACTTGCCGTGTCTTCTCCATTTAACACGTCGCGCTGCCCGAACTTTCATGCAGGACAATTTTGGGCGCGTACCCTCTTAATTGCCGAAGCAACCACCCTACTTATACCTTGCATTACACCGCCACCAGCCGTCGACATAGGCACAGCGCGCACGGCAGCCTTATTTCACAATCTGGGTCTGTTATTTTTGGTGCATCATTTTCACCAAGAAACGAATCAAGCTTTTTTGCGTAAGCAGGCCAATGGCGACTTAGTATTAGATGAATTGCTACGCGAAACACTCGGCATTGCAGCAAATGATGCGGCTAACTTACTGGCAAAAAAATGGCATTTGCCCGATGTATTAGCAGCGACAATGAAGGCGTATCAAGATACGCAATATCAAGGCGATGAATGGCCGACGGTCGCTTCCGTAGGATTGGCCGTTACTGCGGTAAGTGGCATAGAAACTCAAGGCAGTATTTCATCACCTCAACACCCATACCTATCGTTAGATAGCTTCAAGATAGAGCCAATAACGTCACAGCTACTGCGTGCGCAAGTAGCCATCAATCAGCTGGCTCAATCTATTCGCTGGTAGAGAGCGATTATCTCTTTGGCATAAAACGTTGCAAATGAAACATACCAAAGACAAATACTTGAATAGCATCTAAACGCAGGTTGGTGCTTTTAGAACGGAACGCGGCTAAAAAGAACAGAACCTCTAAAACGTGTATGCCTGCAACCACTAGGCCAATGGTTGGTAACCAACCAGCAACCCCAGTCCATCCTTGAACAGTAGCAGTCAGTACTAGCGCCCAAAACACCAAGGTTGCTGCTTTATTCATTATGGTAAACATGTAAATCTTCCTCAATTTTTATTGATAGCGCCACAGCTTGCCCCACAGGCATCCTATTTAATAGGTGCAAAGATGCCATCCCCCTAGCATTCCGATCATGTAGGAACAAGACATTCCTAGCTCTGACCGTTAGAATGTCGATCCACCATGGGAGGTTCACATGTCAGACAATAAAACTACGCACTTCGGTTATGAAACCGTTGCCGTGAACGAGAAACAAGCCAAGGTTGCTGACGTTTTTCATTCTGTAGCGGCTAAATACGATGTAATGAACGATCTTATGTCGTTTGGTGTTCACCGTCTGTGGAAACGAATCACCATTGATATGAGTGGCGTTCGCCCAGGTGATACCGTCTTAGATTTAGCTGGCGGCACCGGTGATTTAACTAAAAAGTTTTCTAAAATAGTGGGTCCACAAGGCAAAGTCGTTCTCGCGGATATCAACTCTTCAATGCTGAACGTGGGCCGTGATCGCCTTACAGACCAAGGTTACGTTGGTAATATCGAGTACGTTCAGGCCAACGCTGAATGCCTTCCATTCGAAGATAATAAATTTGACGTTATTACCATCGCCTTTGGATTGCGTAACGTCACCGATAAAGACGCCGCCTTACGTTCAATGACACGAGTGTTAAAACCCGGTGGTCGTTTATTGGTACTGGAATTTTCCAAACCGACTAACCCGCTTATGAGCAAGGCCTACGATATCTATTCGTTCTCAGCGCTTCCTTTTATGGGCAAGCTGGTCACCAACGATGCTGAAAGCTACAAATACTTAGCCGAATCTATTCGTATGCACCCAGATCAAGAAACCTTGAAGGGCATGATGGAGAATGCTGGTTTGGTGCGCTGTAACTACCACAACATGACCAGTGGCGTAGTTGCTCTGCATCGAGGTATCAAGCCTTAATGGTTAACGCGGTATTGGGCCAAGCGCTCTGTATTCCTGCAGAGTTAGCCATCAATAATATTCTGAAGCATGACGCCGCGACTATCGCGGCGCTTGGGCGTCATCAGGGTCGTTTATTGGGTATCACGATTGTTGGTGTTGCCAACGTCACAGTGCGCCTGCTCGATAACGGTATTCAACTGGGCATGAGTAGCGACCATGTGGATACCGAAGTCACACTCAGTGGCAGCATGAAAGACTTTATCGGCCTTGCTCGCGCAGAAGACAAAGCGAGCGAGCTGATCAATAGCAATATTGATATGGATGGCGATACCGAACTGGCGTTAGCCGTAACTCGTATCGTGCAAAAGCTCGATATTGATTGGGAAGCTGTGATCAGCCCAGTAACTGGTGGCGTTATTGCGCATCAACTGGGTAAAGGACTGCGCAGTATGTTTGGCTGGGGGCGCACGACCAGTGCCACCTACCGCCAAGCGGGTAAAGATTACCTCGAAGATGAAGCTCGTTTAATTACACCGGAACCGCTAGCACGCCAGTTTTCCAACGACGTTGATGAATTGCGCTTAGCCACCGACCGACTTAGCGCTCGTATCGCTCAGCTGCAACAGCAAGCGACCAACAAGGAATAAACGTGGCAAACTTCTGGCGCCTTTGGAAAATCCTGTTTGTATTTACGCGCTATCGCCTTGATAGCTTAGTACCTATGGATCAGCTTCCGCTAAGCTTGCGCATACTCTTGTGGATTGCACCTTGGCGTTTTTATCCAGTGCCAAGAAAACTTAATCGCGGCGCTCGATTACGCCTAGCGCTTGAAGCCCTTGGTCCAATTTTTATTAAGTTTGGTCAAATTTTATCGACGCGTCCTGATCTGATTCCAGAAGACATCGTTAAAGAGCTGAAGCGCTTGCAAGACGACGTTCCACCGTTTTCCTCAAAGGTCGCAATGGCGCTGATTGAAGATCAGCTAGGGCAGAAAATCAGTGCTCTATTCGCCGAATTCTCGCCAGAGCCATTGGCCTCTGCCTCCATTGCCCAAGTACACGTAGCACGCCTTTTTGGCGAAGGATCGGAAGCTGGGAAAGAAGTTGTTGTAAAGGTTGTTCGCCCAGGTATTGAGAAAACCATTGAACGCGACCTGCAATTACTAGAATTTATGGCGGCTTTAGTCGTGCGCTATTCCGCTGAGGGACGCCGCCTCAAGCCGCAAGAAGTGGTTGAAGACTACCGTCATACTATCTATGGCGAACTGAATTTACAGATCGAAGCCTCTAACGCAACGCAGTTACGCCGCAACTTTGCGGGCTCAGAGTTGTTGTACTTTCCCGAGGTATATTGGGAATATACCCGAAATAAGGTGATGGTAAGCGAGCGTATTTACGGCATTCCCGTCGCTGATGTTGATCAGCTGTACGCACAAAATACCAATATGAAAGTATTGGCCGAACGCGGTGTTGAGATCTTTTTCACCCAAGTATTCCGCGACAGTTTCTTTCATGCTGATATGCATCCGGGCAATATCTTTGTCTCGCGTGAGCATCCAGAAAGCCCACAATATATCGCCATCGACTGCGGTATTGTTGGCAGCCTTACTGAAGAAGATTTGCATTATCTAGCCATGAACCTGTTAGCGTTTTTCAATCAAGACTATCACCAAGTAGCGCAGCTTCACGTAGACTCTGGCTGGGTTCCTCCATCGACCAAAGTACATGAGTTTGCCGCTGCGATACGCAGTGTGTGTGAGCCGATATTTGAGAAGCCGCTATCAGAAATATCCTTTGGCCAAGTGCTAATCCAGCTGTTTAGCACCGCACGGCGCTTCAATATGGAAGTGCAGCCGCAATTAGTGCTATTGCAGAAAACGCTGCTTAATATCGAAGGATTGGGTCGTCAGCTATATCCCGAGCTAGACCTATGGAGTACGGCTAAGCCATACCTTGAACGTTGGATGCGTGAGCGCTTTGGCCCTAAAGCCGCATGGAAAGAGTTTAAGCGTCAGTTACCTAGCTGGGTGGAAAAAGCACCGCAAATTCCTGGCCTGATTCATGGTGCCCTATCGCGCCTGAATCATATGGATGAAAACCAGCTTACAATGCAGCAACAGATGCGCGAACTCAGCATTGCACTAGAACAACAGCGACAACAAAAACGGCACCAAACATTAGGGACACTCACATTAGCGAGTGGCTTATTCGCTTGGTGGCAAGCCTATGCCTTAGCCATTCCAGAACTAGCGGGCTTAGGCCTCGTAGGTGTTGGCATACTGTGGTTACTATTGAAAGCCTAAAGCGACAGCTGGGAGCTAGCCAGAGCGCCTAGCTTTGCGGTATCCTGCCAGCCCCAAAGAAACCTGTTCAGTTGCCATCAGCAACATTGGGTTGGATAGAAGGTTTAGCACTATGACATGGCTTGATGCCGTAAAATGGGACGCCGATGGTTTAATTCCGGCGATTGCCCAAGATTATAAAACCGGGCGTATCTTGATGATGGCTTGGATGAATCGCGAAGCCTTAGAGCTGACCGCAAAAGAACAACGCGCTATTTACTTCTCGCGCTCGCGGCAAAAACTTTGGCGTAAAGGTGAGGAATCCGGCCATGTTCAAAAGCTGCATGAATTGCGTCTTGATTGTGACGCCGACGTAATCGTAATGATGGTTGAGCAATTGGGAGGCATAGCTTGTCATACTGGACGCGAGAGCTGTTTCTATCGCGTATTTGAAAACAACGACTGGGTTACGGTTGATCCCGTTTTAAAAGACCCAAAAGACATCTACTAGGAGACTGCTATGAGCGATGTACTAAAAGCCTTGGGCGATATCCTAGAAGAACGTAAAGGCGCATCCGCCGACTCCTCTTATGTGGCAAGCTTGTACCACAAAGGTCTAAATAAAATTTTAGAAAAAGTCGGCGAAGAAGCGACAGAAACAATTTTGGCAGCCAAAGATGCTGAGCGCAGCGGCGAGAACAGTGATGTTATTTACGAAACCGCTGACCTTTGGTTCCATACCTTAGTGGCACTCGCTCAACTGGGCGAACGCCCCGAAGCCGTAATAAATGAACTAGCACGTCGTTTTAATATGTCGGGCTTAGAAGAAAAAGCCTCACGCACTGAGAAGTAAGCCATTATGACTGACTGCATTTTTTGCAAGATCGTAGCAGGCTCAATCCCAGCTAAAGTCGTTTATGAAGATGACTTAGTGATTGCATTTCATGATATCGCGCCCAAAGCCGATACGCACTTGTTGGTCATACCCAAAGAACATGTCGTGAATTTAGACGACTTACGCGCAGAACACGGAAATTTGATGCAGCACTTGCTGTTTTCTATCCCCAAAATTGCGCAGCAGCAGCAACTGGACGGCTATCGCACCATCACCAATACTGGTGAAGGCGGCGGACAAGAAGTCTTCCATATGCATTTTCATATTTTGGCCGGTGCAAAATTACCGGGCTTTTAACCAATTTTAAGGTGAGGTAACTCCATGTTAGGTGGTATTAGTATTTGGCAACTGCTTATTGTTTTGGCCATTATCATTATGATTTTCGGCACCAAAAAATTAAAAAACATTGGTGGTGACCTTGGCGGCGCAATAAAAGGCTTCAAAAAGGCCATGAACGAAGAACCGGAAGAAAAAGATACAAAAACGATCTCTCACAACGATGCAGAGAAAGACGAAAGCCTGAAAAAAGATGCTGAATTCAGCAAAACCAAGGATCAGGACAAAGCCTGATGTTTGATATCGGTTTTCTGGAACTGGTGGTCGTCGGGGTTTTAGGACTATTGGTTTTGGGTCCTGAACGTCTACCCAAAGCTGCTCGCACGATTGGCTTACTGGTTGGTCGCGTACGCCGCACTGTGAATAATTTCCAAGAAGATCTCGAACGCCAAGTTCGAACAGAAGAGCTTAAGCAAAAATTACGCGACCCAATGGCGACCTTCCTCGACGAAGACGTTACTAACCCGGGGCGGTTGCGTAAAGATGTTACTCCAGTGGAAAACAACATCGCCGAAAACACTGAAGTCAGCCAACTTGATAAGCCGCAAGATAATCCTAAATCGACCGATACCCCCTCATGAACGATCAAGAACAACCGCTGGTTAGCCATCTCGTTGAATTACGCAATCGTTTACTGCGTTCAGTACTACTTATTCTCGTTATTTTCTTAAGTCTGTTTTACTTCGCTAATGATCTGTATTTGATCTTAGTAAAACCGCTATCGTCGTTAATGCCAGAAGGTGGCCAGATGATAGCGACAGGAATTGCATCGCCATTTTTAGTGCCATTTAAACTCACCTTAGTGCTGGCGGTGTTTTTATCTGTACCGTATTTATTGCATCAAGTCTGGGCTTTTATTTCACCAGGCTTATATCAGCACGAAAAAAAGTTTGGCATTCCGCTGCTACTTTCTAGCATTGTTTTATTTTATAGCGGCATCGCATTCGCTTATTTTGTGGTTCTACCTCTGGCATTCGGATTTTTCACTGGGGTAGGGCCAGCTGGTATTTCCATCATGCCGGATATCACTAATATTTTAGATTTCATCTTAAAAATATTTTTTGCTTTTGGTATCGCCTTTGAAATTCCAATTGCGACATTTTTAATGGTACTCAGTGGCATTACCACGGTTGCAGCCCTTAGCGAAAAGCGCCCTTATATCTTCTTAGGTTGTTTCGTTGTTGGTATGTTGGTGACTCCTCCCGATGTCATATCTCAAACCATTTTGGCAGTACCTATGTGGCTACTGTTTGAAACAGGCGTGCTGGCATCGCGTTTAATCAAAAAGCCTAGCGACGAGCAGGAAACAGAAGAAAGCGCTTAATCGCTACTCACTCATCCATTTAACCTAGGAAGAGTGTCACTCCCAGTACTAGCGGAGTCACCACCGTCGCCACAACGTTCATCGCCATAAACTGTGGCTGTTGGCCGATTGTTTTACCGTATTCACTGGCCCCTTTGGCACTTACTAAGGTTAAAGTCCAAGGAAGCAAGGCGAGCAAACTCCACAGTGGCCAATCGCCACGTCCCACCGCTAAAACAATCACCCCAGCAGTGGCGAAACTCAGCACTCGATACATACGTACACTGGCAGCAATACCGTACTGAATCGGAAAATGCTTGCGACCATGCGCTGCGTCCGCTTCTAAGTCTGGAAATTGGTTCAGTAACAGTAAATTATTAACCAAAAAGAAAGGCACCAGCGCTGCGAGTATCGTTGCCGTATCGATGCGCTCAGCCAACACTAAGGTTGTTCCTAACACCATCAGTAAACCGAAGCTCAAACCCGGTGCAATTAAGCACATCCAGGGCGAACGATTAATCTGACGCGTGTACGTGAGAATAATAACCCCACCCAAAGCACCTAATGGCAATATTGCCGGCACTCGTAGCGCGAACCAAAAGCCAATAGCGGCAACCCCAACTAACGTCGCTAGTGCTCCGAGCAAGACCGCATTGGCAGCTTCGGGTTGCGATGGCAATGCGCCGCTGCCACCACTAAAAGGAGTGCGAATAGTGCAGCTATCTAAGCCACTGCGATAGTCCTGATACTCGTTCAACATATTCACACTAATGTGGGCTAATAAAGCACCGAGCAAAATCAACACAACATCAACGGCTGAGATACTGACCCCCAACCGATAAGCACATGCTACACCGACGACGACACACGTAGGTGGCAAAATCAGAAACGGCACTCGCATGGTTTGAACAATGGTCTTCATGGATCTTCCTTGTTACACGGCTGACTATACATAAGATAGTTTTACCACAAATTATTGATCGCTCTATGACCCTATGTTGAACATGGTCAATATTGCTCAACGACTTACAACTGAATCGTATTAATTAAGGGGATTTTATTCTAATGTGAAATATTCCGCGTGAGTTATGATGTGCGTCATCTTTGTATTGGAGTGTATTAGAGTGGACTGGCAGGCCTCGCTTTCTATTCTTGTAACCATTGCGGTGCTAGGCACCCTGATTTTTACTAACGTCCGCCCTCATATCGTTATGATGGCCGCACTCACTATTTTTAGTGCCACCGGTATTTTAACCCCGAGCGAGGCCTTATCCGGCTTTAGCAATAGTGGCTTAATCACCGTCGCTGCTATGTTTATGGTCGCCGCAGGTATTCACTCCTCTGGTGGCGTCGACATTCTCGTAAATCGTGTTTTGGGAACACCGACAACTTTACGCTCAGCCATGCTACGCATTTTTGCTCCCGTGGTGTTGCTCAGTGGCTTCCTAAACAACACCCCCGTAGTCGCCACTATGATCCCTGCGATTCATGCTTGGTGTCAGAAAATCGGAATTAGCCCTTCACGCTTAATGATCCCGCTCAGCTACAGCGCTATTTTGGGTGGAACACTGACCATGATAGGCACGAGCACAAACTTAATTGTGAACGGCCAATATCAAACGCTTACTGGCAGCGAGGGTTTTTCATTATTTTTCATTACCCTAGTCGGTATACCGGTGGCCATCGCCGGTGGTGCCTTCATGTTGCTGTTTTTCCCGTATTTACTACCTAAGGCCAATCAACAAAAAGAAGCCTTTACCGATTTACGTGAGTTCACCTTAGAAGTCTCGGTTGCGACTGATGGCCCTCTCGTTGGTAAAACCGTACAAGAAGCCGGCCTGCGTAACTTACGCCGAGTATATTTGGTTGAGATTGAGCGCGGCGATACTGTCCTTACAGCGGTGTCTTCACAGGTAACGTTACAAGGGGGCGACCGCCTAGTCTTCGCGGGTGAAACACAAGCTATCTCTCAGCTGCTGCGTATTAACGGTATCGTGCCATCATGCACTCAAGAAGACACCGCTCTTAGTAAATCTCGTCCAGAGCGCTGCTTGGTAGAGGCCGTCGTATCTCCGCATTGCGCTGCAATCGGCCAAGCAATTCGCGATGCTCGTTTCCGCGATCGCTATGGTGCGGTAGTACTTGCTGTTGCTCGAAATGGTGAGCGCATTCAGGGCAGTCTAGGCACAATCAAATTGCAGGCTGGCGACACTTTACTACTTGAAGCGCGCCCCGCATTTGTTAGTCGCCAACGCTTTAATCGTGACTTTTTATTGATCAGTGATTTAGGCAAAGAAACCCCTCAACATGACCGTGCCTATTTGGCTTGGGCTATTTTAATTGGTGTCGTCGGTGCCGCCGGCCTAGGCATTATTAATATGCTTGATGCCTCACTCATTGGCGCTGGATTAATGATCGTTACTGGCTGCTTAAACACGAATCAAGCGGAGCGCAGCCTAGATCTAACGGTCCTCATTACCATAGCAGCATCATTTGCACTTGGCGCGGCACTGCAGAAAACCGGTGTAGCCGCGATGCTTGCGGAAAATATCGCACTGCTAAGTGACTACAAACCTTGGCTAATGCTAATTTTGACTTATGTGACGGTATCGATCCTGACAGAAATCATTACTAACAATGCTGCGGCAGTACTTATGTTGCCGATCACCTTAGAAATGTCGGATAAAGTTGGACTGGCTCATGAACCCTTTGTGCTAGCCATTATGATGGCGGCATCCGCTAGTTTCGCAACGCCGCTTGGCTATCAAACAAACTTGATGGTTTACGGTCCTGGTGGCTACAAGTTCAGCGACTTTTTACGTGTTGGTATCCCGATGAATATCTTTGTTGGTGCCTTTACTATCGCTATAATTTGGCTGTTATTCCCTTTAACATGATGTCTAAACAGACTCTACATATTTAAATGGACTGTCACTCTCGATATGGATACCGATCGCAAAGCGAACACTTACCAACGCCTAATTAAAAGTGCACGCGAACTCGTCGCGGAAGGCGGATTTACCGCCGCTAAACTAGAGGCCGCTGCCGAACGTGCTTTGGTAGAGTTTGATCTAGCCCAACGCTACTTCACCGACAACCTTTCACTTGCCGTAGAAGTCTTTCGTTACGCCACTCAGCATGAAGTCGATATGGTGTTTCAGGCAAGTGAAGCCGACGGCGACAATGATACTGTCACGGATCGCTTAGAACGTGCGGTATACACATATACCCGTCGGGCCTTACGCGCACCACGCATGGCGTATTCGCTGATTGCTGAGCCTGTTGATCCAGCGGTTGAAGTCGAACGGCTAAAATATCGGTTGGCTTACGCTGAGATTTTTGAAGACATAATTCAGGATGGTATTCGCACCGGTGAATTCACTCACCAAAATCCAAGCGTTAGTGCGGCAGCACTGGTTGGCTTGCTAGCTGAAGCCTTAATTGGGCCGTCATTTCCGGTTCAAGGAGATAATCCAGATATAACGGCCAGCCTCGATGCTCGCAAAGCCATGCCGGTCGATCAGCAAATTGAATTAACGGGATTGTTGTGTGCTATTAGCTTGCGAGCCATTGGTGCCATACCAATAGATTTATCTGAGCCGAACAGTAATAACGACAGCTAATACAAACATTCGTAATTTGCCTTAGCTAAAACCTCGGCGCGGTTGAGATAACCGATACATACGAGTGCGCACCCATTAAAGGTCGCACTCGTTTTTTATTCAATTCGACTCAGGCAGATCCGCCATTAAACCATTATCCGTGTTGCTAACTTGCGCTTCGTCAACCGCCGAAGTTTGCGCGTCATCTATCGCTTCAGCATCACATGACCATCCCCATGCGCGTTGCTTTTCTACAAATGCCGCCGCTTGAGCCTCACAATAACCAACCTCAAAAGCCGCAGACCATAGCACTTGTACACCGTCGTCCTTAGTATAACGCACGTCACACGGCACATCGTAGTCACCGCTGTATATCACCTCAATAAGGCGCACACTACCTTCATGCTGGCACACCATACGCGTATCAGTAGCCGCCAATGTCGGTGCGGAAAGTGCAAGCAATGCGCCAAAAGTAACCAGTGATTTCATATCCAATCCCTTAAAAAATGAAGAAGATTTACGACCTATCTGCTGCAATAGCCGGTCTCACTTACATAACCTATTGCACTACAACGAATCAAAGTAGCAGTGTCAATGGTTTACATTGATTAGGGATTTGACGTAGAGGAACCGAATAAAGTTTCCAGTACATGGGCTAAACGCAATGCTGCCAAGCCAATACGAAGCTCAAGTAAATCGCGCTCATCAGTTAACTCGTCGCGATTTAAGGTAATTGGCGCATCTAAATGTTGATAAATAGCGTGGGTAACTGCATACGATTCATTCGCCCACACTAAGGCATCTAAATTATTAGCGAGCGCAACATCCTCCGCCGTTAATTTATTCATTAACCGCTTTTGTTGACGAATGTAAGCCTCTTTACTGTTAAACATGCGGCCGTCCCAAACGGCGTGCAAATTGGTCTTTTCATTATCCAGATGTACTTTAACTTTATTCCCGCCCCAATCATCCCCGTAACTAACGTGCAGAGGTTGATGAATATCGCCAATAAAGTGGCCGAGAAAAAATAATGCCTGCCAATCTGTTGCGGGGGCTTTGGCTAAACGCTTCTCCATTTCAGCAATTGCAGACACAACGCAGCCTTCACGAGGGCAATCATCTGCATTGACCGATGTAGCGCTACGATCAACATTAATATAATGCCAAGGTTTAGTGTGCTTAAAAGCGGTTTGATCTCGCACTTTATCGGGCCAGCTACAGCCTGTAGAAAAAGCTTGGTTCGGAGACAAAGACACCAAGGCATCAACCTTAGCTTGAGTTTTTGGCGTGAGCTGCTCATATGCAATTTGGCAAATGATGGCATGACCGCGAGATTCAAAACTGTGAACGCTGCCAGTACTCAACAAAACAAAAAGCGCACAACTACAACGTAGAAAATTTAGCATCACGAGTGTCCAGCCAATAAAAACAATAGGCTAGCATAGCCCTACGAAGCCTCCCACTACCATCCTTAGAACGCAGCAATGAGCTAATGACAATGCCGACGTAACCGCTAGTTATCCGATAGATGAGAGGCGCCATTTGCGCCGTTAGGCATTAGTCCGCACTGACTAAGAATTCCCTGCCAAGCTTTTACATGGCGCTGATGAGAACGCGTCAACTTATCTCGCTCCACACTGACTTGCTGCAACCAAGTAAGGTAGGCATCAGGAACCGGTACTAGTGTTCGAACGGCATTGAGATCCAACATGATTGCCGTGCCAAAACGATCCACTCGACTCATGTAAGGCTGCAATACTCCAGCGTAATATTTATAGAACACATTATTGAGAATATCGGCAGCTGGTGTGCTGCGCCCTACTAAGCACAATGATTTTACGTTAGTACGATACTCCAGCAGTTCCGCAACCTGATTATTCACGCGCGTTAATAAGCGCTGACTTTGCAGCCACTGACCAATCGCCTCGCTCAGCAACCACTGCTGCTGTTGCAGCTCCATTTCCGTGTCATCGTAGTCAAATTGCTGACCCTGCCAGCGGTTACCTTGCTGAAGTAAATAATCGAACACCTGTAAGGCAATATCGAGGTTATCAGCCGACGCTGGAGCAATAGGCACAGGTTGTGTGGCAGGACTAATCAGGCTTTGCCATTCATGGCCGGTAAACCAAGCATTCCACCAGCTATCCATACGTTCCGCACGTTTAGCGACTAATGCCGACGCTAAAGTCTCGGCTAGCTCCGGCTGTGTTTGCGCTAATTGCTGCACACAGACAGGGCCTAGTAATAAAAAATCACGCTCCATATGCAGACGCTGACTGGGCAAGGCGAGCTTACCAAGCGAACTATTGCGCTGGCCAATCACACGGCTTAACTCACACGACGATAGCCGTAAAAAGTCTAGGAGGTTAATCTGCGTAGCGTGAACCTCGATATGATTATCTTGAATACGTAATTTCGGTAAGGGATCTAACGACTGCTCAGCATCAAGCTCAACATTAAGAACACGCGCAACTCGCTGAGCGTAATCGTCAAGGACACTTTCAGGCGAAGCACTGCAAGCCGAGAGTACGGCAATAACCGCCAGCAGGACTATTCGCTTCGCAACATGCTGAGCATCGCCGCTACCCAAGCCAGCCATTAACTACTCTGCTTCTAGCCAGTCGGGTTTAGGAACAAACTGCTTTTGTAACTCATCCATCGGGGCTAAATAGGCATCCGTGATGAATGGACGCTCCAAACTGAACACCTGATAGATACCCCCTTGAAGCATCTCTTGTGAAATGGACTGACTATCGCCGCCGATAAGATTACAACGCAGAAACGAAAACCACGAGGTAACAATAATCCAAGTATTTAGCGCCAAGCCTCTCACTTCTTCTTCGTTTGCAGCAATGATACCTACTTGATCTAAACCGCGAAAAATATCAGCAACACGGTCTAGGCAAAGACGGAAAAACTGGCGATAGCGGCTGTGTAGCTCAGGATCGGCACTCAATAAATGCTCCATATCGCGATGCAAGAATCGGTAATCCCACAGACCAGAAAATACTTCGCGCAAGTAATGTAGCTTATCGTTTACCTGCAATGGGCGCTCCGAAGGCACCTGCAAGATCGTCAGCACGCGCTCTTCGTAGCGTAGAAACAGATGATAAATAATCGCCTGCTTGTTTTTAAAATGATAATAAAGATTGCCCGGCGAGATACCTAGGTTCGCGGCAATGTGATTGGTCGTCACGTTGCGTTCACCTGATTCATTAAACAAAACCAAACTCGCATCAAGAATGCGCGCTTTCGTACTCATGAATTACTCCGCCCCTGTCTGATTACGCCGATATTGCCATATCGCATGGCTTTCTTGGCTAATTAATACTCTATGGGTTGACGTTTTAGAGTAATAACTCTAATAATGCAATCTCTGACTGATATTTAGCCTATAAGCACTGACACTTAGGTCCGCAGTCTCAACACTCACAGCTTACTGAGGAGCCTAGCTATGGTTGCCACGGTTACCGATTTACATACGCCGGATCGTGAAATTGAACGTTTGCGGACTCTGTTTATTCAACAGAAACAGGCATTTCGTAGCCATCCCATGCCCTCCCCTGAAGAACGGGTAGAACAACTTCGTCGTTTGAAGCAAGGTCTTATCGACAACCAAGACAAGCTCATCAGTGCTGTTAACCAAGATTTTAGCTGCCGCTCAAAAGATGAAACCTTAGTCGCTGAAATCATGATCACAGTTGAGAGCATCAACTACATGATTAACAACGTGCGTAAATGGATGAGGCCGTCGCGCCGCCATGTCAGCATGTTATTTGCCCCGTCATATAACCAAGTCGTCTATCAGCCGTTAGGGGTTGTCGGTGTTATGGTGCCGTGGAACTACCCGATACAATTAGCGCTTGTGCCCTTGGCCACCAATTTAGCGGCTGGCAATCGCACTATGATCAAGATGTCGGAATTTACGCCTGCAACCAACAAAGCTCTAAAGCTATTGCTTGATGAAATTTTTGACGAGTCTCACGCTGCCATCATCGAAGGTGAAGTCGACGTATCGACTGCATTTTCAGAGAAACCGTGGGATCACCTGATATTTACCGGATCAACCGCTGTCGGCAAGCATGTCATGGCGGCGGCAGCGAAGAACTTGGTTCCTGTAACGTTAGAGCTAGGTGGTAAATCACCTGCGATTGTTGCGCCCAACACCAACTTGCAGCACGCAGTTGACCGTATTTGTTTTGGTAAGTCCTTAAATGCTGGGCAAACCTGTATCGCACCAGATTACGTTTTGATTCCCGAAGATCAAGAAGAGGCCTTCGTTAAGGCATATCAAACGTCATTCGCAAAAATGTATCCGAAGGTGCGTGATAACAACGACTACACTGCCATCATTAACGACCGCCAACACCAGCGTTTACAAGCCTGGGTAAAAGATGCGGAAGAGAAAGGTGCACGCATTACGGTGGTTAATCCCGCCAAAGAAAATTTCAGCGGCACACGTAAAATGCCGTTGCATCTTGTGCAAGGTGCAACCGACGATATGACCGTTCTACAAGATGAGATTTTTGGCCCAATATTGCCGTTGATCCCATACAAGACTTTAGAAGATGCTATCGACTACGTAAATGATCGTGACCGTCCGCTAGCTCTTTACCTGTTTAGTTATGACAAAGAACAAGAACATAGAGTGCTGAATCGCACCCACGCTGGCGGCGTATCGGTCAATGACACTTTGATGCACATCGCTCAAGATGATATGCCTTTTGGCGGTATTGGCCCATCGGGTATGGGGCATTATCATGGCAAAGAAGGCTTTGTCGCGTTATCAAAAGCCAAACCGGTTCACCGTAAAGGGCGCTTCAATAGCGGCAAGTTTATCTACCCACCCTACGGTACAGCGATACAAAAACTCATATATAAAATATTCATCCGTTAAAAGGCGAGAGTCAGCATGATAGAAACATCACGACGCGGATTTCTGCAGCTAGGCGCTACAGGTACAGCCGCTCTCGCAATCGGCTCAGGTCTAGCGACCTTAACCGGTTGCAGTAAAAAACCAGCGACGGCACAAGGCTACAAAGTGCTGCGCGAAGGTGATCTGCTCTTTTTAGGAGCATTAGCACCCGCCGTTTTGGTCAAGGCATATCCAGGCCCACTAGGCCTTGATGCACGCGAGCGCTTGTTAAAACAATTGGATTCCATTCTCAATACATTACAAGGTCATGCCCGTGGTGAATTGTTAATGATGTTCGATTTAATGAACTCCGCACCACTGCGTTTAGCTACTGGCGCCCCGTGGGGATCATGGAGTGAAGCCAGCGTTAAAGATGCTGATGATTTTTTGAATAGCTGGAAACACAGCAGTCTACAAATTAAACGTATGGGCTATGCAGGCTTGTGTAAATTGATCTCTATTTCTTGGTACACACAGCCTGAAAACTTCCCGACGACGGGTTATCCAGGTCCGCCTGTGAAAATTCCAACCCCTGTATCGGCCTAATAATAGATCCGTACCGACGACAAAAAATAACTACGAGCGAAGATTATCAATCATCACTCGAAAATAAAGAGACGCATGTATGCAACCTAAAACAAACCGTACACCACCGATCCCAATGGTTGCCGGTATTCCCGATCCAATTCTTGAAGGAATTGCTGGCGGCTGGAATGTAGAAGACGCAGCTGATTTAAATGACGGTCAAATTTTAGAGGCTGATGTCGTTATTATTGGCACTGGTGCGGGTGGCGGCACAACAGCTGAAATTCTAGCGGAAGCTGGATTCAAAGTTTTAATGCTTGAAGAAGGTCCATTAAAAAGCACAAACGACTTTAAAATGGACGAGCGAGAGGCCTATCACGACCTTTATCAAGAAAGTGCAGGCCGGATGAGCAAAGATGGCTCTATGTCCATTCTTCAGGGTCGCTGTGTTGGCGGTACCACTGTCATTAACTGGACTTCAAGCTTCCACACCCCGGAAGAAACCTTAGGTTACTGGGCAGAAGAATTTAAGTTAAAAGGTAGCAGCAAAGAAGAGATGACACCTTGGTTTGAGCGTATGGAAAAACGCTTAAATATCTCTGACTGGGCGGTACCACCGAATGAAAACAACGCCGTATTAAGCCGTGGTGCCGAGAAGCTGGGTCTTGACTGGAAAGTCATTCCCCGCAACGTCGCAGGCTGCTGGAACTTAGGTTATTGCGGCACTGGCTGTCCGACCAATGCTAAGCAATCAATGTTAGTTACCACCATTCCTGGCGCACTAAATAAAGATTCTGCGCTGGTGTATAGCGCACGTGCTGAACGCCTAATTATCGAAGGTAAAAAGGTACTCGGGGTAGAAGTTACGGCATTAAATTCGGATTATAAACCGACCGGAAAAACCATTATTGTTAAAGCACCACATGTCGTTATGTCGTGCGGCGGGATCAATGGCCCGGCTTTACTATTGCGATCTAAAGCTCCTGATCCGAAAAAGCGCGTTGGTAAACGTACTTTCTTGCATCCAGTGTCTTTCAGCTTCGCAGAATTCGATCACTTAATTGATCCATATTACGGCGCACCACAGTCCATTTATTCCGATCACTACCAGTGGAAGAATGTTACTGGGCCTGCCGGTTTCAAAATGGAAGCGGCACCACTGCACCCTGGTCTAACTTCAGTATTACTCTTGGGTCATGGCGCAGCACATTATGATGCCATCACCAAACTGCCTAATATTAACGCTTTACTGTCGTTAGTACGTGACGGATTTGATCCTGAGAGCCCTGGCGCCTCAATTGAGTTAGCCGATGATGGTTCACCGATCGTTGATTACCCCATTAACGACTACATTTGGGATGCTTTTCAACGCTCATTAACCACCATGGCCGAAGTACAATTTGCTGCGGGTGCAAAAAAAGTACGTCCCGCACACGTTGATGCGCCTTGGTACGAAAACATCCATGAAGCCAAAGATGGTATTAAAAACTTAGAATTCCGCTCTAATGCTTTCACTGCCGGTAGTGCTCACGTCATGGGCGGTTTGTCGATGGGTGAAGATCTAGAAAAATGTGTGGTCGATAGCAATGGTAAATACCATTATCTCGATAACTTATTTGTCATCGACGGGTCAATTTTCCCAACCAGCATTGGTGCTAACCCTCAGCTATCGGTTTATGGATTTGCCTGTAAGTTAGCAAATCAACTGGCAGCAAAAATGAAAGCCTCTGCTTAATTCACGCGATTGCGTGTATTCACGACAATAAAAACCCCGCTTATGCGGGGTTTTTATTGAGCTATGAATAAAGGAATAGAACCACTCACACCTAGATGAAGCGATATGCCCCATGAGAAGCTCTATTGCTATTGATCTGTGTTTGTTGTTTGCAAGCGCGGCTTCTATTACTATTCGCCGCACTAGCAACCGTTAAGGCCAGCCTATGAATATTGTCGTCTACCCAGGCACTTTCGACCCGATCACCAATGGTCACACCGATTTGGTTGAGCGTGCGGCACGTTTGTTCGATCACATCATTCTGGCGGTTGCAGACAACCCGAAGAAAAGACCGATGTTTGACCTAGAAACCCGCGTCGACCTTGCCAAAGATGTTCTTAGCCATCTGCACAACGTTGAAGTCGTTGGTTTTAACAACCTTCTGGCCGACTTCGTTAAAGAGAAAAAAGCAAACATCATTCTGCGTGGTTTGCGTGCGGTATCGGATTTCGAATACGAATTCCAGTTAGCCAATATGAATCGTGTATTAGCACCGAATGTGGAGAGCATGTTCCTCACACCTTCGGAGCATTATTCCTATATTTCTTCTACGCTCGTACGTGAAGTCGGCTCTCTAGGTGGCGATATATCAACCTTCGTTCACCCCAAAGTAGTTGCCGCTTTGAAAAAAGCGATGAAGAATTCCTGATTAAAACCAGTCCTGACGGAGGTAAGTCATGGCCTTGATTATTACTGATGAATGCATCAACTGTGATGTATGCGAACCAGAATGTCCAAACGAAGCCATTTCAGCGGGCGAAGAAATTTATGAAATCGACCCAAGCAAATGTACGGAATGTATTGGTCACTACGACGAGCCGCAATGCCAGCTTGTCTGCCCTGTAGACTGCATCCCGCATGACGAGAACAACGCAGAAACTCAAGAAGAGTTAGAGGCAAAATACGAACGCCTTACCGGTAAGAAAATCGCTTAATACGCTATATTATCGGAACAGTCGGTTGTCTTGTTTGTGGGTTGCATGACCCGCCTCACTACAACACACTAGGGCCTCCCTTTGCTGGAGGCCTTTTTTATGCGCCTAACCTTTAAAATTCGTTCGTTGTCTGGCGCATTGGTCAGTTTATTCATCGCGTTCTGTCTTACCGCCTGCGCCATTGGTGGCGATGGTACGGTCAGTAGCAAACCCTCTGCTGTCGCAGTGGCTAGCGCTCATCCTTTGGCCACTCAGGCTGGATTAGATGTACTTGCTCAAGGTGGCAATGCTTTCGATGCTGCAATTGCCGTAGCAGCCAGCTTAGGCGTAGTAGAACCTTACAGTGCCGGGATGGGCGGAGGTGGCTTTTGGCTACTCTACAGCGCCAAGGATGATCAATATCACTTTGTCGATGCTCGTGAAATGGCACCCTCTGCGGCAGACAAAGACTATTACTTAAATAAAGACGGCACCGTCAATCGCGATCGAGCGACCAATGGCCCTAGCGCCGCTGGAATCCCAGGACAAGCCGCCGCCTTTGCCCACCTCGCTGGGCAATACGGTAAATTACCTTTGGCGAAATCTCTCGCCCCTGCGATTAAACAAGCGCGTCAGGGCTTTGCTATTGATGACCACTACCGCAAATTATTGAGCTATCGCTTAGAGGCCGTGCGTCGTTACCCTAGCTCAGCCAGTATTTTTCTTAACAGCGGACAAATTCCAGACGTTGGCTATAAGTTAGTACAACGGGATCTAGCCACGACGCTTGAAGCCCTCGCCCGTGCTGGCCATGATGGATTTTATCAAGGTCCAGTTGCCCAACGCTTAGTGACTGCCGTGCAACGTGACGGTGGTGATTGGACAATGGAGGACCTAGCCAATTACAAGGTGGTAGAGCGCGAACCCATTCGCATGGCCTTTGGTAATGCCGAACTGATCAGTGCTCCACCGCCATCCTCCGGCGGCATCGCCATAGCGCAAATGCTACAGATGTTGGATTTATACCATTGGCAGTCAATGAGTGAAGCCGATCAAACACACTTACTGATTGAAGTGATGCGCCGCGCATACCGCGATCGTGCCGAATTTTTAGGCGACCCTGATTTCGTCGATGTGCCGACCGCTATGCTTCTCGATCCAGCACGAGCGCACGCTTATGCAGACAGCATAGATATGACGAAGGCAACGCCGAGCCTATCCCTTAAAGGTCCTAAAAATATTGAAGAAGGTTTCCACACAACGCATTTATCGGTGCTGGATAAAGACGGCAATCGCGTATCAGCAACGCTGAGTAT
This sequence comes from Thalassolituus oleivorans MIL-1, assembly GCF_000355675.1. Taxonomy (NCBI): domain Bacteria; kingdom Pseudomonadati; phylum Pseudomonadota; class Gammaproteobacteria; order Oceanospirillales; family Oceanospirillaceae; genus Thalassolituus; species Thalassolituus oleivorans. Next base: position 229,974 of record NC_020888.1, on the reverse strand, counting down.
CAACCTGCCGTTTGGCTCAGCCTATACAGCCGCAGGCACGGGTGTCGTACTCAACAACGAAATGGACGACTTCTCGGCCAAACCCGGCGCAGCGAATGCCTATGGCTTAGTGGGGAACGCTGCCAATGCCATCGCACCGGGCAAACGCCCACTGTCGAGCATGTCGCCAAGCATGATGGTATCAGACGATCAAGTGGCCATATTAGGCACCCCAGGGGGCAGTCGCATCATCAGCATGGTGTTACTCGGCCTGCTCGAACATCAGCAAAATAAACCCGTTGAAGACTGGGTACGCCGCAAGCGCATTCATCACCAATACCTACCCGATGTGGTCGAATATGAACCCGGCGCACTTAGCCAAGCCTTACAGCAAGAATTGAAGGCTCGAGGTCATACACTGAAGAATGTGGGTCGAGCCTATGGCAATATGCAGGCAATTTTGTGGGATCGTACCACCAATAAAGTAACGGCTGCCGCAGACTCTAGAGGCATAGGCAGCGCCCGCGTCGTATCAGTAGCGAAGTAATACACGACATGACCGTGATTCTGTTTTACCTAAAAAAGGTTATTGGCATGCTGCTTATGCCGATCCCGTTAGCGCTAATTTTTATCGCCATTGGGTTTTGGCTACTGCGCAAACGTCCGGGTCGTGCACGATTTTCGCTAGTACTCGCTATGATGATTTTAGGACTGAGTAGCTGGCATCCAATTGCCGATCAACTCATTGCTCCCGTCGAAGGCGATTTCGCCCTATTTGATATTCGTCAATCGGTGGATGCTGTTGTGGTACTCGGCAGCAGCCACAACAGCAATCCTAATTTACCTGCGGTAATGCAACTCAGTGGCTCAGCGTTATTTCGCTTAGAAGAAGGATTACGCATCGCCCGCGCGAATCCAAACGCCATATTGCTAGTATCTGGTTACGCAGGCAGTGATCCTCGCCCACATGCCGACATTATGCGTGAAGCGGCGATTGAACTCGGCATGACACCCGCAAAAATTCTGACTTTTCCCGAAGCACGAGATACCGAGGATGAAGCCAAGATGATGGCTCCCTACCTAAAAGGTCTGCGCGTTGCTTTGGTAAGCGAAGCCTCGCACCTAACTCGCGCTATGGTGTTTTTTCAAAACATAGGATTAGAGCCCATTCCGGCCCCCGCCTATCGCATGGCGAGCGACCACAGCGATTGGCGTATAGAATCGCGTGCAACCTACAAAAGCGAACGAGCAATTTACGAATGGCTAGGGCGCGGCTGGCAATGGCTTAAAGAGGTGATTTAAACAGCTGAACGTTAGGCTTGCTGCAATAAGGTACGTCGATAGGTTTCTTGAATAATCCAAGCATCATTACTCGCACGATGACGGCGTAACTTGCTGTCGTTGATTACCTGCGTTTTAACATCCGCCCACATCGTCATTTGGGCTTCCGACAAGATCATTTCTAGCGGGCTCAAATGGAATTTCATTTCGATACCCGCCGCATGAAAAAGAACCGTTAACCAAGGCTTATCCACCACCCAACCGTCGGAGTAAGCAGTCACCCCATCTAATAGCGAGTTTAAATATAAGGCGACGTCGAGTGCAGATTTACCCGCATTGATAAGGTTATCACGCGAGATACCATGCACTGCTTCCGCTGAATCTGCCCAATGAGTCCAATCCGACTGCGGAGCAATCAGGGTGCAAAAACGCTCATGATTCTCCAACACAAGACCAATTTCTATAGGGTAACTGGTCTGACCAAAGCCAGAGGCTTCAATATCAATAATGATTGGGTGTTCTGGCTGACGCACGGTTATCTCATTATTTATTCTTGTTTAACTAGCTGTATAGCACAGAAAACATTCTCAACCAGATTAGCGCTCAATTAACGCTGACATTGCGGGCAAAAAACGGTGGCTCGCTGCCCTTGGCGAATCTCTTTTAATAGGCTTTTGCACACCTTACATTCTTCGCCACCACGGCCATATACGCGCAGCTGCTGAGCAAAATATCCCGGCTTACCATCGCCACCAACAAAGTCGCGCAAGGTTGTACCACCTTGTTTAATCGCAGCACCAAGCACATCTTTGATAATCACAGACAACTCGTTGTAGCGCGCTTTACTCACCTTCCCTGCCGCCAAAGTTGGTCGTATTCCAGCAAGGAATAGACTTTCATTTGCATAGATATTGCCCACGCCAACCACCACCTTGCCATCCATAATGAAGGTTTTAATCGCTTGGCTTTTGCCACGACTGCGAGCAAATAGATAATCGCCATCAAAGGCATCTGTTAGCGGCTCTGGGCCTAGGTGACTCAGATGCGTACTGTCTTCACCTGGTAAAACCCATAACAGCGCACCAAAGCGCCGAGGATCGTGATAACGCAACACTTTGCCATTACTCAGCACCCAGTCGACATGATCATGCTTTGCTGGTTCATCAGTAGGTGTTACTAAGCGCAGCGAGCCCGACATACCCAAATGCCAGATTGCAGTACCAACATCCGTTTCAACCAAGATGTATTTGGCTCGACGCGTTAAACCACGCACAGTCTGGCCAACCAACAATTGAATATCGTCGTCTATCGGCCAGCGCAACTGCGGCTGACGCACGATCACGCGCTCAATCCGCACATTACGGAGATAAGGCTCAATACCCCGCAGGGTGGTTTCAACTTCTGGTAATTCAGGCATAGGTCACATCAGTAGGTAGATACATGCGAAATTATGCCACACCCAGACATTGAGATTGCAGGCATAAAAAAACCCAGCCGAGGCTGGGTTTTCTTCAAGCAAAAGAAGCTTACTTAATTTTGGCTTCTTTATACATCACGTGCTGACGAACAACAGGATCAAATTTCTTGATCTCCATTTTCTCAGGCATGGTGCGCTTGTTTTTATCAGTTGTGTAGAAGTGACCGGTACCGGCACTTGATACTAAACGGATTTTATCGCGTGGCATGATGAGTCTCCTTAGACTTTTTCGCCGCGTGAACGCAGCTCAGCTAAAACAACATCGATACCTTTCTTATCGATGATACGCATACCTTTGGTAGAGATACGCAGACGCACAAAACGATTCTCGCTTTCCACCCAAAAACGGTGGCTCTGCAGATTAGGCAGGAAGCGGCGTTTAGTTTTGATGTTTGAGTGGGAAACGTTATTCCCGGTTACAGGACCTTTCCCTGTAACTTGGCAAACCTTAGACATTGATCTTCGCCCCGATTTTTACTGTATCGAACAATTTGGAAAATTCGTTACCAACCGTAAGCATTCGTCATCATTTTGCGATGACTTTCGACGCCCAGGCTGAAAAGAGTTGCGCTTTATACCAAAAGGCGCAAACACACGCAAGCAGAAGATTAATTTTTGTGCAGATAGATGTCACTCATATCCACCCCCTTTCAGCGAACGAAACACAGTATCCATCACCGATGACGAGGTGATCGAGCACCCGAATATCAACCAAAGACAGCGCCTGCTGTAAACGATCGGTAATGACACGATCAGCACTACTCGGTTCAGCAATGCCAGAGGGATGATTATGCGCAAATATCACTGCAGCAGCACCTTGAGCGAGCGCTTTTTTCAATACCTCGCGCGGATAAACAGCCGCACCATCAATCGTGCCGCGAAACAATTCATCATATTTAACGACGCGATTTTGATTATCAAGAAACAGGCAGGCAAACACCTCATAATCAAGGTCTCGCAACTGCGCTTGTAAATATTGCCGAGTATGTTCCGGACTAGTAAGCGCATCTCCGCGCCTTAGCTCTTCCGCTAAATGTCTTCGTGCCATTTCAAGTACCGCTTGTAACTGCGCATACTTCGCTGGACCTAAACCGTGTGACTCACAAAACTTACCCTGTGACGCCACCAGCAAAGGTCTCAGACCGCCGAAGTCGTTTAATAATTCTCGAGCCAAATCCACTGCGCTCTTACCGGTAACGCCAGTACGTAAGAAAATCGCCAGTAATTCAGCATCTGAAAGGCTTTTAGACCCTTGTTCCAATAGTTTTTCTCGCGGGCGCTCCTGCGCTGGCCAATCGCAAATAGCCATACCTACCTCCATACAGGTCTGTGATATATACTGACCACCATTCTAGACACGCGAAAGAGCCTCATGCAACAACTCTGTAATCGTCGCATTCTACTTGGCATTAGCGGTGGTATTGCCGCTTATAAAAGCGCCGAACTGGTGCGTTTCTTAAAACGCGCCGGTGCCGATGTGCGCGTGGTAATGACCAGTGGCGCTCTTGAATTTATTACCCCACTCACCCTACAGGCATTGTCCGGTAATCCCGTTCACCATGCGTTACTAGACCCTGAAGCCGAAGCGGGTATGGGACATATCGAATTAGCTAAGTGGGCTGATCTCATTCTCATCGCTCCGGCCTCGGCTAATGTGATTGCTCGCTTAGCTCAAGGCATGGGCAACGACTTACTAACAACCGTGGTGCTCGCCAGCGAAGCCAAACTTTGCCTCGCGCCAGCTATGAATCAAGCCATGTGGCTTGATCCGATCACCCAAAGCAATCTCCAGCGTCTTAAAGATGCGCATGGCGCTAATCTGCAAGTCATCGGCCCCGCAGAAGGTCAACAAGCTTGTGGCGATGTCGGCCCTGGACGCATGCTAGAGCCAGAATTAATTGCGCAAACCATAGCCGAGCAATTCGAAAGCGGCATATTAGCCGGTGTTAGCGTTGTTATTACCGCAGGACCGACTCGCGAAGCCATCGACCCCGTGCGCTATATAAGCAACCATAGCTCAGGCAAAATGGGCTATGCCCTTGCTGCTGCCGCTCGCGATGCCGGCGCCCGAGTGACTGTGATTTCCGGCCCTGTGAATATTCTCCCCCCTGAGCGCGTTCGCGTAGTTCCGGTATCCAGCGCATTAGATATGCTGCAAGCGGCACAAAGCGAACAAGAACACTGTCAAATTTTCATTGCAGCCGCCGCCGTTGCCGATTACCGCCCAGCACAAGTCGCTGAGCAGAAAGTGAAGAAATCAACCGATGAGTTGACCCTAACCCTCATCAAAAATCCAGATATCGTCGCCACAGTAGCAGCGCAAGAAAATGCCCCTTTTACGGTGGGATTTGCCGCTGAAACCCAAGATGTTGAACATTACGCCCGCGACAAACTCAATCGCAAAAAACTCGCCATGATCATAGCCAACGATGTGTCGCGTAATGACATAGGCTTTAATAGCGACGACAATGCGGTTAGTGTGTTCTGGCCAACAGGCGAAGCGCGCTACGAAGCAATGAGTAAGCAACAACTAGCACGACACCTGATCACCTTAATGGCTGATCGTTACCAAGAATATTTACTGAATAGAACGGAAAATACCCATGCATAAGCTGCAAGTTAAAGTCTTAGACCCTCGCCTTGGCGATAGCATTCCCATGCCAGAATACGCAACCTCGGGCTCTGCTGGTCTGGATTTACGCGCATGCATAGATGTTCCTATTACATTGAATCCAGGCGATACCGTTCTGGTTAAAACCGGTCTGTCGATTTATATCCAAGATCCAAGTTTAGCTGCAGTGATACTGCCACGCTCGGGGCTAGGTCATAAGCACGGTATAGTCCTAGGTAATTTGGTCGGTTTGATCGACTCCGATTACCAAGGCGAGCTAATGGTCAGCTGCTGGAATCGCGGAAAAGACGCCTTTACGCTTGATATTGGCGAGCGCTTGGCGCAACTTGTCTTGGTTCCGGTCGTTCAGGCACAATTTGAGCTCGTCACTGAATTTGACGAAACAGAACGCGGAGAAGGCGGGTTTGGCCACTCAGGCCGACAATAGGTCGCCCGCCCGACTATAATAAGAACAAGTCGGATCAACCGACAAACGGGGTCATGCATGAGTCAAAAAGACAACACCCCCACTCGTACGGTGGTGTTTTACAGTCGCGTCAGTATCTGGCTCGCATTATTGTTTATTTCTGGCGGGCTCGCGATTCAGAGCCTGCAGATCAATCTCATGACCCAATCCGATGTGGATAAAGCCTTCTCGAATGCGATGGCCGAACAAGTCGCACAGGCACTAAGCACGCGCTTAGACGATACTCGTAAGTTACAACTCGCGGCCAGCCGCCAAACACAAACCATCGCCGCTCTGCAGCAGGCCGATGTTTCTTGGACGCAAACTCTAAAGAATTTCATGCCCGGCGCTCAAAACGTTTATCTGATCAACGAAGAGCAATCCCGAGGCATACAAGAAGAGTTAGGATTTTCTGTCAAAGACTTAGTAGCGCGTACGCTTAAAGGCGCATCGATGAAGGTCGAAGCCGTACTCCGCGACAACAAGCTACGCTTCTATTGGGCAAGTCCCATTCTTGTCGATCAACAAATAGCAGGAGTACTGTTAGTAGAATACGGCTCCAATTGGCTAGCCAATTTCCAAGCAGGCGTCAGTAACCAATTAGGTCACATCGAAGTACGACAACTACTTGACCCTGAGGTGGATCGTAAGGGCATCGAAATTTTCTCAGCGGGAAATATCCCGCGCAATCAAAGCACGCCTGTTGCTCGCGCTATTAACGACTACTGGTTTTTGACCTATACCCCAGCCGATGAAAGGCCTGAGCTCGCCTTACTCCCACTAGCAACACCTTGGTTTATGTCGCTTTTTGCAACGCTGGCAGGCTTGTTCATTATTGTTTGGCTGCAAAAACGTGAACTAAAACGCAACCACTTAAACCTGTTGGTTTATGTTCGCGGCTTAACTCGTAAAGGTGTGGATACACCGCCTAAGTTTTCGCTTAAGTTATTCCACGATTTAGCCGAAGCCATGCGCCACTTAGTTCACACACCCAATCCGAATGCGACGAGTACAGAGCGTAAAGATATTACTGAAAAGCGCATGCCTATGCATATTTCGACCGACGCGCCCAAAGCAGCAATTAATTTTAGTTCGCCGAACTTAGCCAACGTCGCTGATATACCTGAGTTAGAAGTCGAAGAATTTGATCACAATACGCCGCCAGAAATACCCAAACATATATTTCGCGCCTACGATATTCGCGGCATTGTTGATACAGAACTGACGAATGATGTGCTGTTCTGGCTTGGCAAAGCAATTGGCTCGGAAGTACTGATTCGAGGTTTTGATCGCATCAATCTAGCTTGGGACGGCCGCCTATCCAGCGAACGCTTTGCCCACCACTTACAAGACGGCATCATTTCAACGGGCTGTCACGTTAACCGTTTAGGTGAACTACCAACCGGGGCGCTCTATTTTGCCACGTTCGAACTTGATTCACCTTGCGGTGTCATGATCACTGGCAGTCATAACCCAGCCAATTATAACGGCCTAAAGATTGTCATCGACCAACAAGCCCTAGCTCAAGAACAAATCATGGGCTTATATCATCGCATCGCGCGGAGCGATTTCCGCAGCGGCACGGGCATCGTAGAAGAGCGCTCACTGGATGAAGCCTACATTTGCCGCATTGAAGAAGACGTTAATATTTCTCGTGATTTAAAGATCGTCATCGACGGCGGCAATGGTGTTGCGGGTCCTATAGCCAGTAGGCTATTTAATCGCTTAGGTATCGAAGTTATTGAGTTATATTGCAATGTCGACGGTAACTTTCCTAACCATCATCCAGATCCCGGTGAACCAGAAAATCTCGTGGCCTTGCAGGCTGCCATTGCTGAACACAGTGCCCATCTTGGTTTAGCTTTTGATGGTGATGGTGATCGCGTCGCCTTAGTCGATAACTTAGGCAATATTATTTGGCCTGATCGCCTGCTCATGCTGTTAATTGAAGATATTTTGCCGCGCAATCCCGGTCGCGACGTACTCTACGATGTGAAGTCGTCGCGTCACTTAGCGCCATTAATTAATCGCCATGGCGGTCGTCCAACCATGTGGAAGACCGGCCATTCGCTGATGAAGAAAAAACTACGCGACCTCGACGCTGTTGTTGGCGGCGAATACAGTGGCCATTTTTACATTGGCGAACGCTGGTATGGATTCGATGACGGGCTTTATGCTGGTGCACGCCTACTAGAGATATTGGCTTCTCGCACTGAGCCTTGCTCAGATGTGTTCGCACATTTACCGCAAGACGTCAGTACGCCAGAAATTACACTCAATACCACCGAGCAGCGTAAGTTTGCTGTAGTGGAAAGCTTGGCTAAAGATAGCGATCTAATTGCGGATGCTCGCGTCTTCACCACCGATGGCTTACGCATTGAATTTAGTGACGGCTGGGGATTAATACGGGTATCCAATACCACACCACGTTTAACCCTGCGATTTGCGGGTGATAACGAACAAACCATCCTGCGTATACAACAACGAATGAAGCAGGCACTTACGCTACACGCGCCAGAAATCCACGTTCCTTTTTAGCTCATCCCTCAGCTACCGATAGCAAACAGGTTGGCGAGGTGTGAGTAGATCACGCTATAATGCCCACCATTCTTTTTAAGGCCAGCTTACTGGCCTTAATATTTTGGTATCTGTTCTGAAGGAGCAACTCCATGCCGTTATCGCGTGACAGCGCTATGAATACCGCCAATGTTCTCAGTGCAGCACTGCCTTATTTGCAGCGCTTTGTGGGTAAAACCATCGTGGTTAAGTACGGCGGTAACGCCATGACCGACGAAACCCTCAAAAACTCATTCGCGCGCGACATGGTCATGCTCAAGTTTGTTGGCATTAACCCTATCGTGGTTCATGGTGGCGGTCCCCAAATTGGCGACTTGCTAACCAAGCTAAACATTCAAAGCGAATTCGTTAACGGTATGCGCGTCACCACCAGCGAAACCATGGACGTCGTTGAAATGGTGCTCGGCGGCCTAGTTAATAAAAGCATCGTCAACCTCATCAACCAAAACGGCGGCAAAGCTATTGGTTTAACCGGTAAAGACGGCCAGCTACTGCATGCGCGTAAACTGCACGTTACAAAAAGCAGCCCAGACATGTTAAAAACCGAAATCATTGATATCGGCCATGTCGGTGAAGTGGCTAGCATCAATACCTCGGTTTTAGACATGCTGACCAATTCCGATTTTATTCCAGTCATTGCACCCATCGGTGTCGGCGAAGACGGCGAGTCATACAACATCAATGCCGATTTAGTGGCTGGTAAAGTTGCAGAGGTATTGCGTGCTGAGAAGTTGATTCTACTGACCAATATCGCTGGTTTAATGGATAAAGAAGGCAAGGTATTAACGGGCTTATCCACCAAGCAAGTGGATGATCTGATTGCCGATGGCACCATCTACGGTGGCATGTTGCCGAAAATTCAATGTGCTTTGGATGCCGTGCATGCGGGCGTTAACAGCGCGCACATTATCGACGGCCGCGTGGCTCATTCAACCTTACTTGAACTCTTTACCGACGAAGGTGTGGGCACACTCATCACCAATCGTCGTAACGCGTAACGGGGTCTGAATGTCAGATAATTCTGAACAGATCTCACGCCGCGATCAAATACTACAAGCACTCGCCCAGATGCTAGAGAGTAATCCGGGTGCCCGCATAACCACCGCAAGCTTAGCGAAGGCGGTGGGCGTGTCGGAAGCGGCCTTGTATCGCCACTTCCCAAGCAAAGCAAAAATGTTTGAGGGTTTAATCGCTTTTATCGAAGATGCGGTGTTTTCTCGTATTACCCGTATTTTGCAAGATTTTGAATTGGCCGACGAGCGCTGCGAACGCACACTGACTCTGGTTCTCACCTTTGCCGAGAAGAACCCGGGCATGTGTCGTTTACTCTCGGGGGATGCCTTGGCAGGAGAAACGGAACGACTGCGCCAACGTATCCAACAATTCTTCGAACGCATTGAAACTCAGCTGAAGCAAATTCTGCGTGAAGCAGAAATGCGGGAGAAGAAAGTACCGGTACAAACCGCCAGCGCGGAAGCAAACTTGCTCACGGCCGTCATCGAAGGGCGAATTCGCCAATACGTGCGCAGCGAGTTCAAAGAGCTTCCAACTCAGTATTGGAACGAGCAATGGGCTCTATTGAGCCCAACGTTACTGCGTGATAAGGATTTAGGCGGCCTCTAGCGTCTAGCTCTACACTGAAGCCGCTTGCAGTTACGGCTGTAGCGGCGGCAATTTTGCGGGATCTACGTCTTCTGGCAAGGTACCTAACTCATACACTTGCAGTATGCGCAAACGCTCACGCTGCTTCTGGAACTGAATTTTACTGTCATCCAGTTCTTTACGACGCATATCAATATTCTTCTGTGCATCGCGAATGCCATTTTCAAGCTGAACAATTTCTAAGCGCATATCCGCCGGCACTTCTTGACCGCGACGTTCTACGTTTGCCGCCTTCTCTTGTGCCTTCGCTAACTTCTCTTCAAGGTCAGAGATACGACGAAACTGAAGCTCGATATACGAGCCAATCTCATCGGCTTTACGCGTTTGCGCTCGATCAACATCCCCCGGCTGGGCGTACAACCGCTGCAAATCAGCATCTTTATTACGCAATTCTGCATGACGACGTTCACGATCCAAGCGAAGCGCTTCTGCACGTTCAGTCGCCGCACGCTCTTCCGCAGTCGGAGCACGAGGAACCACGCGTTCAACCATGCCACGACTATTAAGAACCTCGTAACCCAAAGGCGCTAAATCTGGCGGTACGTTATCTTTCACCACTACATGACCATCGACCTTAAATCGATACAACTTCATAGAGGCTTCAGCAGCCATCGGCAGGCCAATCAAAGCCGCGGATAACACCCAGATTAATCGCGTTGACATTACTTCACTCCGTATTGATCTCGATACGCGCTAATTGCATCAGCATACTGCGCGAGTTCAGGTTGCATGGCTACATAATCCAACACCTGATTCAAACCGACAATACTGACAACCTTCATATCAAAATCACGTTCCACTTCTTGAATCGCAGACAGTTCTCCCTGCCCTTTTTCTTGACGATCCAGAGCGATCAGTGTAGCGGCTGGCGTTGCGCCATCGGCGGCGGCAATCATTGCCATCACTTCACGAATTGCCGTCCCAGCCGTGATCACATCGTCTACAATCAATACACGGCCCGTTAATGGTGCACCCACTAAGTTGCCACCCTCACCATGAGTTTTGGCTTCTTTGCGGTTAAAGACGTAAGGCACATCTTTTTGATATTGATCTGCTAGTGCTATCGTCAATGCAGCCGATAATGGAATACCTTTGTACGCAGGACCGAATACCACATCGTATTCAACGCCAGAATCTTCTAGCGCTGCGGCATAAAAACGACCAAGCTTGGCCAAAGCTACACCGCTATTGAACAAACCAGCATTAAAAAAATAAGGACTAATTCGCCCAGACTTCAATGTGAACTCACCAAACTTGAGAACACCTTGCTGAATGGCAAATTCGATGAATTCTTTTTGATACGGCTGCATAACAAGTCCTAGAAGTGATTGGTCGTGCGGGTGGAACAGAATAAAATGCTGACAAATGTCGCCAGATTTACCCGCTTTAATAAGGATGCGGTATGATACACGCTTCATCAGTTGGGAACCATGTATGAGGATTATCAGCTTGCACGTTGACGGCCTAGAACAGGCAGTCAAAAAGGGGCTTTATACTTGGCTTGAGACCGCCGACGTAGATGTCGTTGCGATTCAAAATCTCAAGGCCAAAGAGTATCAGTTATCCGACGACGTGGTGTATCCGAAGGGCTTTAATGCTTACTTCTTTGACGCCGAGGCCGACGGTTACTCGGGCGTAGCATTACTGACTCGCGAAGTACCAAAAGCCATCATGACGGGCATTGGCGACTCGCGCTGGGACTTACAAGGTCGCTTTATCCAAGCCGACTTCGAACACGTGAGCGTAGGCTCAGTGTTGTTTCCGGGCGTCGATCAATACAATACGCTAGAAGACAAGCTCGCCTTCCAGCAGGCCTTTTTAGCGCATTTAGAGAAAACTCGACGCAAACGTCGTGAGTTCATTTTTTGTGGCAACTTTGAAGCTGCTCATAAAACCGTCGATCTCAGTGACTGGCAAGGTGCTAACGACACGCCTGGATTTTTACCGAAAGAGCGCGCGTGGTTCGACCAGATGTTTGGACCGGTAGGCTATGCCGATGCTTTCCGCGAAGCTAACTTTGGTGAAAACCAATTTACTTGGTGGCCAGACGAAGACAGTGCTCGCCGCAATCAAAACGGCTGGCGCAAAGACATGCAAATTTGTACGCCGAATGTGCGCCAATTTGTGGTCGAAGCGCGCATCGAAAAAAACCTTAACTTTGGCCAGCATGCGGCCGTGTTAATTGAGTACGAATTCGACGATGAAGACGAGTAATTCAACGTTTGATTAGACTCGATGCTCAAAAGAAGTAATAGGTAATAAGTAATAAAAAGGAGGCCGCATTGGCCTCCTTTTTTATTCAACGTGTTATCGATTCTGCTCTTTGCTCTTAGGCTTCAAGTGCCGCTTTTTGAATTTGCGCCAACTCACCAACCGCCTTCTGCGCTAACGCCAACATAGCGTTTAACTCATCTGGCGTGAATGGCTCAGCTTCTGCTGTACCTTGAATTTCAACATAGCCGCCACTGGCCGTCATAATGACGTTTAAATCCGTTTCGGCTTCAGAGTCTTCAGCGTAATCCAAATCGGTAACGGCGGTGCCTTTGTACATACCCACCGATACTGCAGCAATCATGTGCTTCAGTGGCTCGCCTTTTACCTTGCCGTTTTTCTTTAACCACTCAATGGCATCCACCAAAGCAACACAAGCACCGGTAATCGATGCCGTGCGCGTGCCACCGTCGGCCTGAATAACATCACAGTCGATATTAATGGTGTTTTCACCCAAAGCGGTTAAATCAACCGCCGCACGCAAACTACGACCAATTAACCGCGAAATCTCAACCGTACGGCCCTGTTGTTTGCCTTTCGCCGCTTCACGAATCATGCGTGAACCAGTTGAGCGCGGCAGCATACCGTATTCTGCCGTTACCCAACCTTTCCCCTTTCCGCGCAAAAATGGCGGTACTGAGGTTTCAACACTGGCAGTACAAATCACTTTGGTATTACCAAACTCAACCAACACTGAGCCTTCAGCGTGCATAGTAAAATGTCGGGTGATGCGCACATCGCGAAGTTGATCGACTGAACGGCCACTGGGTCTCATAGTTGGAATCCTTAAATAAATTGTCGTGCAAAGGCCGCCATTATACCGGCAAAACAGGCTGAAAATCCGTACAATGTGGCTCTAATTTTGAAAGGGAGTACTTCATGGTTTACAGCATGACCGCCTTCGCCCGTCATAGCGGCGAACATATTCAAGCCGACACCCAAATCGCCACGGGCCGATTTATTTGGGAAGTGCGCTCGGTCAATAGCCGTTACCTAGAACTCCATTTTCGCCTGCCTGACGCCTTTCGCGATTTAGAACCGTTATTACGCGAACAACTCAAACAGCGCTTTCAGCGCGGTAAAATCGAAGTATTTTTAAAATATCAGGCGCAAGAACAACAGAGCCAATTACGGGTGAACGAAGCCCTAGTACGCGACCTCAATAATGCCGCCGATCAAATCGCCGCTATCATCGGCCCCGGAAACACTCTTGATGTCTTACGTCTGATGCAATGGCCCGGTGTGCTCGATGGTCATGATGATAACGAGGTTAATAGCAAAGCAATGGAGCAAACCGCCCTCTCCAGTTTTGCCGAATGCCTAACCGCCTTGAGCAATGCGCGCCAGCGCGAAGGCCAAGCCCTTGCGGAGCTAATTCGCCAACGCCTTGATCAAATTGATACCCACGTTGCCGCCGTCGATAAACACATGCCCGAAGCTTTGGCCGCCCAACGCCAGCAATTGCACGACAAGCTAAGTGAATTTAAAGACACCCTAGATCCACAGCGCATCGAACAAGAAATGATATTGGCCGCACAGAAAGCCGATATCGCCGAAGAAACCGACCGCCTGCGCACCCATACCCATGAAGTGCGCGACATACTTAGCCGCGACGAACCCATAGGCCGTCGCCTCGACTTTATGATGCAAGAACTGAATCGTGAGGCGAATACGCTATCGTCGAAGTCGATTCGCAGCGACATCACCCGCATCGCGGTGGATTTAAAAGTATTGATCGAACAGATGCGCGAGCAAGTGCAAAACATCGAATAGTTTTTTTACCCGTCCAAGAATGTCTTAGAAGCCCTGTATTACCTTGTGAAGAGCATTGAAAATACAGGGCTTTTTTATTTTCCCCGTCCAAATCGGTTTGCAGATGTCCGTTACCAACTACCTGTTTAGTGGTGGGCAGAATGGTGGCAAGACCTGTTTTTTTGACTCAATAAGCAAAAAGTCAAGGTATCTGGTGAGCAGATTTTTGCATCTATCTCACCACCGCCTTATGCCATCTCCACTTATCGTGCTGCTTGCAGATTGTTCAATCACTCAACTATCGAACCAATCGATAAACAAACAGTGGTGGGCAATGGTGAGCAAATTTTAACGATTTCTTAGGAATATAGAGTAACAAACGATGGCAAAACTAACCGCAACTCAGGTGCAGTCTTATGCTCGCACCGCAACAGCAAACAAAAAATACAGTGATGGGAATGGCCTATATTTTTGCGTAAGAAAATCTGGCATGCCGTATTGGATACTAAGGTATACCAGCCTAAACGGACGACGAGAAGCCACGCTCGGTCAATATCCAAGCATGACCTTAGCAGAGGCTCGACTTGAGTCATCTAAAATGCAGCTACAACTTCAGCAAGGTGAAGACCCATTAGCAATCCGTGCTATTGAAACCATCCCAGAGATCCAAAATGTCAGTCAGCTGTTTCAAGACTGGTATGCCAAAGACTTAAGTCGCCGATTAAAGCACCCGAATATACCCAAACGTGTTTTTACCAAAGAAATTGCACCAGTGATTGGTCAACTTCCTATCCAAGCCGTGCGGCCAACACATGTACGTGAAGTATTGGAACGCATTCGAGAAAGTAACCGCCCTACCATCGCCAACGATACCTTGATGTACATGAAGCAGCTGTTTCGACATGCGATAAAGCTCGACTTAACGCTGAACAACCCCGCCGCAGCATTTACCGTGGACGATGCCGGTGGTGTGGAGTCCAGTAAAGACAGGATGCTCAGCAAAGAGGAAATTCACTACGCCTTTAGCGTGTTTCATACCCATATCAATAGCTTTGGCCGCGACAACTACCTCGCTTGCTGCCTGTTTTTGGTATTGGGCGTGCGCAAAAGCGAACTGTGCGAAGCCATGTGGCGTGAAATGGATTTAACCACGGGCGTATGGGACCTACCCAAGGAACGAAGTAAAACTGGCGTGCCAATCAGCATTCCCTTACCACGCCAAGCCATTGCCTGGTTTAACGAGCTGCAAATCCGCGCTTGTGGCTCACCTTATGTTTTCCCAGCCAGACGAGCAAGCCATCGTCCACATATGGGGCCAGATACGCTAAACCGCGCCATTTCTAAACTCTTTGGTCGCGAGCCTGGGCGCAAAAAACAGCCACCGAATAAAATGGGCAAGCTTGAACACTTCACCGTGCACGATCTGCGCCGCACCTTTCGCAGCCTTGCCGCCTCTTTGGGCATTGCAGGCAATGTGGCCGAACGCTGTCTTAACCATAAGCTAAAAGGCGTTGAGGGTATCTACGACCGCCACGATTACTTTGAAGAGCGCCGAATTGCCCATCAAACCGTAGCTGATGTGGTTGAACCACTGGTGAACTTTGAGCCCGCTTCACAATACCACACAGGAGGGCGTTAACATGCAATTTATGATGCGACTCGCCCCCATTACCTTTCCAATAGCCATGCTGGCAGGACTTGGCTGGTGTATTGGCATTGCCCTACTCGAACAGCCTCATGGCATAGGCTACGCACTTACCCGGCAATGCCTGATGGTATTCGTGGTACTCGCTCCTTGGCTGACGTTAAAACTCACGTTCTACGTGATTGTCGGCCTAGGACGTAAACTAGGGCTCATCCCGCCTGCACGCCCAACGTACAGCCTAGGTTATGAAGAATCGCTCTATTGGTTCAGAGTATTGGCGTTCTTCGATGGCAAACGCAGCCGCATGCCGAAAAGGCCCATCAGGCGAAACTAGCAAGCCCCCATTTGCTCACTTACCGTGGGCAGTTGGGACAATGGGGCAACACTTGATATGCCGAGCTTCAGAGGGTGAATAAGAGGGATGTGAACCGCCCCAAGGAATGGGGCAATTGGGGATGCGGTAAAAACTCCTAACCGCATCAAAAATACCAAACTTGCAAAAGTCCCAATATGGGACTAACATCTGTTTATGAGAATTATCGCACTATCAACCTTAAAAACATTTTGGGAAGACAGCCCAGAATACATTGACGCTAAAGAACCAACTTTAGCGTGGTATAGACATGCATTAAACGCTGATTGGGGATCACCGGCGGATGTGAAACAGGACTTTAGAAATGCCAGCATCCTCAAAGATGGGCGTGTCGTGTTTAACATTGCCGGTAATAAATACCGATTAGTCGTTTGGATCAATTATGCCTACAAGGTGGTTTACATACGGTTTATCGGCAGCCATGCGCAATACGATAAAATTGATGTGCAAACGATTTGAAGCCAAAAGGTAGTAACAAGAGGTAAATATAATGGACATCAGACCTATTAAAACAGATGCCGACTACCGCGCGGCATTAAACGACATCGAAAACCTAATGATGGCGGAGCCTGATACCGTCGAAGGCGAAAAGCTGGACATTTTGGTTACGTTAGTCGAGGCCTACGAAGCAAAGCATTTTCCAATGGATTTGCCAGACCCTGTTGAGGCAATAAAGTTTGAGATGGAGCGCAAAGGCTTAACGGTTAAAGATCTTGAACCCATGATAGGTAAAAGCAATCGTGTTTATGAAATCCTAAACCATAAGCGATCACTCACGCTAAAAATGATTTGGAAACTTCATGAAGGGTTAGGTATTCCAGCAGAGTCACTGATCAAGCCACCGCAAGTTCGCGCGTCATAGCGCTGCGAATCAAAATTAGTTTGTTATGAATGACGCTCGCTACCCAAACATTTCTGCTATTGATAACAGGCTAGCTGAGCTTGAAAACGAAAAGCAGCAGCTTCTCGCATTAAGAGAGGCTTTGCGTAGCGCTCAAAACGAGCGTTCACCCGTTAGTCCTTACAGAGCGCAGAGTACATACACTCACGACTTACCGAGATGGGTATAAGCACTGTCGTACTTAAAGGTGCCATGAAAGCTGCGGAACGCAAGAACGCTGACAATCATCTGCAATCGGCTCAAGTCGTCGTCGCAACAGGAAAATATGTAGGCGAAGGGTTTGACCTACCAAGACTGGATACGTTGTTTTTGGCCATGCCCATCGCATGGAAAGGTACATTGGCTCAATATGCCGGTCGTATTCATCGTGAATCGGAAGGAAAAACACAAGTCACCATTCACGACTATGTGGGCTGCGCCCTCCCTATGCTGCAACGCATGTTTAAAAAACGCGAGAAAAGCTACAAGGCAATGGGGTACGCCCTTAAATACTTTGAGGGTAACAGTGACAAGCAACCTTCACTCAAGTTGGAAGACACCTCTCCATCAAATCCCAAGTTAAATTAGCAAGCCGCTCTTCGTTGAACACTTCCTCATACTTTTATACCCATACGCCAAAACCACTATCCGTTTGGCTTTTGGATCGAAACGCCAAACAGGGAAATTAGCCCATTCACTGTTTGGCTTCTCGATTGAAATCCAACGCTGCTAAGCCTTGCCGGTACTGACACAAAGCAAGATTTGGTACTTTTTGCACCCTAAACCAACCTCGAATCCAAAGTACAAACCGTTTGTTTTTTCTAACCCAGAATGCAAACGATAGTTTGGCGTCTCGATTTTTTTGCACTAGCCAAATGCCGCCAAACAGAGCCGCATTGGACGATATATTTCAATCAGTTGCCGCGCACAGGTCATAACAAAAAACCGATTTGACTGGTTAGTTTGATGGCCATTTCTTTCATCTATTTCACCACCGAGTCTGCACCCGACCACTGAAAATAGACGGCATGAAAAAACCAACATGGTGATAAGTGACGTGTTATGGGCAAGTGGTAACGATTGGGATAGAGAATGGATACAGCAGGTGGTCGCTTTACTGGTTGGGCATGGCGAGTTTACCCTCTACCCAGCATTAAGCCAGTGCGATAATGCCGCCGAACGTTTAACCCGCTGGCTGACCTATCAGTTACCACGCGTTAAACAAGTGACCCCAGGCTGCCCCATTCACCAATGGCTAAATAGCATTGGCGCACAAGTGATCGTAGAAAAATGGCAGAGCCCCGAGCAATGGCCAAACCTGTATTGGCTACCTTTACCTGAGGTTGATGGCCACGCGCAAGGCGGGTTAGTTGTGTTACCAGCGCATTTGTTACCGACATCCAACACATTACAACTTAATACTCCCGCCAACGCCCGTATCTTTTGGTGCATTACGCCTTTATCTAAAACAGGAAAGCGCGCTACCTTGCACCCCAAACAGCAAAACCGCGCCTTTTGCCTGCCCAGTTCGCCGGAGCAAATAGGCAAATCATGTACGGGGTTATTAGTGAGCGGTTTAAGAAAAGACAACCGAAAACGAAACGGCAACGTTATTAGCCACCAGATCAACCTAGCGCTGCTGCACCACCTTTGTGGGCCAGAGAATGATGTGTGGATAAAAGCTAATTTTGGTGCCGTAACTGATTACGGTAGCAAAAATTAGAAGCCTTAAAAACGAGTAACCCCTCGCGGGGCGCTGATCTAACGGGTAGCGGGAGGGGTGTTGTTGATGCGATTTTAATATCAAAAGCGCCAAATAGCTCGATGTTTTTGTATATGTCGCTAACTCTAATCTGCTTGCCTTTGCTTCAATTAGAACTGCCCAGAATTTCTGGGTGATCGCATTTTGCGCGAACCGTCACATTTTAAACAAAAAGCACGACTAGACTAATGGGTGAATTATCAATCGTAACTATCTTAGTACAGTAACTGGTTGCGTAACCAGCTACCCTCGATAAATCAAAAGCTTAACCAACAGAAAACAACAACACAGTCAGCCGGCTAGATACCAAGTGACCAAGATACTTACACGGCAGTCAAAGTATCCCCACCGTGCTTAGTCACTCTTGGGCGACACTGAATCTTCATTGCGTCGCTGACAAATGCGTTATCACTGGCTTTGCTAGACCAAATATATGCCTCACCTGGTTTTAACGCTCCAAGCTTCTCAGGCGTTAGTGATTTCAAACCGATACAGGCTTTTTGAATATGCTTTAACCAGTCCGGAGCGTTGAACTTATGCAGAATAATCTGTGATGAAAGCTGAATAAGTTCCACCGGTACAGACGGTGGATCTTGGCTGGCAATCATGACACTGGTGCCCTTGTGGCGCATTTCGCGTACCGTTTCCACAAGCCCTTTTACTAGGTCTGGACTATCGATGTATTTATGACATTCATCAAACACAATTAGCTTGTTAAAAGATTGCCCTTGGTACTTGGCTTCCGAGAATATTTGCAGAAGCACCACAAATAAGCCTAATGCCTCATCTTTTTCGATGAATTCGTCTCGAACATCTACAACGATCATTCTGCCTGGTCGAATCAGCGAACCAACGTTTAATTGGTCATCAATGTACTGTTCAGCAAAATCCAAACGCATGTCTGCTAGGTCTTTAAGTGAATCCGAAAGACTAGAGTTTTGTATTCCATCCCTTATCGCTTGGATCGAGAGGTTATTTCGATTTTTACGCATAATATTGCCTAGTTGGCGGATATATGCGGCTTGGTTGCCGATAGCCCCCATCAAAAATTTCCAGTGCCCAGCTTGCAATTCAGAAGAACAAAACTTCAACGGATGTACCTCAATTCCAGGGTACTCAGCACGACGTTCGTTTAACTTGTCTTCAGGAGCTAACAACACAACATCATCTAAGGAAGCTGGCTCCGCACCATATACTTCTTTAAGCTTAGCTAACTGCGTAACATCGTCATTTGGGGCTATCATCGACGTAAACTCAGGTTTATAGTCCTGAGTAGCACTGTAATGGAATATCACACTGGCCAACTCTTTATGCAGCGTATTGATCGATGGAATTGATTTAGTTGCCATCTCCACAACTGAGCCTAATGTATAGCTTTTGCCCCCACCTTGAACACCAAATAAACTTAGTGTGTGTGTATGGTTTAAATCTAAGGCTATTTTCCGTCCATGGACCTCTCCCAATAGGCCAAACTGAGCAGAGTCACCGTTGACACCAAGAACAATATCGTGGGGAACGACCTCAATTTTATTACCCGTTGTGATGTTAGGGATGTGCAAATTTTCGTCAGACTCTGGCTCTGGCTCTGGCACTGGCTCTGGCTCTGGCTCTGGCTCTGGCTCTGGCTCTGGCTCTACAGTATTAGTTATTGCAGGAGCTGGATTACCAACAGGTTTTACTTCTTCAACGCCCTGATTAATCGACGGCGAAACAGTAGCTGGCTCATCATCATTAAAAGGCAGTACTTTAATCGTTTCATCTTTCGAAGTATCTGGCCGCTCAGGTAAAGTGATCGCAGCTTGAGATACTAATTCAGCCCAAGATACGGTTCTATCTCGCTCTTTATGTAAAAATTCGGCCGAAGTTAACTTAGGCAGCGTTAGCTCAAGTGAATCCAACGTTCCTTCACTGTGTTCATTATCCTCAGGCACTTTAGCGGAGAGCAATTCGTCAATATGGTTTCGCCCAACACGATGAAACTCGATACCAACTTCTTTTTCAACGCCGGAACTATTCTGACCGAAATCAAAAATAACTGCACTTCGGGTAATTGAAAGCTTGTATCCCTGTTCCAAGGTCCGAAGCAAAAATCTCGCCTCCTCAACAACCTCAGAAGTCAATAAACCAAAACGTTCAGATCGTTTAAGGTAATGTTCAAGAAGGACACAGAGCTTTTGTGTTTTAACCAAGCGATCAGGCCTATCCGATGTTGTACGAGTCAAATCAAAATGACGCTGAAGAACACGTTCAGATTCCGAGATTTGCTCAGCAATACTCTTTTTTAAACCTTCATACTTCGTCATATCGCCGACTTCTGAATAACACTTAACTTCGACTAAATTACAACGAATTGTGCGTGATGAAGCATCTAAATCGAACAATGCTAAATCAGTTCTTTTAAAGCTAACGTCAGCACCAAGCTCCCCATCTCCTTTTTGAAGCTCGGAATATAGCTCTAGGTGGGCATCTAAAGGAACAATGATCTGATCTTTGAACACCCCCTGGTATTCAAGATAAAGTTTGGATAGCGCCAACCCTAAGGCTTCCGACTTTGAAGCGCTATTTGAAGCCAGTTTTAGTGCAAGCCTGCCTGACAACGCTCTAAGTGAGTCTAAAACCCTCGTCGCCTTATTAACATCAGGAACAATTTGATGCTGTTCTAAGGTCCCTCTCAATAATGCTTCTATTTCTGTAGTAGAACGCGAAGTAATAACAAAGTTGTGCGTGTTTGAAGAAGCCATTTCAGGGCTGTGATCAATCAGATAATCTGGACGACCATCTTTACCACCGTGATCAAAAAATTCAATGCCCAAGTTTCTATCCACAGTGAATACCCAATCACTGACTTCGTGTAATTGATTTAACAAAGCTCTTTCAGCGCTATCAAGAGCCAACCTGACTACAGGCACCTGTTCTAAAGAAAAGTCGCCCGTCGCTAATGATGCGGTTATTCCCGACATCATTTTAGGCAGTTTTGCTATAGCCTCCGATATCTGGCCACCAAAAAGCATTTTCGCAGCACCATGTCTCGTGTGACGATCCCAAGCAACAACCCCATTCTCATCGAAGTAATCAATGCAATAGTCCTGATACAACCCATATATAGGCGCAACTTGTTCATCTGCCTGCGGTTTTACTACCGATAACTCTTGTGCAGGGAACACATCGAATAACATGCTTAGATGAGACTGAAACTCATCAGGCGACTGCTCAAACTCAGAGCTAGCTCTGAGCGAAATGCTTAACTTTGGCTGCAAGTGATTTTCTGCTGAATGAAATAGCTGATTTTCATTCTCACTGTCTTCGCCACTATTTATCAGCTTAAATAAATCAGCGCCTACTTCTGTCGCGTATGGGTCAGCTACGAATAGACGAATATCAAAACTAATATGCTTTAGCTCCGGTTTCTTTCTCAAAGCCAACAACATGCCCGCTACGGCTCCCGCAGACCCCGCGTTAAACACATTGATCGATAAACAATTCACATAGGGGTGTTGTATCAGATATCTTTCGACTTTTGTGGCGAGAAAGGTACTACTTTGCTTACCAACTTGCTGGTAATCATTTTTAATACCAAATGCAGTTTTAATTTTATCAATGAGTGCTTGTGGCTCTTTTTCTTGTGCAGACGACAGAATACTCCAAAATGGATGAATACTATCAAGTGCGACCATCAACTGGCCTTGAGAGTCTGGCAGAACGTAAGGAAAATTGGTTAATGCGAGTTCTTCTAATAAACTGTTTTTAGTTCCTACCGCGATTTCCTTACCAACCTTCTCACTCTGTCTTGCCCAAGCTTCCGCAAGAGAAGCCCATCCACCTAGCCATAAAGCCCTCAGTGGATGTGTAGGCCCCAGTAACATGGCTTTTTTATAGCTGCCGTCATAATTCCATATCACGATTGAAAGTGAATCCAAGCGAAGTAACGCGGCTAATTCAGTCGAATAGTCATGTCCATTTTCAGTTTCCTGAAATACCGCTGCTAGGTATTCTAAATAGCTGCTGGAATACAAGTAGGCTTCATGTGATGAAGACACATGATCATGAGCGACAGAAATTAGCTCTTTCTCATCTTGATGTATAATTTGAAAGTACGTTTCACGTGCCACTTTAAACTTTTCAAACTGGCTTTCTACACCCTTTATTGGCCAATCTACAGCATCGGCACCAGACTCACTTGCTTCTTGATTGCGAATTTCTACACGCCAAGTCAAAGCGGCCATTGGATTAGCTAGAATTTTTTGCTCAAAGTCTTTTAAGTAAGTGGTAACGGGGATTTGAATACCACTTCCTTTCTTGAATTTCACATTGACGATCGACTCAGCCTTACTCTTACTATCCTGCCAAGTCGTTTCCATTACTTCAGCATTGGCAAATTTCTCAGTTTCGATGACGTTGGCAAATTCAGCTTTAATCTTCGCATGCGCTAATGACGCCTCTCTGACTTTTCGCCCCTCAATTGGCTCAACCTCTGCATCTGCTGCTGGCAATACATAAAACAGATCACTTTCATTAATTCGTGAGCCAGCTTCCTCCGCACTGGACGTACCCCACGGTATTGGACACTGTTTGTCATCAACCAAAGGTAGTAATTCATCGTTTTCATCAAACGCTTGAATTCGAATGTAATGCCAACCTTCTTCCCATTCGATTCCAGTCAACTTATTAAACGTGATTGTAACTGTGGATTTTGATGTAGCTTTACCTACCTTAATTAACCCAACAAAATCACCTTGTTGAGTAAACACCTGAGCTTTATATTTCGCTAAACCATTAACTTCACTAGGCTTTGGTGAAACAGAAAAAGTCACAGAAAACTTTTTCAAACCACCTTGGCCAGTAGTTAATACTTGTTGGCCAATCAGTTGTTGCAAGTTTGGGTCTGTTTCATCTTCAGGAATAAGCGGCAAACCAACCTCAGTCACCGTTAAACAAACTGCATCAGTGGCATCTTCCTCATATTGAAAGCGCCATTTATCAAAAGTGAGTGCCCAGTTGCTGCTATCCACCACTAATTGCTTGCGCCAACTGCTATCGAGTAGATTTTCCTGATCATTTAAAAAGAGCGCTAATCTCTTGTTAAAATCTTCACCTTCTAGCTGTAGGTCATAAACGGTTGCAATCGCTGATTTCTCAGAGCGGTTTATAATTTGTACACACTCACGATTTTTAACTAATTTGCGTACCAACATAGAATGATCTTGATGCAACTCAAGATCGGGAATCAACCCCAACTCGTAAAGAGCAGCACCAGCAACACTTGGATCAAAGCCATTAACCTTAATCGTTAACGCGTATCGCAACCATTGATAAGCACTGAGTTTTAACGCCGCCTTTTCTTGAAGAATGAAGTAAACTTCGTCCAACAACCGCTTAATCGGATCAGGAGATTCAGCCTTTACTTGATTAAACGCAAGCCAATAAGCATCTGAAATATCAATTTGTTCAAAGGTCGCAGCACCAAAAGAGTCTTCAGAGGACGTTTTTAATTCATTGGGTACAAAAATCAGTAATGGCTGGCGAAGCTGGCCGTGTTCATCAGGGTTTCGCAGTTCAACAAGCTTGGTGCTGGTAACCGAAAAATTACGCGTCGCTTTCTCTGCCAATACGGCAACCTGGGCATACTCAACCGCACCTGATACGACTTCACTAAGCTGATACATCAGCTCTGTTTCTAAATCAGATACCTTCATGCAGTGGCCCGCACCGCGAGTTTCTAATAACAACTTAAACTTAGGTACAAGGACACTGATTAAGCTGCCGTCAATATCTGACTTAATAACGGTTTGAATTCCCTTAATCATGCGTTATGTCCTTTCATACTCTCATTTTGCTTACTATTTATCTGATACCTTGGAGTAACAGTTTGTGTTACATACGCATCAGAAAGATCGCGATAAAAACCAATTTCTCGTAACCGGCGTTTAAAACCAGATAAGTTATCTCTAAGCGCTTTATTCACATCAATTGATGACTCACAGAAAGCATCTGTATCGGGTAACGATTCAATAAAAATGCCATATCGTTCTTTTAAGAAAGTTAACAGCTCATCAACTCTTAACTCCTTAGTGTGAAAACCCAAGTCACCACCTTTGGTGAGTACTGCCAGCTGTAACAACACTTCTAGCAGTCGTCCATCAACGCTAAATCGACGTCCACCAGTGCTACCACTTTGTTGTTCTAACAAAGCACCAGGTTTATTCTTGAGCATAAAACTATCTAGGTTTTTGACTAAACCAGAGCGAATTGCATTACCTTGGACAAATAACAAAATCTCTATGTAGGTTTCATACTCAGGTAAGCCTAGCTGGGTAATAGCATGAATCTCTGGCGGAATTTCCTCTGACTCATGTGCAGATGACACTGACGTATCTAAAATTCCAGCGTTGCGCTGACCAAAAAACTGATCGCGCTCTTGCTCTAACGGCGACTCCAGCAGAGTGAACAAATCAGGCACTGACATTTGTTTTATCGATTTTGACCCCGATAATTTACCTTTTTTCGATAGATACTCTGCAAATTCATCGAGTTTTTTAACGCCGAAATAGGCTTTAACAAAAGCAGGAATACGCTTGTAGTGTAACGTCGCGCTTTGCTCAGCCATCGATTCACTCAAGCCATTAGCGCCATTTGTCATGTCCACATAGAGCGCCGTCTTTTGCTTATTGCTCTCTTGAAGATTACGTCCCTTACTCTTAGACAAAGCCGGTAGCAACTTAAACAATTTCAATTGGTATAGCGCCAGGTGAAAGGCTAACAATATCTTTATGTACTCAACCATCACTGAACGAGGAATATACTGGCGATACGTCAGAAGCTTAATGATATCTTCAGCTAAAATATCCGCAGCTTGTTGATTAAGCGGCGCAAACCGTTCTTGTAAGTCAGCATGATCCGGCGCGTCAGACTTTACTTGATCAGACAGTCTTAATATTGCCTGCGTTTCAACATCTACTTGCGACGAACTATCATACTGACCTGTCGTAGAATCGACACCAGCAAAGAAAAACTGTTTGAGTCGGTTAATCGCGGTCTGACCATTATTGGCATGGTAAAGCAACTCATATACTTGCTTAGAGGCACCATAATCCCGGCAATTTTTAGGATTTCGAAACAAATAAGTATTGCCGTGAAGTGGTCTCGGCGCAGCAACCGCTTCGTTAGCCTTGCCACGATTAATTAAGTCCACCAAGTGGGTTTCAATCCACTTTTCAATAGTAATAGGGGCTTGAGAGAAGTTTTTAAAATGTGTTCCATTACGAGAGTCTAGAAACTCGTCTTTAAACAACTCAACCGTCATACCTTTAGCACTTAGTTTACTAGAAGCGCCATTGTGCTTTAGCCGAGCGAATAGATGAGTTAAGACCCTATCCATTTCGACAATTTTGTAATCAAGATAGCTCACTTTATTGGTGCGAAAAGCCTTATCTTTTTTACCTAACTTCATGGCTGAACCTCCGCTACCAATCGTTCTAATTGCAACACACCACCTTCGTCGCGGGTTATTTTTTCGTACTGTTGGCCGTTGGTAGTTAGCAAAACCTCTTGATATGGTGCTGAAGCCAATACGTTCTTAAATACGGTTAAACTTAAATAAAAACTCTGCTCCGCTTGCGCCGAAGGCACGTAGCCTTGATTAAGACGATGCAGCATTTCAAACAAATCCAAGTCCAATTCCAACTCAGCCGTAAGGCCGGTCGCATCTTGGTACTTAAGCAATAGTGACTGCGGACTATGCTCCACAAATGACGAGTTCATCGCTGAGTCTTTCACTTCAATGGAAAAAACATCCGATGGGAATAAGCGATAACTTCTAATAGTGCCTAAGTGTACCTTACGTACTTGCATCGCCAGTTGGCCGTTAAAATACATCGGATTATGCAAACCTTCGCCACGGTTAATTGCATTAATGGCAAGCGATTTCGCTTCATTTAGTAACGTACTGTCTTCGAGGTAACGTACTAATAACTTCGCTGAACGATAAGGCAGTAATGTTTGCCAGTTTTCTCCACGGCGCTCAAAGTAGGCCTTTCTGCGTAACATCCCGACCACATTACGATGAGATAGATAGCGTTCCTTACTCTCACTTAGTGCCGTGCCATTGGGTAAGCTCTGATGAACATTGGCTAGCAGCTGAGTTTCGTGTTCACTACGCTGATCAAACTGCAACCAATCAACAGCATCTAAGCCTAAAAAGTCCAGTCCGCGATCTAAGCGAACGTCAGACCCTTGAGCAATGTCGGTTTCCCTCAGCAGCTTTAACAATCTATCTTGGGTATTGTCGTTACCGCACCAAGCGTTAAAGTAATAACCGTGAAGGATTTTGTCGGCTTCGCCATTGGCATAGATTTCTTTAATTTCGTTACAGGAGTATTCACCGACTAGCGTATAACTCAGTGCCGAACGTAAATCTCGCATCGTGATATGTAGCTGATTGCGTAAACTGGTCAGTCTGTAGATATACTTCAAACGTTCGATGACTTTAGGGCCAGTTTGCTCGTCTTGAAAGGTAGCAATATTGTGCTTAACGTAGCATTTGTCTTTTAGCGCACAATAATCACAGCCTTGCCAAACCTTGGCCGAGGTCATTTTTCCGATGATTCGCTCAAAAATAGACTTAGGTTGACTTTGCGTCGAAGCCAGCACATCGCGCATATTTAGGTTAACTACCGCCACGTCATTTTGCACTGAGCCATCTTTTAAACTTTGTTCAACTACGGCTTTTAGAGCAGAAAACCTTTCTGAATGTTGGGTTAAAAAGTCGACTAGCCGACCTTCGTTAATGGCAATTAACCGGGTCTCGTGATGTGGCCATGCATTTGAATCGTTACCTTGATAGACGCTAAAGAACTCTTCGAGTACCGCGTCATTATCTTTGCTACCTTCGTCTTGACTACCATCGTAGTTAGTCAGGTATTTATGGCCATTTATTTCAAACCAGCTGCCATTCCCTTGTGGGTTTAAGTGAACGCTTGTTCCTTGCGCTTCAACTTGAGCCTCCAATTGCTGCAAAAATGCGGTTTTGCCATCACCTGCATTACCGGTAATCAGTACCAAGCGCAGTTGCCCAGCCAGAATTGCAGGAGCAAGCTCGGTATCTAAGGCGGTTTCAACGTAAATTAACTTTGCGTAATCATCTAAGCCACGGGTGCCGGCATTTGAATGGCGACTTTGGCTATACAGCGTCAGCATAAAATCATGAAACGCAGATTTACTTGGGTTAGAGCCATCCGCAAGTGGCGGCAAATGAAACTGCGAAGTACTTTCTTCCGATAAAGTTTGCGCCTTTTTCAATTGCTGGACTTTATTCAGTGCTTTCAGCAATTGTTCGGCAGATTCAAAACGGTCAACTCGTTTTGGAGCGATCAGTTTTAGCAGTACCGCCGAAACATCATCGGTTAAATTAAAGCTCTGGGTAAACTCACTAGGGTGACGAGCTAACTCGTCCATAGGTGGGCACTGCACATTGGCCCATGGGTATTCACCGGTCATGGCACGATATAGGGTAATGCCCAAGGCATATAAGTCCCTGTCAACTAAATCAGAGGCTTGCGGTGTTTCGGTAATGCTTAAATCTGGTGGTAAATACTTTCGGGAACCGCCACCTAAGGTTAGATCTTCAGCATCTACCGATACGTTAAAATCGATGATACGAACTTTACCGTCTTTCCAAATCAGGTTTTGTGGCTTGATGTCACAGTGGAAAATATTGTGCTCATGTAAATGTCGTAACCCCTCCGCGACTTGCTTGGCCATGGTCCACACTTCGTGTGCCGTTAATGAGCGCTGCTGGATCAGTTCACTGACATCTAAGCCTTCAAGGTACTCAAAAACAATATAAGGCGGGCCTTGATTAGGAAGTACGTCTGCATCGTACACCTTTACCACATAAGGGTGCTCTGGCAGTTTTACCAAGGTGCGGTATTCCTGCTTTAAGCGCTCTAATACCGATTCTCTATCATTCAAAATCAGTTTAACGGCACGCGAAACATCGCCAAAGGTATCAGTTACCTTATATACAATACCAAAACCACCTGGTTTACCGAGTGGTTGCTGCACGACGTATTTATTGGTTAGCTGGTAGCCACTGGGTAAGCGCTTGTAATTGACTGAAACCTCATGGGTAATTGGCGTATTAACGCTGAGTTGTGCTGGTTTATTTGGCTCTGTAACGTCTACTGCTGCTTTGGGTTGCCAGAGTGCATTAAATTGCGCCAGCGCATCTTCAGGGCTTGGCCGTTGCAGTGCCTCTTTGTGACATAAGGTTTGCAGCCAATCATCAAACTCTACTGGTAGCTGTTTATATCGCTCACTCAACTTTGTACTGAGCAGACACGATTTCTCGATGGCTTGCGTGACCGAATCGAAGGCCGCATCACCACTAAACAGCTCAAAAATAACCAGACCTAAACTGTACATATCCGAGGCGCAGCTCGCTGCATGGCTATCAGCCCACAGTTCGGGGGCTTTATAACGGTTTGAGATCCGCTGCTGTACTTCGTCGGCAATCGTGGTGGTGTTTTCACTCCCTATCCGAGCGTAGTCAAAATCAATCAGCCGTGGCTGACCGTCGGCCCCCATTAAGATATGCTCAGGGGTAATATTGCGATGGACTACGCTATTGCGGCATAAATGCGCTAACGCCAGCAACAGGTCATTAACGATGCGCTTTTTCTGGTCCAGCGTGAGCAGCGAGTTTGCGTCTTTAAGCTTTTTGCTGAGGATTTCGCCAGGAATGTCGTCGGTTAGTAGCAAATACTTGTCTTGCGCTTCGGTAACAAAAAAGTCTTTCACACCAATAATGGCAGAGTGCGAGGGCATTTTTGCAATGGCACGATACGCGTTTTCAATCAGGCGCTTTTGCTTGCTGCGTTCTTCATCTGGCAGGTAAGGGTCGGCTTTATAGGCTTTAGCCAGCACCGTACCGCCTTTGCGGCCCGCGGTAACGTTAAATACTCGGTATTCCGTAAAGTACCGATTATCAACCAAGGTTTCAGCCACTTCCCAGTTACCAAAACGTTCACCATGGCTACGCTTTTTGGCCGATTTACCCAAGGCTTCAGCGATGACCTGAATGTACTTAGTCACATTGCGCTCAAAGCGCTCTGGAATACGGGCACTGTCGGTGAAGAAACGGGTGCTGTTTTTTAGTGCCACCACATGGCCGCGCTCACGATCTTCCGGGTCCTTGAACTCGCAATCATCTATGGTGAGCACCACCGCAGTGTCTACATAGATGTTTTTTAAATCTCTATTTGCGCGATTCTGCTTACAAATGAGGCCCGATAACGACTTTGCATTGCCACGCAACTTCGGTAAAGGTGAGCGATAACTGGTGTGCGAGGTATGCCACATGGTTCCATCCACCTCTACCTGGCCATGGATGCCTTTGGCGTCCACTAAGTAAATAGCATGGGGCGCTACAACACAGATATCCACTTCAAACAGCTGGTCATACTGTTCAACTTCAAAGCTATGAATAATAAAGTAATCGCCGGGTAACTTTTCTTTTAACCAAGCGATGGCTTTACGCTCTTCATCGTTAACCACATCACCAATTGCAAATACCTGTGCCATAACCTCTCCTTAATGCTTTGGTGCTGCTGTTTCTATTGCGTCTTCTAAGCTTGCAATCGCTTGAGTTTCATAATTTGCCGCCATAGAAAGAGAATTAACCATTTCACGTACAGCTGTTATTATTCTATCTCTATGTGTCTCAAGACTATTTGGAATGCGTATATTACCGATAAGCTCACAATCTAAACTAGGAATTGAAGAACCAAATGCTGTTCCAATCGCAGCTAAATAACCTTGTTGTGAATCCAAGATACTCCAAAGATAAAACGCATCATCTTGTGACTTACATCTAACTCGAACGAGGTGTTCTGAACCAGCACAACCATAGTAACTAGAGTAAGGAAGGACCGCATTACCAATAATCCCTCCTAACTGACCACTCCTAGGTATAAGTACATCTGTATCTTTTATCTCAAGGTTTTCAAAATGAGGAGTCCTTGTTCTAGATATAAAATACTCGCCCTTTGGATTTAGCTTAAAAACTTCGGAAGAAGATATAAATGGAACTCCATACGATTCATCTTCAACTTTATATCTTGCACCTCTATTTGGCTCAAAAACTTTCTCTGAATAATCAAATACAGTCTTGTCGCTATTTCCAGACAGTAAATCTCTCGCTTTGACTACTTTTTCAGAGTGATAAAATGAGTCCATCCTCCTTTGTATCAACTTTGAGCTGGCAACTGACGATATACCTCCATTTTCTATCGGCCCCAATTCCCTTTTGACAATCATGCGTACCTCAGACATTAGTTCACTTGCTCTGTATCTGAGTTTATTAACCTGAGAAATCAAATCAGTAATTGTGGGTTCAATATCTAAAACAGGAATAGATATTTCATCCAAATGTTTCGTATCCAAATGCCTAATTATGGAACCGTATGTTCCTGAACAAACCAAAGCCTGCCCAAATTTTCCCGCGAGAAAAGCGTAAACATATTCTGGGGAGACCTTTTTCTCATCAATATTTAACTTTATATTGTCACTACAACCAAACATCCCGACCATATCAATTCTGGACATGGAAACCCTACCAATTGTCCCAGCTGCAGAAACTTGGATTGTTTTCTCCTTCAATAGACAATTAGGGTCAGCTTTTGCAATATTTGTGGAAATCAGAGGAAACTTACTTGTGTCAAATTTCGTTAGACCAGTAGTTGTTACAAATGGAACACCATATTCTTGTGAATCGACGAATGTCCTTTTCAACATTTTACCTTTGTAGTTTCCATCAGGTGTTTTACTTACAAGATCTCTCAATAAGAATTTCGGAGCCTGTAAATCTTCAACGACCATCCTAGCTTGAAAAGCTCCTTTTACAAATGGTCCACAATCCATTCTGTACCCCGATTTTTCAATCCATTTACTATTAACTAGATCAACTATCATGCGTAAACCCTCGGATACCAAGCCTGAATCTGTTGCAATAAGCCATTAAACGACTCATCTGAACAACCACGAAAAGACACGTCTTTGGCAATGCGCTTAAACAGCTGAGAGTGGGTCTTTTTCCGCCCCCAGTTTTGGCCTCTTACCGCATCAATTGCTGCTTTAGGATCGGCAGGTTTAAGTTCATCCGCATCCCAAAGGTTTCTTTCTTGCAACCAAGCTCTCAGGCTGCCACTAGCACCTGGATAATCAAATACTGACTCAATTCGTCGGGTATCCGCTTGCCACATCAATACTTCCAGCTCTGGGTTTATCGCCATGACAAAAAAGCGGTCATCTGGCCAACCTGCGGCACGCATATTGGCTTTAATCTTTTCACAGAACTGCTGGTAATCCATTGTTTGTAGGTTGTCATTAAACGCAAAGTCGACCATAACAACCGCGTAGTTATGGGTATCAACATAGCTTTTCAGCAGGTTATGACCATCCTGATAAACACCCGGATCTTTTCTTGGGTGTTTGATTAAATCTTGCTTGGTGTCGAATTCAAATCTGGCGCATTGCAGTCGTGTATCAAACGCTGGATTTTCGAAAAAGCCTTCTACCGTGGCTTGCATTTCACCGTCGGCTACTAAAAAAACAATATCTCTCATGATTATTCCAACACTCCGGCCGCAAATAGGGTTCCTAAATCCACTTCGCCCTTCCATGTTTTTAGGCGGGGGTGTTCATGGCCTTTTAATACTTCTGTTGCGCCGTCTTTGTTGAAGCGCATAGTAATGATTTGCTCGACTTCGGTATTGGCGAGCACCACAGGTGAGTGCGTTGATAACCACAATTGCGTATCAGAGGTGAGCTTTAACGCTTCTAACACCGCATCGATTGCCTTAGGGTGAATACCGTTTTCAGGCTCTTCTAAGGTGATGATCTTAGGTGCATTTTTCAAATACGGGATAATTGTCAACGCTAAGATATGCAAAGTACCGTGCGACAAGCCACTCGAAGGCACCACCATACCGTTGCTATAGGTTACTTCTAGGTAACAAAAGCTATCATCGATACGTTGCTTGGCTTCAATTTTAGTAATAGAGGGCAGCGCCATTTGCACCAACTCTAACCATTCGTTTAAGCCTTCGGGATCGCGTTCTTGCAAGGCATATACTTGCCACGGCAAACTGCTACCGTCCGCTTTAAAGGTATTTTTATCTCTCGGCGAGGCAGCCAAACGCATCGCAGGCCATTGTGGTTCATAACAGTGCGAGCCTGTTTTTAAGAACTCCAGGAACCAAAACGCAGCTGGGAAATCAATGCTGTCTGCGGGCATAGAAGCAAAAGCAGTTCGCTCATTATGAAGGGCAAATTCAATATCTTTATTTTGTCTTTTATCCGCCCATTCAGGTGAAAAAACGGCTTTCTGTCTGTTAGATCTTTCAATGACTTGAAAAACGTTTTTATTATCAAATCTGCCACCTTGGATCTCGCCGCCGTGAGTCACTCTATCGTGCTTATTAAAGAGCATCAAATGCTCTTCTTTCACTTCCAGTTTGTCTTCAACAATGCCAATCGATAGTTCATAGCGAATGGTATCGCTACGCTTTTCTGGCTCGGCCCTAAACCTTGCAGGACCAACTCGCTCTAGTAAAATTTGCTGTTGCTCTGGGATCTCAGCCTCTAAAACTAAGGTAAAGTTGTCTCCCTTTAGTTTATGAACAAGTTCTATTGGACTGTCCGCTCTTGATCTTTCTTTACCATTCATTGGTTTGAAAAAAGCATCGTTAATATCGCTAACCATTAAGATATCGCCTATTAAGGCAGGGATATCTAATAACGTCGTTTTCCCAGAACCATTTGAACCAGCAAAAACATGCAGATTATCAAGTTCTAAATCTAGCTTATTGAAGCAACGATATCGGTATGCCTCTATTCGCGTAATCATACAGATGGCTCCGGATTGTTAGCGCGAAACTCTTTCCAGGCTTTAGCAATTTTTGGCAGGTCATCATCTAAAATTTTGCTGCGACGTTTAAGCTTACGCACCACATTTTGGCCGTTAATGCGAATACGTTCTTCAACTTCTTCTTCGATAACTTTCTCTTCGCCGTCTGGGTGGCGCTCATAAAGTGTATTGCCACGACGATCGAAACCTACCTTTTCAGCTACCGCCATAAATACGGGGTATTCTGGCTCGCCACCGATGGCAATTGCATCTTTTTCAGTATCGGTTTTCTTTTTCAAGAACAGCAGGCTAGTTAAGATATTTACGTTAGCTTCAACAATAAATGACTCTACCGGTAAGTCGACACAACCAAGCACCCAGCACTCTTGCATTAACCACCAGCGAATATATTCATCACCAGGGTTACCCAAAATACCGTCTGGTAGCACGATACCCATACGTCCGCCTTGCTTAAGCCACTGCACGCAACGCTCAATAAACAAAATCTCGGGCGAAACGGCATCTTTACGGCGCTGTGTTTTTCTAAAACCACCGTTTTCAGTGCGCTCCCAAATGTACGCAAGATCAAACTGCTCAAGAATTTGTTTATCGGTAACTGGGATATCGGAACCAAACGGCGGGTTAGTTAAGATGACATCAATACTGCCGTCTTTACCGCTTGAATCGCCAACTGGAATTTTACTTTTGGCTGGTTCTACACCTTTCAAATGCCCGTGAGGGTATTCCAATGAATTCATGTGATAAATGTTAGCCATGGCATTACTTGCCATTACCACATTCATTTGCGATGCACGGCACAAGAAGGGGTCAAAGTCACAACCAAACAGATTATTTTCGGCAAACTTTTTAATTTGTTGCTGAATAGAGATGAATTCTTCTGTGGTTTCAGCCCCTAATTTGACTTCTTCCTCTTCACAAAGCGTTCTGTTAATGAAGCTTAAAGTTTGCTCAAGAAAACCACCTGTGCCACATGACGGGTCCAATACTTTTTCGTGTGGTTGTGGTGCCATCATTTCCACAATCAGTTTGATTGCACCCCGAGGCGTAAAGTATTGACCACGATCACCACGTAGGTTATCTCCCACCACTTCTTGATAGGCAGCACCTTTGGCGTCCATTTCAGTACGAGTAAAGTCATACTTAGCAAGTTCAGATACCATGAATGCCAAAGCCCGATCTGACAAAGTAATTTCTTCATTGCCTGTAAAAATTTCTGGGTAGGCTTTTTTCACCTTTTCAAATAGTGGGTTGATGCGCGTTCTGATCTTCTTACGGCCTTCGTCGTCAAACTGCTCCGTTGGCGATGCCCAAAATTCGCGATCTCGATTGCCGATGCGCTCATCGTACATTTTAGAGAAGATAAGGTATAAAAACTGCCAGAATGCCGCATCTTTAGGCATACCTTCGTTACCATGAATAAAGTTATGACAACGACGGAATGCAGTGAGCAGCATCTCACGGTCAGCGGTTCTTAGTTGCGCATTTGATGCAACATCTCGACTCCCCAGAGTCTCATCTGCTAATGGCCAATCACCAACTGCGTTGAACTTGGTATCGAAACGTGACTCTTCTTTTTCCACGAAGAAAAATTCGATGCCATTGGTCCACAAACCCCACTGGCACTTTTCTAACACGTACTTATCACCAACCTGTTCACGCATCATATCTTCCATCAACTGAAGGTCTTTATGCGCTTGGTCGTGATCACGCATTTTTACTGCGGATTTTTTGCCTTTTTTCGGCTCTTTATCACAGATAACAATGCGGCGAATATTTTCAGGAATATGTTCAGCACCATGCTCGAAAATGGCGATATCAATTTTCTTCTGTTTACCATCAATTTTAACTTTTACATCAAGCTCCATATCTTCAGCGCTGATGCCGTATTCATGGAACAAGGCGCGTAAGGTTTTTTGACGAACCAATTCTTTAGGTGTTTCTTTGATAGGATTATTCGTTAGGTAATCCAGCATCATGCCATCTTCGATGGCGAGTACTTCTGATGGCTTTTTATCGTTGGTTGTTGTCATTACTTGTTCTCATTAAATTCGGTTTCTGCTGGCGATTTTTGTAATAGATCTTGGATTTCACAATCAAACAAATCACACAGCTTATCGAGCGCCTCTAAGTCCACCTTGAGCGCGGTTTCTTTGTAAAGTAGCGTGACTGTTGTGCGGCTTAGGCCGGTTTCTCGCATCACGTCGCTAATGCGCATTTTTCTCTCACCCATTAATCGGGCTAGGTGGCAGCGGATCATGCTCTCTCCACGGTGTTTTCTTAACCATAAACTTGGGATTTTTCACTGTTGCTTACCATACCACGATTATGATTACTCTCAACTTATTTGAGTTAAAACCAAATAATTGAGCGTATTTGTTATCCGTTCTGTTCTGGTTGTTGGTGCACTGGCGGTTCACGGGAATGCCTCTAACAGTATTGTCTGCATTGGACTTTAATCCTCGCCAAGCCTTTAGGTTGACTGGCGGTGCACTGCAAGGCGACAAGCCTACACAGGATTCATCGCCATTTTAGTCATCCAAGATGCTGCCTTTCACGCAGTACATTCGCGGGCGGGTGTTGTCGGGCAGGCTGACTTTGCGCTGTGGTCGGTTGCCATCGGGGACTAGGTAGCCTGCGGCCATCAGTGCTTTGGCGGCGCGATCTGGGCTTAGGCCTTCGGTGGCTTCACGCCAGCCAGTTGGGTAAAACAAGTAGAGGGTTTGTGGGCCGCTGGTGTCTATCCACCCTGCGCGTTGGCGTACTTGGCTGCTGTAACCGGTTTGTTTGGGCGTAAAGCGGCTTTCGCCATGCTGCTCAATAAAGCTGCGCACCTGGCGAATGGCTTGTTGATCTTCATTGGCAGCCACACCACCGCGGGCGAGTATCCATTGGTTTAGCTGGCTTAAACAGGCAGCTTCGACACTTTGGGTTGGCCAATCGAGTACCTTGGCTTGAATGGCTAACAGGCCTGCACTGGCCAGTAAGGCAAACTTTTCGGCGACTCGGCGCACTTGGCCGTCTGACTCGGGAGGTAAACTGGCTAAAAAGCGTTGACGTACGTTTTGGAAAACGGGCCGCACCTGCGCGCTGTGCTGCGTTAAATACCGTAACCAGTCCAAGGCCAAGCAGCCGTAATGTTGGCGACTTTGCTGTTTTAGGTGATCGGCTAAATCGGCGGCATTCATACCATGACTCTGGTTAAACACGCCCATTTGCGATCCGGCATCGGCACTGAGATCAATCACGCGCACTTGCTGCCCCGCTTTCACGCGTTTGCCGATACTGGCAAGATGGCTTTCAAGTGTCACTTCACCAGTGGATAAAAACACTAAACGCCAACGCGCGGGTAAGCGCATTTCACCATATTTGCCTGCACGGGTTTTACCTTGGCCATTGGCAAGTATATAAGCGACATCGCCCGCCTCTTTTGGGTCAACTTCGCCCATTTCATCGAGCGCCAGTAAGGCATCGTTATGCGCTAATGCTGTGCCTTCTAAACCGTTGGCCGTGGCACGCCAACTGTGGCGTAGTTGATTAGGCTCGCCCCACACTGATAACGCCGGATACAACGCTGCGGTTTTACCAGTACTGCTGGCACCGTAGAGGTGTAAACCAAAACCATCCACCCCGCACAAATGCAATAAAGGTGCAGCCAGTGCAGCACAAACGCCAACAATTAATAGCGGGTTATCCAGACAATAACGGCCTACGTGCTGCCGCCAAGTGTCGCTACTGCCTTGTTG
Source organism: Thalassolituus oleivorans MIL-1 (assembly GCF_000355675.1). NCBI lineage: Bacteria > Pseudomonadati > Pseudomonadota > Gammaproteobacteria > Oceanospirillales > Oceanospirillaceae > Thalassolituus > Thalassolituus oleivorans. The sequence goes on along the minus strand of NC_020888.1, from coordinate 192,572 downwards.
AATAAAGCCTTCTATCGGGTGCATGGTTTGCAACACCATGCGCGGGTTATTGCTGTGTTCGCTTGGATAAAAGGTGAGGCGCGGATGCACATAAGCGTGGTGATGCCAGCCAATGCAGTTGACGCTGATAGCCTTTTGCGTAGCCAGTTCGCCCATTTGTTGAATAAACAGCGAGAGCAACTGCCGCGCTTTGACACTGTTACTAAGCCGCATGCCTCGGCTAAGTAGAATTCGGCGGTACTCGCTGCCGTCTCCGGCCAATAGTTCTGCGGGCATGGCCCAGTAGCGATGGCGATTGTCATCGTCTAACCAGTGCAATAAATAGCCGTAGTTGTCCCCTTGCGGATCGCGGGTGCGAGCAGCAACTTGCAGCCAAGAACAGATTTTGACTGGGCTATCTTGCCCTGCCGGTTGCATCACCAGCCAGTTTTGCTCGTTATAGGCAAAACCAGCTGGTAATGTTGGCTCGTTGCTAGGCATATCACTGGCAGATAATTGGTTTAATGCTGATGGTTTATCCACGGCCATAAGCAGCACCGATACGGCGGGTTTCAATCCACTGGTCGATATCGCTTTCTAACCAGCCCACGGCACGCGCACCAATACGAATGGAACGTGGAAATTCACCGCTGGCCATCAGGGCATAAATGGTACTGCGGCCAAAGCCTGTTTTGGCCTTTACCTCGGGCAAGCGCAAAATCCGCTGCTGACGCGCTGGGTGTGTTGATGTGGTGGATGATTGTGTCGTTGGGTTCATCGTTTGCTTCCTCACTGATCTGTTAAGTTCAGTTAGGAGTTTGCCAGTACTAAACGGACGCAGTAGGCAGATAAATGCCCAGATCGTGCAGCTTTCTGAGGGTACAAGTAGCTACTTGCCCCAGTTTGTAGATAGTGCCCCAAATAATAATTGTTCTGTGGGCAGGGTTGGTGCGTGGCTAAGTGGCGTGAACTAAGGCTTTGCCCAAACTGCCCCAAAAGCCCAAGGGATGAGCGAAGTGTTAAAACACATGGAGTATGAGGCAAAGCATAAAGTGAAACTAAAACTTCTTTATCTGCTGAAAAATGAAAATATAGTTTCACTGACTCATTAAACGTTAAACGCTGATTGTTTCATGGCTTGCTCCGCTCGGCTGATCCCTAGCCGCTTAGCAACGGTTTGCCATTGCTTAACCGCCATTAATACTTCATCGTAAATTTGCGTGGCTTGGGTTTGCGAAAGTCTGAAGAAGTCTTTCACATCAAAGGCTAGCTGGTAGTCTAAAGCGTTGTCTGCATCGGTAATATTCAGATGCAGGCCATGCTTACCCACTATCGGGTTTAAATCATAAGCGGGTGATAACTTCCAGCCATTCTTTGTTAATAAAAACCCATGGTTACGCAGGTGATCATCCGTGTTGGACACCGCAATATTAAACACGATTCGACGCCATAACTGAGCTAAATCGGCTGCGGTTTGTGCACCAGAATTGGAAATAAATTCAGCAATCTCTAAGTAGCTAGCACCTTGAGATTGTTCACCATCATAGTATTGAAGCTGTGTCATGGCCGATGAAAAATGCAGCCGCTTTTCACCGTCGCGGTCAAACCGTTTGGTTAAAAAGGTATGGTGCTGTGACGAAAATTGCTTGATCTCACTTGGAAACATGTGAACACCTGCCGCAAGAGCCAATTCATAACAGACCATCTCCCATGCGCCCACGTCATGGGTATCATTTAGATTGGGAAACTTGGCAATCCACAAGTGGCCTTGTTCATCTGTGACACAAGCCTTGGGCCTTGCACCACCTAATGATGAGCCTGGAGAAATCAGCATTTTCAACCAGCGGTAATACTCGTCACTGTCGATGTTATCGTCTTTTTCAATCTGCATTGCTGCGTGCTCTAGCTCTCGCAAAGAAGCCATTGGTGGCGCAGCAAACTCAGAGTTGCCGTCCAAAAAAGCATCCGAGCCTACTCGCTTAAATCGAATCCCCCCCATCCGATAAGAGTCATGTACGCCCAGCAGGTAATCCAATTCGTTTAATCGACTTGTTGCTCGAATGCCTTTGCGCGCCTCAATCGCCGCACGCCGCTGCATTAAAATACGCCCCCATCTATCAGGCGATGAATCAAGAAATGCGCGAAAGTTTTTATCGGCTTCATCGTTATAGAGTTCACCGGAGTGAAGCGTTAGGATTGGATCAATTTGCAAGCGATAGGCTGAGGTTAAAAATGCTTTATCGTAGGCAAAACTAAATACGCCACCTCGGCTTGAATCACTGTGAGCAAGCAGCCCAATTAGCAAAGGCGCTTCAATTGGCTGCCAGTCGGCATAGACTTCGACGATTTCACGGCTCATTTTGAACCTTCCAGCAATTTTATGTTTTGCAGCTTGATACCCACTTCATCATGAGCGGCCATTTCTGCAAAGTTGCTTTCCATGCCAAGAACAGCCATCACTTTTAAGTAAGTGCCTATGGCAACGCCCGGATCACCGGCGAAGACTTTATTCACGGTTTTATGATCAAAACCAGTACGTTCACACAGTAGCTTTTTTGTAAAACCACGTCGTTTCATCGCCAACAGCAAGTCTTCACCAAAATGCCTCAGGATTTTGCGCTGCTTTGGAAACAGTACATTGTGTAAGTCACGCTTAGCCATATCACCAACCAAAGGGACTATATTCCCACTATTTAACCGTTAATGGGAATATAGTCCAACTTTGAATCCCAAGCAACTCCAACAATTTATATGTAGGACTATATTCCTACTTTACTCAATATAATTGGATTTATATCCCACCTTTAGGTTTAGCTTGCGCGTTGGCCAAGGCGATGAAATGGATCCCTGAATGCCAAAGGTTGTGGATCACACTTTTATGCGCATAAAAATGTATAATTCCACACTTTTCTGCGCGTTAAAGTGTAGACTGAGTTATACTACAGGCAGTTAACAGTCTTAATTGGCGGGAAATGACAATGCAGCGCAACTTACTAAACGCCCTAATAGCATGGAAAAATCAACCGGTGCGCAAGCCATTATTGATCGATGGTGCAAGACAAACAGGTAAAACCTATCTGCTACAAGAGTTATTTGGGAACACCTTTGCCAACATCCTTCGTATCGACTTCCTTGAAAACCCTGCTTACAAAGAAGCGTTCGATGGCTCTCTGTCACCTGACGAGCTAGTAATGAACATTGAGTTGTTAACCAACCAAGCGTTCAACCCAGAAACCGATCTGCTGATATTAGATGAAATTGGCGAATGTGAACGTGCCGTTACCTCACTAAAGTACTTTGCTGAAAAAGCACCGTCCTATTTTGTCGCTGCCAGCGGCTCGAATATTGGTTTGCTCAACACCTTCCCTGTGGGCAAGGTAGAACAATACAATTTACGACCACTGACCTTCCAAGAATTTATTTACGCATCCAACGAGCAAGCGCTGATCAAAGCGTTTGATAGTCAAGCAAGCACACCGGCAGTACACACCAAATTGATGGACAAACTCACTGACTACTTTTTTACTGGTGGTATGCCGGAAGCCGTTTCTGCTTGGTATCAGTATAAGGATTCAAGCATTCTAGAGCGTGTTGAAAAAGTCACAAAAATTCATGCCTATTTAGTGGAAGGTTATCGCCGCGATTTTGGTAAGTACGCGGGCAAGGTCGACGCCACACTGATTGAATCGGTATTTAATAGCATTCCAGCCCAGCTATCACTTGTCAGCGATGAGTCGGTTAAACGCTTTAAATTTAAGCATGTGCATGAACGTAAATCTCGTTATAGCGATTTTGAAACCGCGATCCATTGGCTTAACTGCTGCCGCTTAGCTTTGCCAAACTACCCTATTGAAGGATTGCCGAAATCTCCGTTAGCGGCCTATAAAAAAGAAAATATGGTGAAACTGTTTCTGTTTGATGTGGGCCTGCTTAATCATATGCTCGGCAGCAGTTATAAAGAAATTAAGCAACAAAACTATGATCTCTCTGTTTATAACTACAGAGGCTATGTGGCTGAAAACTTTGTGCAACAAGAGCTCACTGCCATTGGCGTTGACCCAAGCTATTCATGGAATGACGCCCGCGCCGAAATCGAATTTATTTTGGCGACCGATGAAGGCGATATCGTCCCTGTGGAGGTCAAAAGTGGTAAACGTACAAGAGCAAAATCGTTGGCATCCTACGTTGAAAAATGTACTCCAAGTAAAACCTTTAAGTTAACGGGTACACAAGGCTCATCCGCATTAGAGCAAACCAATATCGTGATGCCTTTGTATTTCACGCAGTATTTACCACAGAGATGGTAAAAGCGCGTTGCTTAGACCCCGAGGTCTACACAAAGTGACTTCATAGGTAACAATTTGTAGACCTTTGGTGGGCTTACAACCTTTCAACCAACCCTCAATCGGTTTTTTGCTAACGTCATTTGGCCAGCCTATCGCCTCATCGTTTAAAGCAAATCACTCAAGCGATTTAACAGTGCTTTACGGCTATTATTCGCCACAACAAAGCGCTTAAAACGTTGTTCAAACGCCGCTTCATCCGCTTTGAACTGATAGGCCTCAAACAGCTGATGCAGATAGCTTGATGCCGCATCGTAACCACTGGCGCAAGTTCGATCCGCTTGCTCTTGTGCTTGCTGCCAGTAGTGCTCACACTGATTGTAAACATCCGTCAACGCTTTTTCTTTTTCCGCTTTTTCGATGGCTAATTTTTTTGCGAGCGCTGCGGCTTGCTCTTGCTGTAATTGGCTTTGGGCTTGCTCAATGAAAGGGGAAATTACCTCGGGGGTTAACCAGTATTGATAGATTTCGTCTGTGTTGGCAGGTTCTTTTCGCGTCAGCGCTAAGGCTTGGTGTCGGGTTAGCTGGCCTTGCTCAAACAGCGTGCGTAATAGCGTGTCTTTCTCAACTTCCGAGAGATTATGGAGCCATTCATCAAATTGAAATTGGGTTTGTTTGGCTTGGTGACTGGGTTGCTCCTTCAGCACCATGGCGAGCGCCTTAACCAATGCTAAGGGAATATCATACAGCGCAGCAAACGCCTGCTCCTCTTCACTGAGGTGCTCAAAATCGAATTGAATTAACGGCACTCGCTCAACGCCATCATTAAAATCAAACGCTTTGAGCCACATAAAGTACACAAGGCGCCAATCCCCTTGCATTAACCCGCCGCGTAAAGCGGCTAAATGCTGGAAAAAGTCGTCAGCATGCTCATCGTCAAAATACTCATCATACTCCTCAAGGGAAAAAATCAGCAACTGCCACTCATCGTTTTCGTGAATATGAAGCCCATCACTTGAAAAGCAAAGTAAAGCTTCAGGGAGCGTTCCTGCTGGTAGCTTGATGTAGGCATCGATTGAGCCCCAATCGGCATAGTAAAAACCGATATCAAAGTATTTTAACATCAGCTCAAAAGGCTCTGCCTTTAAGTCACTGTAGGTGTAATACACCTGAAAGGACGTAGCACTGATCTCGGCACGGCTTGAAATTGATCGGAGTGCTTGACGTGCTTTAGCATCTAAATACCCATCCAGACGCTCAAATTTATAGTATTGATATTCGCTCACGATGACCTTGCTATCTATTTATTGTGAATTGAAAAGTTTGTTTTACTTTCATTGAAAAAGCGCTGCATTTTCTTGTTTGCGCTGCTCCAATGTCTTAGCAATCGCAGACACTGTTGTATTACTGATCCCTTGCTGCTGTGCCAGATACGTAAATTGGCTGATGGCTTCTGCAACTTCTTCAATAACTTGCCTTGCATCATGCCAACTCCCATAGCCCGCACTGGTCGCTAGTTTTTGCATCACCTTAAGCGGTGGCGCTTTGCCATAACCGCCGAACGCAGTGGCGTGTTCGTTGAATGGATGTGGGCTGTAAGTAACATCGTAAAAAGGTGCAGGATCCCATTGACCATCATCAGCTTGCAAAAACGCCCAGTTTTTACTGTGGTCGTCTTGATTGGACGACAGCAGGTTAAAAACGGCACGGCGAAATTGAAGTTGTCCAGCCGCTGGCGATTTACACAACTGACGGCTGGCTTTAATTAAATCAATGTAATCTAAACTTGGCGTTCGAAAGTCTGCATCCAGCAGCCCGCAGGCGCTGTGCATATGCAGGCGACCTGAACTGCGATTACCGCTTAAATTGGTCTGTTGAGTGACATAATCAAAACGCTTAAGCGCCAACCAGGCAGACGCACCGCTTGTAGTTGGTGCTTCAATGAGTTGCCATTGCGGCGGTTGACACTTAGCTTGCTCAGCCATTTGCAAATAAACCGCCTCACACAAACCTTCTTCATGGCCAAGCGCTAGATTCTTCGAGGTAAATTTAATCAGCCAAGCCTCATCTCTAGGCTGAGCAAAGGTTCGACAATGCTGAGCTCCCCCAACAGGCATATAAATCTGCGCCTTAGGCCTTGCACCACCTGAACTACCTCCGGCGACTAATGCAGCCAACACCTGCTGAGTATGTCCATCTAACTCATCGTGATTATCATCCATATAATCTGACATTGAAGAATCAAACAGCGTTTGCGCTTCTAAGCCTAAAGTAGCTAAATCAATATCCGCGTGCGCGGTGGCTGAAAACTCAGACACCGGAGAAAAAGACAGCGCTCCCATGCCTTTATCACCAACAAAAGCCAGCCGGTCCATCGCTGTTAATTGATTAGGCAGGATGCCCTTTTGCCGGAAAATACGATCTTGCAACAGCATGCCCCAGCCATCGGGCAAACAATCTGCAAATACGCCATGTACTCCTTGATGAGGCGCTCTAGGTGCGGCTTGAACTTGTGTGCTCGCTTGCAAAGTAAACGGTGATAAATTGCCAAATTGCTGCAAATAGCTGTCTGCATACTGAAAAAAAACGCCTTGCCGATTCTGCGCCAAGACCCCTACAGCAACCTGCTCACTTGAGCTTAACGTGCGAGTTACGGCGAGTTTTTGAATGGGTTTAAAACTCATCTTTTAGCACCTCATCAATACTCGTGGGTATAGCAGCGCGCTCTTTGCTAGGTTGTGTGAGCTGATAAAGCCTATCTAGCGAGTCAAGTGTTTGCCAAAGCAACAACAATTGGCGAAATGAAATTTGCCCTGTCAGTTCAAACTTCTTAATGGTGGCCGCAGGTACACAGCTTCGCTCAGCAAGCGCAGCTCGTGACAACTTTGCTCGTTGACGTAACTCACGTAAATAAGCCGCATAGGCTTGGCTTACATCGGTATCATCAAGTAAGGTAAAATTCATCCGCAAAGACCAAATGGATACAGTTACATCCATTGTAGCGAAATAAAACAGGAATTGGATATTATTATATCCATCAATGGATGAAGTGTTGAAAAAATTACTCGATAAAGCCTTTCTAAACTGCTATTTTTAAACCCTAACAGCAGCATAAAAACGGCACTGTTTTTCCATTACTAACCACTAAGATTTAGTAAAAGCCATAGGCAAGTGGTGAGCAGTTTGGTGGGCAAACAGGCATTTTTGAACGGTTTCTTTTCGATAAGTTGTTGAGTTTGCTAGGATCTAGGCCGCTATTCAATGAGCAGATCCAGAATATCGAGTAGCATACCAACGGGGCACCCATGCCATCATCCGCCAACATCTTGTTTATCTCCCACGGTGGCGGCCCGCTGCCATTACTGGGCGATGCTGGGCATGTGGAAATGATGCAGTGCTTACAAGACTTTGCGCTACAAATTCCTAAGCCATCAGCGATTTTAGTGGTCAGTGCACACTGGGAGGCAAAGCATGCAACAGTGACCAGCGCTACGGCACCTGAGTTGATTTACGATTATTCGGGCTTTCCGCCGGAATCCTACGCAATCAAATACCCTGCCCCCGGCGCACCCGATTTGGCCGATGATATTGTGCAAGCATTAACCGCAGCTGGGATTGATGCCGCTAAGGACCATCAACGCGGCTGGGATCATGGTGTATTTGTGCCGCTTAAAATCATGTATCCAGAGGCTGATATCCCCTGTGTGCAACTGTCATTAGTTAAGGGGCTAAATGCCGATACACACGTGGCAATCGGCCAAGCCTTGCAAACACTGAATCATCCGGGCTTATTGGTGATTGGATCAGGTTTTTCGTTTCACAATATGCGCGCATTTTTTGCTGCCGAAACCCCTGAAATTCGTCAGGCCAATTTGGCATTTCAGCAATGGTTGGATGATACATGCCTAAGCCGTGAGCTAAACGAAGGAGAACGCACAAAACGATTCCGCGAGTGGACTTTGGCACCGGCGGCGCGATTTTGTCATCCGCGTGAAGAACACCTGCTACCGTTGCATGTTTGCTACGGCTTAGCAAAAAGACCTGCCGATCTGGGCTCGACACCGCGTATTTTAGGGAAGGCTTCTGGGATGTATTTATGGCGAGCCTGATGGTTAAGCCGATTTTAAGATATACTTAAGCCATCTTCAGCGCAGCGATATTCATCATCATGACAAAGACATTCACAGGCACCCTGTTTATTTTTTCTGCACCATCAGGGGCCGGTAAAACAAGCTTAGTAAAAGCCCTACTTAACTCTACCGGCTACATTGGTGTATCCGTTTCCCACACCACTCGTATGCCGCGCCCCGGCGAAGAAAATGGTAAGGACTACAACTTCGTTAGCCGCGAGCAGTTTCAAGAGCTCATCGACGCCGGCGCATTTTTAGAACACGCTCAAGTTTTTGATAACTTCTACGGAACCTCGCAGGATTGGGTAGAGTCTGAACTTGAAGCCGGTCGTGATGTGATTTTAGAAATCGATTGGCAAGGTGCCGAGCAAGTACGCAAGCAAATGACCGGCGCAGTCAGCGTATTTATTGCTCCTCCGTCGATTGAAGCTTTGCAACAACGCTTACAAAATCGCGGCCAAGACAGCGAAGACATCATTGCTCGCCGAATGCGCGATGCTAAAAGTGAAATGAGCCACTACGGCGAATACGATTACTTAATTATCAATGATGATTTCAACAATACCGTGGAAGAGCTGCGCGCTATTATCATTGCACGCCGCCATCGGTTAGAAGCACAGCGAATTCGTCACGCAGATACACTGAAAAACTTACTGGGCTGAACGTCATTTTGTCTACGCCCTCTTCCTTTATTGAGGAATTCGCATACAATGTTCGGTTCTATTGAATTCATATCCGTTTACAGGACCTATCATGGCACGCGTAACCGTAGAAGATTGCTTGAACAACGTTGAAAACCGCTTTGAATTGGTCATGCTGGCGTCTAAACGCGCTCGTCAGATCGCTGTTCAAGGTGCTGAACCGCTTGTCCCTGAAGAAAATGACAAGCCAACCGTTATCGCTTTGCGCGAAATCGCTGAAGACCTAGTCACCCCAACGACTATGGCCGCTCAAGAAGCAGCAGCCCGCGCGGAACGTGAGTACTAAGAGCGAGCTAAGTGCCAACCATTGATGCGTTATCGGAGCGACTTACCCAATATCTGAGCAACAGCCAGATCAAGCAGGTATGTCGCGCCTATTATTACGCCGAACAGGCACATGAAGGGCAACGTCGCCGTAGCGGCGAGCCCTACATTATCCATCCATTAGCCGTTGCTAATATCCTCACCGACATGCACTTAGATCATCAAAGTTTGATGGCCGCTATGCTGCACGACGTGATCGAAGATACTGGAATTCCTAAGTCTGCCCTGTCTACGCAGTTTGGCGAAGTCGTCACTGACCTTGTCGATGGTGTTTCTAAGCTCACACATATCCATTTTGAGAGCAAAGAAGAGCAGCAAGCAGAGAACTTCCAGAAGATGGCCATGGCCATGGCCAAAGACATTCGTGTGATCTTGGTTAAGTTGGCCGATCGCCTGCATAACTTGCGCACATTAGGGTCGCTCAAGCCTGAAAAACGCCGTCGTATTGCCCGCGAAACACTCGATATCTACTCCCCAATTGCCAACCGCTTAGGTTTAAATAGCATTCGGGTTGAGATGGAAGAGTTGTGTTTCGAAGCCATGTATCCGATGCGCTCAGAATTGATTCGTAAGGCGGTTAAAGCCGCTCGCGGCCATCGTTCTGGAGTCGTCGATAATATCGCTGGAGCCGTGCGCACTCGCTTAAACGAAAGCAATATTTCAGTACGTGTGTTTGGTCGCGAGAAGCACCTGTACAGTATTTACAGCAAGATGCGCGATCAGCGCAAATCGCTAGCCGATATTATGGATGTGTACGGTTTCCGCATCGTCACCGATTCTATCGACGACTGCTACCGCACGCTTGGGGCAATGCACAGTCTGTACAAGCCGATCCCAGGTCGTTTTAAAGACTATATCGCCATCCCAAAAACCAACGGTTATCAATCGCTGCATACGACCCTAATTGGTATTGGTGGCGTGCCCATTGAAATTCAAATTCGCACCGAAGAAATGGAAGCGATGGCGAACCACGGTATTGCCGCGCATTGGTTGTATAAATCAGAAAGCGATCAAGCCAGTGGCACTCAGCGCGCACGACAGTGGGTGCAAAATCTACTTGAGTTGCAAAAGAACGCGGGCAGCCCAATCGAATTTGTTGAGCACGTAAAAGTCGATCTATTCCCAGACGAAATTTACGTGTTCACGCCAAAAGGCAAAATTTTAGAACTGCCATCCGGCTCTACGGCCATCGACTTTGCTTATGCTGTGCATACCGACGTAGGTAATCACTGTATCGCTTGTCGTATTGACCGCCAGCTTGCCCCCTTGAGTGCGCGCCTACAAAATGGTCAGACAGTGCAAATTGTTACTGCAGCCAGTGCCCAGCCAAATCCCGCATGGCTCAATTTTGTAGTCACCGGTAAAGCGCGTTCGAATATTCGTAACTACTTGAAGAGCCAGCGCCGCTCTGAATCAGTCGCTTTAGGTGAACGCCTACTCGGTAAGGCCATAGCAGCACTAGGTAAAACGATGGAAGACATCGATCAAGTGCACATCGCCCAAGTACTGAAAGAAACCAGCTTAGATTCATTAGAAGACTTACTCGAAGATATTGGTTCCGGTAACCGCATGGCTCCGCTGCTAGCGCGCCGTTTATTAGTTGCTAACCGTGATACCGATATTGACCTTCACGCCATCGAAACATCACCGTTAGCCATTAAAGGTACGGAAGGTTTAGTCGTAAGTTTTGCCAAGTGTTGTAGCCCAATTCCTGGCGACCCGATTGTTGGTCACGTCAGCTCTGGCCGCGGCTTAGTGATTCATACCGAAAATTGTCGTAACGTCGAAGAGCTACGTAATAACCCAGAAAAATGCGTTATTTTGAGCTGGGATAAAGATATCAGCAGCGAATTTACCGTAGACCTTAAGGTATACATGGAGAATCGCCGCGGCATTATTGTTGAAGTCGCCAGTGCGATTAACCAAGCGGATGCCAATATCGAAAAAATCAGCGTTGAAGAAAAAGACGCTCGTTTAAGTGTTACCAATCTCAAAATCAGTATTCAGGGCCGTAAGCATTTAGCCCGCACTATTCGTCGCTTGCGTACTATTCGCGGCGTGAACAAAATCGTCAGAATCAAACAATAAGGATTTCTCATGACTCGCGAGATCATCGCCACCGAAAACGCTCCAGCCGCTATCGGCACATACTCTCAAGCGGTAAAAGTTGGCACAACCGTTTATTTGTCAGGCCAGATTCCATTAGTACCAAGCACCATGGAAATGGTTGAAGGCGATATTGAAGCGCGTATTCATCAGGTCTTTAAAAATCTAAGCGCCGTATGTGAAGCTGCCGGTGGCTCGCTGCAACAAATCGCGAAACTGAATATCTTTTTAACCGACCTCAGCAATTTTGCTACGGTAAATAAAGTGATGGCAGAATACTTTCAACAACCATATCCAGCCCGTGCAGCGGTGGGTGTAGCGCAGTTGCCGCGTGACGCTGGCGTTGAAATGGATGGTGTGCTTGAGTTGGTATAAACCCAACTAAGTCGATCACGATCAACAAAAAAGGCCTCAATGAGGCCTTTTTTATTGTACAAAAATCATTAATTACAATTCATCGTGTCACTATTAATCGTCATCGCCCAGATGCCGTCGAAGGTAAACTCCCGCAATAAATCATAGCGATTCAGGTAACGACTACAGCCATTTCTTAGCATGATTTTCATTGCAGCAATTGATGCGTCTAAAGCCTTTGGTTGCTCCGAGCTACTTGGGACGTAGCGAAAACCTAAAGAGTCACCCGCTGGGATTAAATTACCTTGGGCATAATCAATCGTGCGCATCGTATCACTAATAAACACACTCACAGATTCACCGAGAGCATTGTCGATACGAACCGTCGGGTAACGCACAGATTGATTCACCGGCACCGACGTACATGCGCTCAAACAACCAACGATTAATAGCATCCATCCGTAACGCATGATTTCTAGCCTTGCTGCTTAAGTAAGCCCTGACGGTATTATATTTTTGCAATATCGGCAATTTGTTATCACCTCAATTTGAGGCCAGGCCAACTGTAAAAAATGACCCCGACGCTTTTAAACAATTGCTATTGAGCTTCCAATAAAAAACACCGGCGCTGTGGCCGGTGTTTTTTAGCGTTTGAATGACCTTAAACTAAGCCCATATCATTCAGCATTACATCGTAGCCATCACGGTAATTTACGAATTTAAATTCGTAACCTAACGCCCGTAAGCGTTTATTAGAACAACGACGATTGGCTCGGCGCGAGACTTCGCCGACGTCATTATCTGGATCAACTTCACCAATGCGATCCTTCATCCACTCAAGTACATCAAATAATGGCGCGGGTTCATCATCGGTTGCTAAATACAGGTTATCTAGTGTTTCACCGGCAAGGCTTTTATTAATCAATAGATTCAGTACGCCGATACAATCATCGCGGTGAATACGATTGGTCCATACAGCAGGCTCTGGATCGCAATAACCACCGTGGCGAGCTTGTTCGATCATGCGCGTACGACCTGGGCCATAGATGCCGGTAAAACGTACTGAAGTACTCGGAACGTTTGCAGCGTTTAGGGCTTCTTCTGCGGCTAACATCTCTTTACCAGCAAAGCTGCTTGGCTTAGTTTCTGATGTTTCGTCGACCCATTCACCATCCATTTGATGATAAACACTAGAACTAGACACAAAGATGACACGCTTAGGCGATTGGTCTTTCACTGCCTTTAAGATGTTTTTCAGGCCCTTCACATAGTAATTGTGATATCCCTCTTTTGAAAACACCGGTGATGCGACGCTATACACGACGATATCCAGTTCCGTCGGCAAATCAATTAGGGTTTCGGCATCGGCAACATCGGCACTGATAACCGTCACGCCCTCAGCCACAGGTTTGTTTGAACGGCGAATCCCCCAAACGTCATGCCCTTGCTGCACTAAGCTTTCAGCCAGATGACCACCGATGTCGCCAGTTCCCACTATTAGAATTCGAGCCATGCTACTCCTCCACGCTTTGGCAATTGGCGCCCCACAGAACAAGGTGCGTCCAATGATAATTTTTTATTCTAGTCAACGGCCTTTAACCTAGCCCAAAGATAGGTAAAATAAATCAACTTTCTTGTAATCATTCAAGGTAACAATCATGACCCTGACCGAGCTTAAGTACATTATCACTCTCGCGCAGGAACATCATTTTGGACGCGCGGCAGAAAAATGCCACGTAAGCCAACCGACCTTGAGTGTGGCCATTAAAAAACTAGAGCGCGAGCTTGATATTGCCATTTTCGAACGCAGTAAAAGCTCGGTTACAGTTACGCCACTCGGCGAGCGCATTATTGCCCAAGCGCAACGCGTTTTGGAAGAATCTCGCGCAATTAAAGAAATCGCGAGCTCCGGCAAAGACCAACTCACAACACCTCTCAAGATAGGAGCCATTTTTACCATTGGCCCGTACTTGTTTCCACACCTTGTGCCGCAAATTCACCAACAAGCGCCCACTATGCCCTTGTACTTAGAAGAAAACTACACAGGCGTGCTACGTCGGCAATTACGCGATGGTGAACTTGATGCCATCATAGTCGCACTACCCTTTACCGAAACCGATGTATTAACGCGTCCGCTATACGACGAAAACTTTGTCGTAGTGCTGCCGAAGACGCACGCATGGACCAAACAAAAGACCATCAAGGCAGAGCAGCTCACTGATGAAGATTTGCTCATGCTTGGCGAAGGGCACTGCTTCCGCGATCAAGTATTCGAACACTGCCCTGCGCTTAATCGTAAGCACCATTCACGCCTTGGCAGCGTGCTTGAAGGCAGCTCGCTTGAAACGCTCAAATACATGGTGGCATCTGGCTTAGGCATTACCGTTCTGCCTGAATCGGCAATCAGCAATTTAGATCTTAATCTCGTTACCACACGCCCGTTCGAAAGCCCTGCGCCATTTCGTACCGTCGCCTTAGCGTGGCGCGGCAGCTTCCCTCGTGGACAAGCGATCGATCTGTTGCTTAGCACCGCGGCCCAGTGCCGTATTAAGCATTAAGTGACCAATGGCCAAGCCTATTTATGTCTAAGTTAAGCAAGCTCACCGAGCTCAAGGGCGTTGGCCCTAAACTCGCTGAACAGTTGCATAAGCTGCACATTCATACGCTGGCCGATTTGTTTTTTCATTTACCTTTTCGCTACGAAGATCGCAGTCGAATAACACCGATAGGCGCTTTACAGCCCATGTCACCTGCGGTATTTCAGGGCGAAGTTCGTGGTGCCAACATTTTGTTTGGTAAACGTCGCAGTCTGTTAGTAAAGCTACAAGACCACAGTGGCACTGTGAGCTTACGTTTCTATCATTTTAACGCTGCACAAAAGAATCAAATGTCGGTCGGTACAACATTGCGTTGCTATGGTGAACCGCGACGCGGAGCCAGTGGCTTAGAGATTTATCACCCTGAATACTCGGTGGTGCGCGACGACGATCCCCCCGAACTGGAAGCCAAACTAACGCCCGTCTACCCAGCAACCGATGGCATTAGCCAACAACGACTGCGATTACTGCACGAACAAGCCACTGAGCTACTCGCGCAGCAAGCGGTCGATTTACCCGATCTATTACCCGCCGACTGGTTACAGCAATGGCGCTTGCCCACACTAAGCCAAGCCTTGTTGTTTTTACATCAGCCCCCCAGCGGCACAGATTTAAATCGCCTCATGCTCGGGCAACATCCGGCACAAAAACGCCTGATTTTAGAAGAGCTACTGGCGCACCAGTTATCGCTGCATAAATTGCGTGCTCAGGTACAAGCGGATCAAGCACCCGCGGTCATTAGTAAGCATGCATTGCGTAATAAACTGCTGGCTGCTTTACCCTTCAAGCCAACCAATGCACAACAACGAGTGACCGCTGAGATCACCGCCGATTTAGAAAATCCTTACCCTATGCTGCGCTTAGTGCAAGGTGATGTTGGCTCTGGCAAGACCTTAGTGGCCGCATTAGCTGCGTGCGACTTGCTCGAAGCAGGCTATCAAGTTGCCCTCATGGCACCGACCGAAATTCTGGCAGAGCAACATCTGCAAAACCTAACCGGCTGGTTTGAACCTTTGGGTGTTCAAGTCGGTTGGTTGGCCGGCAAGATAAAAGGCAAGGCACGCATCCAAGCCCAAGAAGCCATTGCCGATGGCAGCGCGCAGCTGGTGATCGGCACTCATGCCTTATTTCAAGACGATGTGCACTTCTCCCGCCTTGGCTTAGTCATTATCGATGAGCAGCATCGCTTTGGTGTCCATCAGCGCTTAGCTCTGCGCGAAAAAGGCGCCCATTTAAATATCGCACCGCATCAGCTCATTATGACCGCCACGCCTATTCCTCGAACGCTGGCCATGAGCGCATACGCGGATCTGGACACATCTATTATCGACGAGTTACCGCCCGGCCGTAGCCCAATCACGACTGTCGCGATATCCGATCAACGTCGGCCTGAAGTGATTGAGCGGGTCAATAGTGCTTGCGCCGAAGGTGCCCAAGCGTATTGGGTCTGTACCCTGATCGAAGAGAGCGAAACCCTGCAATGCCAAGCGGCAGAAAATACCGCCGCAGAACTACGTGAAGTTTTACCCCATCTGCGCATCGGACTGGTACATGGGCGCATGAAACCAAAAGAAAAAGCCGATGTGATGGCCAGCTTTAAGGCGCATGAGTTAGATCTACTGGTGGCGACGACTGTCATTGAGGTCGGCGTAGACGTACCTAACGCCAGTCTTATGATTATCGAAAATCCTGAACGTCTGGGCTTGGCGCAACTGCATCAATTGCGCGGGCGAGTGGGTCGTGGCAGCGCCCGAAGCCATTGCGTATTACTGTATAAAAACCCGTTATCCTTCACCAGCAAACAACGTATTCAGGTCTTACGTGATAGCCAAGATGGCTTTTACATTGCCGAACAAGACTTACAAATTCGCGGCCCAGGCGAGATGCTCGGTACTCGCCAAACTGGCCTACAGATGCTACGCGTTGCCGACCTCATGCGCGATGCCGAACTACTGCCACAGGTGCAAACTATGGCGGAGCAGCTTTGGTACCAGCTCCCCCACGCTGTTGAACCCTTGATTCAACGCTGGCTCGGTGATGCTGAACGTTTCGCTTCCGTTTGATTGGTAATTTCCTACCGACAGCAGAATCCTCGACTATAGTTAGATTCACGATTTAACTTAACTGCAAGGACTCCTGCTATGTCAGCCATACCTGCTGCGGTGCTTAAAGTGCTGGACGACTGGAGCATCTCCTACAGCCATACCGACGACCAGGAACTGTTCGAAATTATGCAAAGCAACCCTCCAGCGTCATATTCATCCAAGGTCGCTAACGTTGTGTTCTTGAAAGATGATTTGGGCAAGATTCAAGTCGTTATTCCTGGCAATCGTATGCTCGATCTGAGCCAACTGTCGTTAGCGTTTGGCCGCCAATTTATTGCCCTCACGCAAAAAGAGCTGGATCGCATCAAAGAACAGTACGGTCTTGATGAAATGCCCGCGCTACCGCAAGTAACCTCATTAGAAAGCATGGTCGACGAAGCCTTGTTGAACCAAGATGAGCTGTTCATTGTTTCGGGTGCCAGTCATGAATGGCTGAAATTACCCATGGACCAATTCAAGGCACTAACCACCAGTTCCCATATCGGTTGCTACACCGCACCGTTACAGCCAGAAGTGCTAGAAAACAATGCCGAACAAGACCTTGATGATGTGAATTCGGCGATTCGCCAATTTACTCCCAAGCGCATTCGCCAGCGCTTGGAAGAAACTCTCGATTTACCGCCACTACCAGAAACCGCACGGCGGATTATTGAGCTCAGAGTCGATCCTAATGCCGATACCAAGTCGTTATCACACACAGTTGAATTAGATCCAGGAATGTCAGCGCAAGTGATTAGCTGGGCTCGTTCTCCATACTACGGTGTGCGCGGCGAAGTAAAAACGGTTGAAGAAGCCGTTATTCGCGTACTCGGATTTGATCTAGTCATCAACCTAGCACTCGGACTAGCGCTAGGGCGCACACTGGCAGTACCAAAAGAAGGTCCGCATGGCTATGCACCCTTTTGGCAGCAAGCCATCGTTACCGCTACTTTGTGTGGTGAGCTGGTTAAACGAATGCCTGCTAAGCACCGCCCAAGTCAAGGTCTAGCTTATTTATGCGGCTTATTGCATAACTTCGGCTTCTTAATTTTGGGACAAGTATTCCCGCCGCAGTTTTCATTGGTTAACCGCCATATCGAAGCGAATCCGCATATCAACCGTTTTTACGTTGAACGGTACTTGCTTGGAATGACCCGCGAACAATGTGCCGCTTGTTTAATGCAGCAATGGCAAATGCCAGAAGAACTAGTAACCGCTATTCGCCAACACCATAATCCTAAATACGATGGCGAACATGCCATGTACGCCAACATACTCTATGTAGCAATTCGAAGCCTTCGTCGTCATGGTTTTGGTGATGGTCCATTCGAACAACCGCCAATCGCTATGCTCGATGATATTAATCTAAGCGAAGAAGCCGTCGATGAGGTCACTCAGTCGGTGCTGGAACGTTTAGACGATCTTAACGAACTAGTCAGTATGCTCAATGCGGCATCTTAATTGAGTATTCGGCAATACAAAAAAGCGGATAAATCATCCGCTTTTTTTATGGCTGTATATCACAAAGCACTGAGCTTAGGTTCCAACTGCTGCAGCCATTGTTGCAACGCCGGCGTCTGCCACTGAGTAATTAATTCTCGCAATTGCTCGTTGCTAGTATGACGATGCACGTAGAATAAAAACTCACGCGTTTGCGTTTGCGTCTTTACAGCCCAACCTGCTGTCGGCTGCCAATCTTTTAAATGTTCCTGCAATACGGGATAAGCCGCATTACGAGCAAGTACCATCATGGATGAAAAGTGCTGCACATTATCAAGCTGTTCGATTAACGCTAGCCGGGATGCGGCGGGCGCCTGAGTGCGTAAACGCGACATATAATCACGAAACTCGGCACTGCTTTGCGAGGCAATCGCTTCTAACTCAAGAGTACGTGCACGCTCAACAGATGGAGCTTCTAGGGCTGTAAGAATATCTTGCTGTTGAACATCATTCAGAGAGTCGAACTCACTTCGCAATACGCGCTGTACATTTAACGGAGCCCAACGCTGAGCAAGACTACCAGCCACATCGTATTGACGACCAATTGGAACGGCACGAAGATTCAACACTTGTTGCGCGACGTTACGTACTTGCTCGGCAAGGCCATTCAATCCTGACAGGCGAATCGCATCACCTGCAAGATCAATCGTCTCTACAGGCGTCTCGATCCCCTCGTTAACCACGAGTGACGATGATGAATTTGCCGGATAAAACGTTGGCGCAGCAGATTGCACTGGCTCGATGGCGAAAACACCGACGGACATCAGCAACCCACTCAACACGCCGACCGCCCGACTATGTACTACTGGCATAACCCTACCTTAAATTATGAAGAAGCCTGTTGGTCATAATAGCAGGCCTCATCGAGAGCACCCTCACTGCGTGCCACCACAACGGACACCATCGCATCACCCGTGACATTAACCGCAGTGCGAATCATATCTAACAAGCGATCGACGCCGATAATCAAAGCAATGCCTTCGACCGGCAGGCCAACTTGCTGCAAAACAAGGGCGAGAGTTACCAAGCCAACCCCAGGCACACCCGCAGTACCAATAGAAGCTAATGTCGCCGTGACAATAACCATGACGAAATTGCCGATGGTGAGCTCTAAACCAAAAGCTTGAGAAATAAAGACGGTCGCAACGCCCTGCATAATGGCCGTACCGTCCATATTAATGGTGGCCCCCATCGGTAAAGCAAACGATGCTACTCTTTTTTGCACACCTAAGCCTTCCTCAACGGTTTTCATCGTCACAGGCAAGGTCGCATTACTCGACGCGGTACTGAAGGCGAACAATTGCACGTGACTCATTTTGGCGAGAAAGACAAAGGGAGAAAGCCCAGTAAAGACGCGTAAAATAAGCGGATAAACGATCAAACCATGAATCAGCAACACAGCAATCACGGTCAGCATATAGACTGCGAGATCGCTAATAGCGCCCAAACCTTGTTTGGCAAACAATACAAACAGCAAACTGAATACGCCGTATGGTGCGAACTTCATCAGTAGTGAAATCAAGGTCATTAAAATTTCATTCCAGTCGTTAAACTGGTGACCTATGCGCTCGCCTGCAACCCCGCTACGACCAATCGCCAAACCAATAAGTAATGCAAAAACAATGACTTGCAACATGTTGCCATCAACCATCGCCTTAAACGGATTGGTTGGGAATATATTCACTAATACATCCAGCAGAGGCATGGCGGCAGGCGGCGAGAAGGTTGTCTCGGTAACCAAGTCGATGCCCTTACCCGGGCCAACTAGCGTCGCCATCGTCAGAGCAATGGTAATTGCAATTGCCGTCGTCGCCAGATACAGGAGAATAGTTTTAAGGCTCAGCCAGCCAAGCGTGCTCTGATCTCGCAAATGGCAAACACCACAGACGAGCGATACAAAAACCAAAGGGACAACCAATAACTTTAAACTAGCAACGAAGATCTTACCCGCGAGTGCAAAAACACCGCCTAATAAAACATCATCTAGAACGTAGCGCAGAGGCTCATAGAGGTTGGGCATCGCCAGCAATTGCTGGGCTAGCCCACCAAGGAGTATCGCCGCGACCATCGCCAGCAGAATCTGCTTTGTGAGTGTCATCGCGCGATCTCCTAGGGGGTAGAATGAATTTACTTACTCGGCTTCAGGTATTTACTAATACCTTGGAACCACATAACAAGCGATAGATCGCCACTAATAACCACATCTTTATCCTGAATGGCTTTCATAAACGCATTCGGGTTTTTCGACGTTAACACTTTCAATCCAACTTCAGCATCACGAAAGGCGATGGTGAATGCTGGCGATTTATGGGCTTTGCTTTTACTACGCACTGTATTGTTGAGTACACGGTACTGACGCACCAAAGCACCATCGGCAGTTTGTAGCTGAAACGCAAAATCCTTACCCTCTAACTGCTGGCGGAAGTCTGGATTTTTCTTAGCAGCCTTCTTCATTAACAGCGCCAGTGCCCAGAGTAACAGGCGAAACTTGATCATGACAAACGATCCTCAGGAGAATTAAGGGCGTGATTTTGCCAGAACTGGCACGATTTGTAACAGTCCTTCTACACCAATACGGCGCAAATGTTGACGATTACGTTCGGGAATACGTTCTGGATGGCTAACTTGTAGCAGGGCGGCTTCAATATCTGCCTCGCGAATCAAGTGTAGCATCGGGTACGGTGAGCGGTTGCTGTAGTGGCTAGCGTCATTTTCATCTTCACCTTCAAACAAATATTGAGGGTGAAACGTCGCCAATTGAATAAGGCCCTCATACCGCATTTGGGCTAGCAAATTGTCGCAGATAGCCGTCCAATTCCAATATTCATCGAAATCAGCAAAAACATTCGGCATAACAAAAAGAGCTGTCGGCAGCTCTGCAGGATCAGCTTCCGCAACTCGTTGCAGTAAATCCATAAAAGCACTGGTAACGTCACCAGCATCGGAGGAATCGCAAACTTCAATTAGAAGGGAATCGAAAACGGGACGGGCAAAGGGGCATAGCCCCTCGCCAATCACCAAGCGACTGACCCACTCACGGGTCAGCCCTTGGGGAGTATTCGTGCTTATTGCACGATCTCCTTCAAACCTTTACCAGGCTTGAACGCAGGCACTTTAGCAGCCGCAATCGTGATAGGAGCACCAGTCTGAGGGTTTTTACCCTGACGCTCTGCACGGTTACGAACTTCAAATGTACCAAAACCAATCAAGGTAACAGAATCGCCTTCGCCTAATGCTTTAGCAATTTGATCGGTCACAGCATTCAGTACTTCAGCCGCTTTTTCTTTAGTTAGATCCGCTTTTTCAGCGATGGCAGCTGCCAGTTCTGGTTTACGCATAATGCTTTTCCTTAATCTATTTTTTATTCATCCCGCAGGACTACGAAACAGTCGAAGCTTACGGCATGATTGCCGGAAGTTCTTTGTTGAGTGCTACTTTATTCATTACCTTGGCTCCGGTCAAAGCGTAACCCAGTAAATCTCCCGCTTCGTTGCGGAATTCAGCCTGAACATCGGCACCTTCTCGCTCAATAATCCAACGACCTGCGCTGTCTGGCGCTGCCGGAGAGACCACCACAGGGACTACTGGAGTTTTTACGGTTACCGGCATCACACCGTAGCTTACTTCCGTCGGCGTCCCCGTTAAGGTCTTCGCCAACGCACGAGCACTCGCCATCAATGGTAGTACATAAAGCAATACACGACCTTCAACTTCAGCACAGTCACCAAGGGTGTAAACATCAGGTTCACTGGTTTGCAGTAAACGGTCGGCAACAATACCGTGGTTTACTTGAATACCCGCTTTAACGGCTAAATCTAAACGCGGACGCAAGCCAATAGCAGAAACAACCGCATCAGCGGCAACGTTAGTACCATTGCTTAACTGAGCAACGACACCGTCGCCATCGCGATTAATACGAGTAACCAGCGGGCCTAAATGGAATTTAACACCCAGACCTTCCAGACCTTCCTGCACAGCGTGAGCGGCTTCCGTAGGCAGTAACGTTGGCAAGATGTGCTCACATGGTGCAACCACTTCGACCTCAAAACCACCGTTAACCATATCATTGGCAAATTCGCAGCCAATCAAGCCTGCGCCCATAACCAAGACACGCTTCTTACCATCAACAATCGCACGGAAGCTGGCATAATCTTCCAAATCATTGATAGAGAAAACACGATCAGCACCGTCGCCTTCCATGCGAGGACGAATGGCTTCAGCTCCCCACGCCAATACCAATTTGCTGTAGCTGATCGGTTCTTCACCAACAAATACCTTATGATTGGCGGTGTCGATTTTAGTCACACTGGTGTGAGTACGAATCACGATATTCAGTTGTGCAGCCATATCGGCAGCACTGCCCATCGCTAACTCGTCTGCGCTTTTATTTTTGCCAAAACCGGTAGAAAGCATCGGCTTTGAGTAATTACGCCCGTCATCCGCAGTGATCATGATGATCTCTTGCTCAGGTGCCAACTTACGCAGCTCTTTGACGAGGTTATATCCCGCCAATCCGGTGCCAATTACTACGAATGGGGCTGTGCTATTGCTCATAATTTCTTCCGATTTTGTTTCTCAGGGAGGCGTTAAAGTGCGGCTAAAACGCGGAGAAAGTGGCCGCAGAACGCAACCACTCATCGATCATTCTTAGATTTCAACCATCTCAAAATCTTCTTTACCTACACCACAATCTGGGCAGATAAAATCAGCAGGAACGTCTTCCCAGCGCGTGCCTGGTGCGATTCCTTCTTCTGGAGCGCCTTCAACTTCGTCGTAAATCCAGCCACAAACAACACATTGCCACTTTTTCATACAGGGGACCTATAAGGTAACTATCAATAAAGGCGGTAAAACTACTCATGACGGACAATAAAATCAACGGTCTTTTCAGGGCACAGAACAATGAGACAGGCCCTTTCGTTCGGTCAATTGGCATTTAAAGACCTCTATTCAATCATCACACGACTGTAATAACACCCAGTTATCGCTAGAATGGCGAACCTTAAGTGACACTTATTTACCCCAGCACAGCCGATGACGCGTATCCTAGTAATTGGCCTTAATGCTGCGTTTTTTAGGAATTATCTTGATTAATAAAACCGCCATCACCCAAAAACTCGACCACGCATGGCCATCTTGGCGCGTTTGGATCGCCATCACTCGCCTCGACAAACCAATAGGCTCTTATCTGTTGTTATGGCCCACGCTCTGGGCTCTGTGGGTCGCGGCAGAAGGTGTAGCCGACATCAGTAACATCATCATCTTCGTTATCGGCGTCTTCCTCATGCGTTCAGCGGGTTGTGTGATCAATGATATTGCCGACCGTAAAGTGGATGGCCATGTAGAGCGCACCAAAGACAGGCCTCTTGCCACCGGGATGCTATCAACGAAACATGCCGTTATCGGTTTTGTAGTACTTTGCGCTTTAGCTTTTGGGCTCGTGCTATTCACCAATACATTAACGATTTATTTATCATTTGCGGGGGCGGCATTAGCAGCCATTTATCCCTTCATGAAACGCCATACGCATCTCCCACAGGTGTTCTTAGGCGCAGCATTTTCTTGGGCGATTCCGATGGCATTTGCCGCCCAGGCCGATGCTTTACCGCCGGTGGTCTGGCTGCTGTATGTCGCCAATTTAGTCTGGACAGTGGCTTACGATACTCTCTATGCCATGGTCGACCGCGATTGCGATATAAAAATTGGAGTGAAATCCACCGCCATCTTATTTGGCGAGCTTGATCTCTTTATGATCGGACTGCTGCAAGTGCTAAACCTCATGTGCTTATGGCTAGCCGCCGGTCAACTAGCCCTTAGCTGGGCTTTTTATCTAGCGCTTGCACTGGGTGCGCTATTTTTGGCTTGGCAGTTATGGAATGTACGCAGTCGCTCACGTGAAGATTGCTTTACAGAATTCCGCCGCAGCCACTGGTTTGGTCTCATTATTTGGTTAGGCTTAGTGGGACATTACGCCCTCGAAAGCTGATTTATGCTTTAACAAGTCAACTTTTTGTATTGTTTTTTACCGTTTTTGACCACCAAACCTTATTAATTAAGAATCGTTTGATCACTGTCACATCCCTGTAACATTGACTGAGTGTAATAAGCCTGCAACAACTCATAAGAATCTGGCGTGACCATGACTATGACAACAGCAGGCAAGACGGTTCTAATCGTCGATGATGAAGCACCCATTCGCGAGATGATCGCGGTGGCTCTGGAAATGGCGGGCTATCAATGCCTAGAAGCATCCAATGTACAGGATGCGCACTCGATGGTGGTTGATCACCGTCCTGATATGATTTTGCTCGACTGGATGCTGCCCGGCACCAGTGGGGTTGAATTTGCACGTCGGTTGAAACGCGATGAAAATACGGCGGATCTACCAATCATTATGCTCACTGCAAAAAGTGAAGAAGACAATAAGGTTCAGGGATTAGAAACTGGTGCGGATGACTACATCACCAAGCCCTTCTCTCCGCGTGAACTGGTTGCTCGTCTAAAAGCAGTACTGCGTCGTGCAACACCGCAAGGGGTTGAAGAAGCAATTGAAGTAAGCGGACTGATCCTCGATCCAGTTTGCCATCGCGTTATGTCGTTCAGTAAACCCATTGAAGTGGGTCCGACTGAGTATCGCCTACTGCAATTTTTTATGACCCACCAGGAACGTGCTTATTCACGCGCGCAACTGCTTGATCAGGTGTGGGGCGGCAACGTATATGTGGAAGAACGCACCGTTGATGTTCACATTCGTCGCCTACGCAAAGCACTGGGCGAAGCGCACGAACACCTGATCCAAACCGTGCGTGGCACGGGTTATCGTTTCTCCACCAAGGCGTCTTAATGCTATGACGCTTGCATGGCGCAGGGAACTGCGCCTGATTTTCCTGTGCCTTTTTGCTGCGGGCGGTATTGGCTACTGGCTGCATCAGCTAGGCTATGCTCTTGCCATTACACTGTTTGTATTTCTTGCTTGGAATATGTGGCAGTCACTGCGTATTGTGCGTTGGTTTCAACAACCTGATATGCAATCTCTACCTGAAAGCATTGGCTTATGGGGGCGTATATTCTATGAAACCCGACGCTTACAAAAACGTAGCTTAACCCACCAGCAGCGTCTAAAGAGCATTATCAATCGAATTCAAGACTCAACCGCTGCCTTGCAAGACGCCGTCCTTATGGTGGATCGCCATGGAAATTTGGAATGGTGGAATCAAACCGCAGAGCGATTTTTAGGACTCAAAGCCCCTGTAGACGTCAATCAACCCATTACCAATTTGATTCGTAACCCAGAATTTCACCGCTACTTCACCGACATTGATTACGAAGAGCCACTGACCATTCCATCACCCGCTCGGCGCGGTATGCATCTCGAATTCAATATCACCTTGTTTGGTCGTAATGATCGGTTAATTGTTGTTCACGACGTCACCCGCCTCGTGAATCTAGAACAAATGCGCAAAGACTTCGTTGCTAACGTTAGCCATGAACTGCGCACACCGCTCACGGTACTCAGCGGCTACATTGAAACAATGGATATGCAAGCTGACATGCTGCCACCGCGTTGGGGCAGAATGCTGTCGCAGATGTCGCAGCAAAGCCAACGCATGGAGCACCTAATTCGCGACTTATTAACCCTATCGCGTCTTGAAACGGCACAACACGAACCGCCAAAACTAGTCGCTATACCGGGATTATTGAGCAGTATTATCAATGACGCGAAAGCGGTTAGTAGCGAGCGCGGACACCAGATAACACTATCGATTGAAACTGAGTACAGCCCGCTCGGCTATCACGATGAATTACGCAGTGCCTTCTCTAACCTCGTTGTGAATGCGGTAAAATATACGCCAGACAATGGCCATGTTGATGTTCGCTGGTATGAGCAAGACGGCTTTGTCTGTTTAGCCGTCATTGATGACGGTATGGGCATCGCCGACCACCATATCCCACGATTGACCGAACGTTTTTATCGTGCAGATCCAAGTCGTAACCAAGCAACAGGGGGGACTGGTCTAGGGCTAGCCATCGTAAAACATGTATTACTGCGCCACGATGGTGACTTAGTAATCAAGAGTCAGGTTGGAAAAGGCAGTACATTTTGCGCGCGCATCCCATTACATCGTTGCCGTTTAGCAACAAGCGAATGCAATGCCAGCGCCGCGACCTCGGCGCTTTAACGAACTCGAGCTATAAAACGCGATAGGGTAGCTAACTTTTCTTCATCGTCATCCACATAGCGAATAATCATCTGAATCGTTTCTGCATCGGGATGCGGTTCTTGCGCTTGCATCATGCGCACGTAACCATTGATTCGCGCAACATCGCCGGATTCTTGATCCACTATATCGAGTACTGCAGGCTCAAGTAATGCAGGTAGACTCCCGTCTCGGCGAAAGACACCAATTAATTCTTGCAAGTTAATGTCTTTGATAACGAGTTTCGCCTGCCCCCCCGACCCGAAACGAACACTGGCAACGCCCCGAGCTTTTACTGCGGGCTTGGCTGGCGCTTCTTGAGCTGCGGGTGCTGCACCTCCCATCAATAACGATGCGGCATCATTCCCCCCTTGTGCTTTAGGTGCTGCCGCCGCTCCCCCCATCAGCACAGAAGCACCGCCGAGGTCCGCTGCGGGCTTAGTCACCGGCGCACTACCGCCAGTTAACAAACTCGCGGAATCATTGGTCGATGATTGCGGCTTAGCACCGCCAGGACGAATTTTATGGTGTTTGAATACTAACTTGGATAGTTTCGCCACGAAGTTATCGCGCGTGAACGGCTTGCCGATATATTCGGACACCCCAGCCTGAACAGCCTTAATGACGTGATCGCGCTCACCACGGCTGGTGATCATCATAAAAGGCACACTTTTATAACGCTCATCAGCACGCATCCATTGGAGCACTTCAATGCCCGAAACTTCCGGCATTTCCCAATCACAGAGCACCAAGTTGATATTGGCGCCGTTCATAATGCTAATCGCTTTGCGTCCGTCAATCGCCTCATGAATACCGGCAGCAGGATACGTATCCCGCACCGCTTTTTTCACTAAGTCACGGATGAAGGCCGCATCATCAACGATCAGAATGTTTAGTTGAGCCATCACTCAGCCTATGCATAACAGTATCTGTTTTAGCATAGTCAACATTATCATTCTTGCCTGATTGGAATGGTAGGCGCTCAATTCGCATCAAGGTTGCGCCAATCACTGCCGCCGGCATAACAAACCAATTCACTACTGGAATCGTCAACAGTAATGACACCAAAGCACCAAAGCCAATAACGGTTAAAGTGTCAGTCGCCATCACTTCGCGGACTTCTTTAAACGGCCGCGCATGGTTATCAAACGAATAGTCCGCGTATTGCAAGGCCATCATCCAAGCACCGAACCAAAACCATAGAAACGGGGCGCCAAGTTGCAATACGGGAATAAATCCCATCACGAAGATGAGTAAATAACGAGGCAGATAGTAAACAACCTTGGTCAGTTCTCGCCCCAGCGTCCGTATGATCATACTCACGATAGACTCATCGGGGATGCTGCCCCCCATGCGTTTCTCAACCTGCTCACTAAGCAGTCCGTTTAAAGGACCAGCAATGATGGTCAGCACCGCACTAAAAGAGTAAGCAATCGCTAAGACAAGAAAGATAACGGCTAAGGGCATGAGCACCCAGTACAAAAAACTTAACCAGCTAGGAAGCCATTCCGTCAGAGCGCCTATTTGCTCGTCCACGAAACGCACTCCCCACACGCTGGCAAATCCCATGACGATGGCATTTAGCAACAAAGGGAACGCCACGTAGCGCCGTAGACCCGGCGCTCGCATCATTTCAAAGCCGCGCCATAAATACGCCCAGCCTAATAAGGGGTTGCCTCGCATTATTCCTCCGTGCATATCAAAAAATGCTTTTATACAATGCTGATCCCTTTATGGCCAACATGAGGTCATGACCATAAACTGGAGAGCACCACGTTATGACGCCCGAACGCTTAGAACGCATACAAACAACACTCAATAAGCGCCAACCGGATCTAACCGTTATCACCGACGAAGTGTACAAGCCGCACAACTTATCTGCGATCGCTCGTACCTGTGATGCCGTCGGTATCCCAGAAATTCACTGCGTCTGGCCAACAGATGCCTACCGCTTGAAATCCTCATCAACCGCAGGGTCATCGGACTGGATTAAAGTAAATACCCACGATTCGATTGCCGCCGGAATCAACAGCTTAAAAGATCGGGGCATGAAAGTCGTGGCTGCTCACCTTACGGATAGAGCAATAGACTATCGCGAATACGATTTCACTCAGCCAACCGCCTTGCTCATGGGTACAGAGCAAGAAGGCGTGAGTGATATTGCATCAGAGATGGCTGATGAACACATTGTCATTCCGATGCAAGGTATGGTGCGCTCGTTCAATGTCTCGGTTGCGGCGGCGATTATTCTGAATGAAGCACAAAATCAGCGGCAAAAAGCTGGAATGTATGATCAACGTCGCTTACCTGATGACGTGTATCAAACGCTATTATTTGAATGGTCACAGCCGAGCATATTACACCTGTGTAGAAAGCATGACCTGCCGTATCCCAAGCTACGGGAAGACGGCGAGTTGTTGGATCCCCAAGGATTTTCTGAACAAGTCAACGCGTCGCACCGAGCGAAAAAATTACGCCGTAGCAATGCCATCGCAGCGGCAAAAAATAGAAGCTAAAAGTGAAAGTTCGGACAATTAATTGGCAAATGAAAAGTTTCGTAACGAATTGTGAAAACGCAGGGATCAGGATGTGCGACTTAAACCGACAGACTTGTGCGAGATATCTCACAAAGAAGTAAGAAATTGTTACTAGATCAGCCAATTTATCGCCCTTACTGGTCTAGGAAAAGTTTTATACCATTGATTTTAAAGGTTTTTTAAAAAACATGTAGTTGCAACCATATCCAGACTTGGGAAATACGCCCTATGCAGTCGACGCTCTTTTGCTATCTTTACTTCCGCAGGACGCAATCACCGACAGGAGTTGGTTGTCAGGAGACGCTAGGAACTTGGACACGGATGTCTAACAGGATAGTGAATTAGGATGATCGCTTTGCCGGGATGGCAGTCAGGACGACAACAAGGAAGACAGGGAAGATACTGCTAGGATGGCAGATAAGGATAGCAGTGACGGATCACAGTTAAGGACGATTTCTTCGCTAGGATGGCGACAGGGACAGGAGTTAGCTAGGAAGGCTAGGGTGCTGCGGCAGTTAGGACAGGATGTCCTAACTGCCCTATTTCGTTCTGGGCCACTCAAAATAACTAATGACTAAGTTAACGTCCTTTCTGATGTCGCTCAGCCAGAATTCCAACCAATAAAAACCCTCCGACGACAATCGCTAAATACTCACCTGCGGATAGCGTCTGTAAATAGCTTTTCAAAATAGGCGTGAGCCAAACCGACAAAGCGCCATAGCCAAACGTGCAGAGTGCAATAAAAACCCCAACCCTAGCCCAGATTGGCTGGCCTTTAACTAAACGGCGTACGGCATCATTAATGTGATCACCAAAAATCACTAACAAGGTCGCAACCATTGCTAGGGCGATATCTGCGGTGTGGGGACGAATCAAGTTAGCTAACGATACGAGCAACGACATATAGGCTCCTTAATGCTTCGTCAGGAGCTTAGTCAAGACATTGCAAAGGTTCCAGCAGGGTTACAAAAGACAACCCTACTGTTACGCACTCTGGTGGTTTTGTGTAATCACTGTGCCATAGTTAGAACAAGCTGTTTACGGAAGCCCCAAGATGCCGTCCAAATCTCTCCCTGTCCTACCGCATAGCCTAGGTCAGTTGCTACTCAACCGTGGCCTGATTACCGCTAATGAGCTTGATACCGCCTTGCGATTACAGCAAGAGAAAAACTGCCAACTTGGGCAAGCCCTAATCGCCATTAGAGCGATTGACAACAAAACATTGAAACGTGCGCTAAAACGACAACAGTGGTTACGCCCATGCGCCGCCTGCTTTGCCTTCATGGCACCTATTTCAAGCACATTCGCCGCCGATCCTGATCATTCCCCAGAGGTTGATAACTGGTACAGCAGCATAGCCGAACAGCAGCACTATCCAACCTATATAAATGATGTCTACATGCCAGAAAGCACGTTAGAACGAGCCATTTGGACTGCATGGGAAGTATATAAAGGTGAACCCGAGCGTGGTGAAATTCGATATGGCTTAAGTCGCAACGAAGAAGTACATAATAGTTACAGCTTGCAGCTGAATGTGTACTTCTAAATTCAAGGCAAAAAAAAGCCCACTTCAAAGAAGTGGGCTTTTTAAACTGGTGCCGGCACCAAGAGTCGAACTCGGGACCTACTGATTACAAGTCAGTTGCTCTACCGACTGAGCTATACCGGCTAAGTGGGCGTGGATATTACGGATGAATTGAAAACCCGTCAAGACTTTTTTCGTTATAAATCAAAGATTTTTCAAAATAATCTGCACTAGCTTCATTTCATAAAAATGTCACAATACCCGCCGCAATAATGCCATACACTGAGGCCCGCTGATGAGTGGTGGATATATTCTCGTTGTCGACGACGAACCCGCTATCTGCGATCTGATCTGTACCAGCTTAGAAATGGCGGGATTTAAGTCTCGCCGTTCCGCAAACGGTATGCTGGCGCATCAGATGATCGTAAATGACCGTCCTGATTTAGTCTTACTGGACTGGATGATGCCCATGCTATCTGGCATTGAATTAACGCAACGCTTAAAACGTGATCCTCGTACCCAGGATTTACCGGTTATTTTGCTGACGGCTCGCAGCGACGAAGATGATCGCGTACGAGGTTTAGACGCTGGTGCCGACGACTACATCGTTAAACCTTTCTCTCCCCGCGAAATGATTGCACGTATTCGTTCCGTTCTGCGACGTGCTGGTATTAATGATACCGAGCAGGCGCTCACCGCCGCGCAGCTAGTGCTCATACCCGCCGAACAGAAATGCCAAGTCAATAAGCAAGATGTCCCTCTAGGCCCGCTCGAATTCCGCCTGTTAGAATACTTTATGCGTCACCCCAACCGTGTGCACTCGCGTGCGCAATTACTCGATCGAGTATGGGGCGGCAACGTCTATATTGATGACCGCACCGTTGATGTTCACATTCGACGTTTGCGCAAGGCCATGTCCATCGATGGCCATGAACACTTAATCCAGACGGTCCGAGGTGCGGGTTACCGTTTTGCACCGACCGCCGATCTGAACGAGGGCTAGCGTTTGCATCAAAGTGCATGGCAAAAAGAACTCTTTCGAGTAGGTGCCTTAGTCAGTACGGGCTTAGCTGCAGGCTGGTCTGTTGGCTATCCAACCGTGGGGTTGCTCACTGGCTTAACAGTTTCCCAACTGGTCAGCTTACACGCTGCCCAAGCACTCTATCGTTGGAGCTACCGCTTAGGGCCTCCACCACAAGATAGTGGTTATGTTGGCTACAGCGTTGATAAGCTGCTACGACGCGAAAAACAGTTGCGCGCGCGACTGGCCAAACAAGCGATGGAATTACAGCGCTACAACCAAGGTATCGAGTCACTGCAAGACGGTGTTCTTATTCTTGATCAAGAAGGTTTCATCACCACCATTAACGGCGCTGCGATCCGCTTATTAAGCTTGCGCAAGGACGACGCAGGGCAGCACGTTAAGAACCTAATTCGTCACCCATTATTTGTGCGCTATTTCGATCAGGGAGACTTTCGTGAAGCCTTGCAATTCGACATGCGCAAATTCAGTCTGCAATTACAAATCACAGAATTTGGTTACGAGCAAAAGGTCATGCTGGTACGCGACGTGACCGAGCGTAAACGCGTCGAATCCATGCGCCAGAACTTCATCGCCGACGTATCGCACGAATTGAGAACGCCGCTGACGGTACTTAATGGCTACTTAGAAATGATGAGCGATATGGAACTGCCCAGCTCCATGAACAAAGCCATTTATCAAATGGACAGTCAAAGTAAGCGCATGACCATGCTGGTAAATGATCTTATTGAATTATCAAAACTAGAAAGTGTTAGTAGCGAGCGTAAAGGCGAGTGGTTTAGTTTTACTCAGCTATGCCACGAGGTTATCGATCAGCTACGAGACTTCGCCGAAGGTCATATCATTATGGATGACCGCGCTAAAGCTGAAGTTGAAGGCTTTCCTGATGAGATCCGCTCCATATTAACTAACTTGCTAACCAATGCTCTAAAGTACGGTGGCGGCAAAGATGTGACTTTAAAAATTCACACCTCAATGAAAGGCTTAAAAGTAAGCGTTATAGATCAAGGCGATGGTATTCCCGCCGAGCATATCAATAGAATCACCGAACGCTTTTACCGCGTTGATGAATCACGAGAGTCTGAGATTGGTGGCTCCGGCTTGGGCCTTGCCATTGTTAAACATGCGCTTGAGCACCACGACGCCACATTGCAAATTGATTCAGTCGTAGGTGAAGGCAGTACTTTTAGCTTCGTAATTCCAACCTACCGCGTTCGCTGATATCAGCTCAACATCGATTAAACCAGTATCCTGAGAGCAATAAAAAAGGCGCCTAATTAGGCGCCTTTTCACTTCAGTTAGATCTTAGAATTTATATTCTAAACCACCACCGATGTAAGTCGCGTTAATAGACTCATCATCAGAATCTTCTTGAGTCACATATACGAAGGTTTTAGCGGTTTTCGCTAGCTTATAATCAGCACCAAGGCTGAACGTCGAACCACCTTCTGTTTTAATGTCTGAAAAGCCAAACTGAGCTTTCAAGGCAACTGTGCTATTCATTTTTAACTGTGCAGACGCTAACCAACCGTCTTTAGATTCGCCATCAGTGTCTTGGCTTTCCCACAATGCGCCCAACTGGATTGCATCAACAGTGAACTGACCAACCACGCGGTAAGCATTGATGGTTTCACCTTCAACTTCATTGTCGTAAGCGGCTGCTAAATAGATATCTTCGAGTGTATAAGCAACAGATGCTGACAAACCGTTGTTGGTATCTTCATCTTCAGAGTTGATGTGATCCACGGTAACAACTGCGCCGCCCATATTTGGCGAAGTGTATTGAACGCTATTTGCTTCACGATTTTCACTGTTACTGATGACGTTTTTGATATCGCCACGAAGATCGTTGAACAAATCAATTTTGTTTTGGGTAGCTTTAAACGGCGTATCGAACATACCAACAATCACTTCACCGAACTCGCCTTTAACGCCCGCAAATGTATTACGTTGAGTCAACGTGTTACCACTTTTGCTCTCGGTACCATCATCCGCATTCACTTCGTATTCAACTTGATAGATACCAGTCAAACCATGATCCAATGCGATTTTACCTTTTAAGCCCAAACGTGATGCGTTTGAGTTTAACTGGCTGTAGTTACCCGCATTTTCTGGCTGCACAAACTCTTGGGTCACATTCAACTTGCCATAGAAAGATGGCTTTTCAATCTCAATCGTTTCCGCCTGAGCGATAAAAGGTGCTGCGGCAACAGCCAAAGACAAAGCTAATTTTTTCATTGTGGTAGTTCCATTCTGGTTGTGTAACCGGCGATTATTCGCCCAGTTGGCAATCAAGTTTATTTTTTTCTAATTTCGATCTTCATGACCGAGTGATGACAAATCTATGTCATCTTTATTACAGAAATATGACATAAACCCAAAATATGACTGTTCGATGACAATTTCATGAAATGCAGAGCATTATGAGTGTAGCTGGAGATCAAGAATTGAATAGGCGGGAACACAATAAAAAACGCCACTCGGTGAGTGGCGTCAACTTAAACAGGGGAAACTCTAGAATATTACGTCTTCAACTAAGTCATAGACGCAAAAAGTCTTATTCTTTTGCTTCTTTGTGCGCTTGTTCTTCAATTTCAGTCAGCGAGCTATGACGTACGTCAGCACCACTCACTAAATAGATAACTTGCTCTGAAATATTACGTGCATGGTCACCGATGCGTTCGATGGCGCGCAAAATCCACAAAATACTGATCGCTTGGCCAATAGAGCGGGGATCTTCCATCATGTAAGTAATCAATTCACGTAATGCCGAAGCATATTGCTTATCCACTAACTTATCATTACGAACGACTTCAATGGCACCATCAACGTCATGGCGAGCAAAAGCGTCTAGGGCACCGGCAATCATTTTTACAACTTCGGTTCCCATATAGCGCATCGCTTGCTGACACAGCTGTGGGTTTTTTGCATCGCTAACTTCTAACGTATGGATCGCAATTTTACTCGCTTCATCGCCCATACGCTCAAGGTCACGTACAACACGAGAAACGGCAAGCACCATACGCAAATCAGAAGCCGCCGGTTGGCGGCGCACAAGAATTTGCGTACATTCGCGATCAATCGCCACTTCCATTTTATCGACGTCATCTTCACGACGAATAACGTCGTCGGCGATACGTGTATCGCCGTTACAAATCGCTTCAATGGCATTCGCCACTTGGCGCTCAACCAATCCACCCATGCTCATCATATGACTGCGGATGGCTTCGAGATCAGCATTAAACTGACCTGATATGTGCTGATTAAAATTCATTTCCATGGTATTTCCCCTTACCCAAAGCGGCCGGTTATATAGGCTTCTGTCAGTGCGTGTTCAGGAGTGGTAAACACCCGATCCGTAGAGTTCACTTCAATCAATTGACCCAAGTGAAAATAAGCGGTGCGCTGAGATACACGAGCAGCCTGCTGCATCGAGTGCGTCACAATCGCAATGGTGTAATTTTCCCGCAACTCGTCGATTAACTCTTCTATCTTAGCAGTTGCAATTGGATCAAGGGCAGAACACGGCTCATCCATTAAAATAACTTCAGGATCAACCGCAATCGTGCGAGCAATACATAAGCGCTGCTGCTGACCGCCCGACAAACCAGTACCTGGTGAATGTAGACGATCTTTAACTTCATTCCAAAGACCGGCACGCTGCAAACTTTTTTCTACGATTTCGTCGATATCAACACGCGAACTGGCCAAACCGTGAATCCGCGGTCCGTAAGCTACGTTGTCATAAATAGACTTAGGGAACGGATTTGGCTTTTGGAATACCATGCCAACACGAGCACGTAACGGCACAACATCGATTTTTGGGTCATAGATGTTTTCGCTATCGAGTAAGATTTCACCTGTTACTCGACAAATATCAATGGTGTCGTTCATACGATTTAGACAGCGCAAGAATGTCGATTTACCGCAACCCGATGGGCCAATTAGTGCGATAACTTCGTTGGCACCAATATCCAAACTCACATTTTGAATGGCTTGTTTCTCACCGTAATAAACACAAACATCGCGAGCGCGCAGCTTTGCATCATCGCAATATGGCGTGCCATCGGTAGTGTGGTTTTCAATAAAGCTCATAAGTCATGATCCAATTCTTAATTCGTTCAGTTTGCTCGTTATGCATTATTGGGAATTCACCCTTAGGTGATTACCAGCGGCGCTCTAGGCGACGACGGAGCATAACGGCAGTTGTATTCATGGTGATCAAAAATGCAATTAAAACCATAATCGCGCCCGATGTGCGTTCCATAAAGCCACGTTCAGGACTATCCGACCAAAGGAAAATTTGTACTGGCAATACCGTCGATGGATCGTTAATAAAAGCCGGAACATCCACCACAAACGCTACCATACCAATCATCAATAAGGGGGCGGTTTCGCCTAACGCTTGCGCCATACCAATAATGGTCCCGGTTAACATGCCAGGTAATGCCAACGGTAATACATGGTGAAAAACCACCTGCATTTTAGAAGCGCCGAGGCCAAATGCAGCTTCGCGAATCGACGGCGGCACGGCTTTAATGGCGGCTCGCCCAGAAATAATAATGGTCGGTAATGTCATTAAGGTTAAAACCAAGCCACCTACGATTGGGGTCGATCGTGCGACACCCACCATATTAATGAAAATCGCCAAACCTAACAGACCAAATGTAATTGATGGAACTGCCGCTAAGTTGTTGATATTAATTTCAACGATTTCGGTTAAGCGATTGCGCGGCGCAAATTCTTCAAGATAAATTGCTGCGGCCACACCAATTGGGAACGACAATAAAAAGGTAACGACTAATGTCAGCAAAGTGCCGGTAATAGCGCCACGAATACCCGCTAACTCCGGCTCACGCGAATCGCCGTTAACAAAGAATTGTTTATTGAAACGCGTAAATAAACGATCTTCAGCAACCCAGCTTTCCAGCCAAGAAATCTGCAAGTCTGAAAGGCGCGTACTACCGTCCTGCTGGCCACGGTCGTGCTTAAACCACTGATCAACATCATCATCAACGATGAGATCGACATTAATTTTTTTACCGATCAAGCTTGGGTTATCAAGCACTAGAGTTTGTAACTGCCAACCAGCACCGACACTGAGCAAACCATATAACTGGCTACGCTCTCTACGCCCCTCGGGCTTAATCGTTTCTTTGAAATGCTGTTTGATTAAGCCTTCAAAGTTAGCGTTCATTATTTCTTTTTCGGACGACTTCTCATCAATACCTAGATAACTGGCATCAATCACAATATCGGTATTAAGGACTGTCTGACGAAAAGCAGACGCTCCTTTATAGATAATGTCACTAAAGAGTAAAACTAAGCACAACAGACCAAATAATACCGATGCCATGCCATAAGCGCGGAAGCGCATTTCGCCGGCACGGCGACGCTTCATGCTCTTTTCTACTTTTTCACGAGTACTTAAATTACTGTTAGTCATATTGCTCTCGGTATTTCTGTACGACTTTCAAAGCGACAAAGTTCAAGGCCAAGGTAACTAAGAAAAGCACCAAGCCTAACGCGAATGCGGCCAATGTTTTCGGTGAATCAAACTCTTGGTCACCAACCAACAAGGTTACAATTTGCACTGTGACCGTAGTTACGCTGTCGAGTGGGTTGGCCGTTAAATTGGCTGCCAAACCTGCCGCCATGGCAACGATCATGGTTTCGCCAATGGCACGGGAAACAGCGAGCATTACAGCACCAACAATACCCGGTAATGCCGCGGGAATAACCACCTGCTTCACGGTTTCACTACGGGTAGCACCTAAGCCGTAACTACCATCACGCAGCGATTGCGGCACCGCATTAATGACGTCATCAGATAAAGAGGATACGAACGGAATAATCATAATACCCATGACTAAACCAGCCGCTAAGGCACTCTCTGATGAAACGGCCAAGCCCATAGATTCACCGAGTTCGCGAATAAATGGCGCAACAGTTAATGCAGCAAAGAAGCCGTAAACGACGGTGGGAATACCAGCCAAAATTTCTAATGCTGGCTTTGCGTACTGACGCACGGTTGAGTTGGCATACTCTGACAAGTAAATAGCAGCCATCAATCCGACCGGCACAGCAATAAACATGGCAATTGCAGAAATTAATAAAGTACCAGTAAATAACGGAATGGCACCAAAACTACCTGACGATCCAGACTGATCAGCACGCAAGGCAACCTGTGGCGACCACGTAGTGCCGAATAAAAACTCTAAGGCATTTACTTTGCCGAAGAACATCCATGCTTCATAAAGAACACTAGCAAGAATGCCGACAGTGGTTAAAACAGCGACAGCCGAGCTCGCAAACAAAAGACCACGGACAATGGTTTCAACTTCGGAGCGGGCACGCATTTCCGGCTGAATTCGACGCCAAGTAAGTGCAATTCCGATAAATAACATGGCGAGGATGACCCCACCTTGCAACAAATTAATACGCGATTGCAGGTCACGTAAATGATTAACCGCCGGCATCAAAGTAGCATCAGCGGTTACTCCGGCATTAATCGCTAGATTATGAACCGTGCTTAAGGCGAGCTGAATATCAGTAGCACTGCCTTCTTGGATAGCTGTTGGTAATTGCGATACCAACAAAGAATCAACGATGCCTGGTTCAACTAAGCTCCAGATCAACAACAACAAAAGTGCTGGAAGACCGGTCCAAAGCGACATCAGGGCGCCGTAGTGAGTGGGCAGAGAATGCATTTTCATTCCCTGACTGGCAATTGATCTTGCTCGGTTACGACCTAAAACATAGGCCCCGACCAAGGCGATCAGTACGGCGATTATCAGGCTACTGTAATTCATGACTCGTCTGTTTTGCTCAGTTGATTAAACACGCAAAAGCCGGAACCCTGGGGCCCGGCCTTTGGCAATGCGCTAGCGCATTGTTCTGTCAGATCTTACTTAGAGATCGTTTTCAGATTCTTCACGGCATCCATGACCTTAGCGGCTTCTTTTTCAGTCATTGGGATCAAACCCTTGTCTGCAAGATAACCATCTTCACCCATCGCTTTCTCAGAGGTGAATTCAGCCAAGAACTCTTGAATACCAGGGATCACACCGATGTGAGCCTTTTTCACGTAGAAGAACAATGAACGGCTAACTGGGTAATCACCAGAAGAGATAGCTTCGAAGGTCGGCAGTTTACCGTCAATCTTCGATCCCTGCACTTTATCCGCATTCTGCTCTAGGAAGCTAAACCCAAAAATACCTAATGCATTTGGATTGGCGACCAATTTTTGTACGATTAAGTTGTCGTTTTCGCCCGCTTCGATGTATGCACCATCTTCGCGCAAACCATGACACAAAGCTTTGTACTTGTTCTTGTCCGTGTTTTTCATTGCTTTAATGAATGGGAACTGAGTACAACCGCCTTCCATTGCCAACTCAACGAACGCGTCACGCGTACCAGACGTCGGTGGTGGACCCAATACTTCGATTTTATGCGCTGGAAGCGTTGGGTTAACGTCTTTCCAAGTCTTGTATGGGTTTTCAATTAGAGTGTCGGTGCCATCAGTGTTAGGAACCATTTTAGCCAAGGCTAAGAACACATCTTTACGAGTTAAGCTATAACCTTCAGCTTCTTTGGTATTAGCCAAAACGATACCGTCATAACCCACCATCACTTCGATGATGTCTTTTATGCCGTTTTGAGCACAAAGTTCGATTTCTGAAGACTTGATACCACGAGATGCATTAGTGATATCTGGAGTCGCTTCGCCCACACCGGAGCAAAACAACTTCAACCCACCGCCAGTACCGGTAGATTCAACCTTAGGTGTACGGAAGCTAGACGATTTACCAAAACGCTCAGCCACAACAGTAGAGAACGGATATACGGTCGATGAACCAACAATGCTGATGTAATCGCGATCTGCGTGAGCTTGGGTGCCCACAATCGATGCCATCATAGCAACGCCAGCTAACAATACTTTTTTCATGTTGAGTTTCCTCTTATGGTTATGCTGTAAACCAGCAACAACTCGTTTGCTTTGGTATGGCGCTATTATTTGCGGTTCATGTTACAGAAATATGACACGGGCGAAGTTTATTACATTTTGGTGACATCGTGGACCGTTAAAACGAGGTAAGACGGACTAATCGCCGCAGGTGTCTTCGGGGTTACCCCGCGACGCCAGCACCGCTATAATGCCGCCATCCTATACAGGCACCACCTCATGCAGCAGTTAATCAACATACTTGATGGCATTACCCAAAAAACAGGGCAGGCGATCCGCTGGCTAGCACTTCTTATGGTGCTTATTTCATGTGGCGTTGTTTTATTACGTTATTCCTTTGACCAGCCGTCAATTGCAATGCAAGAAGCTGTCATGTATCTCCATGCGACTATCTTCATGCTCGGCTCTGCATATACCTGGCAACAGGGAGGGCATGTGCGAGTCGATGTTTTTTACCGTAGTTGGTCAAAACAACGGCGACGCTGGGTCGAGCGCCTTGGCATTATCTTTTTAGTATTACCTACCTGCTTGTTTATGCTGTGGGTAAGTTGGACGTACGTTGGCAATGCTTGGGCGATCCAAGAACGCTCTCAAGAAGCCTCAGGGTTACCTTATATTTATCTTCTCAAGACGCTCATTTTGATGCTGCCAATTACCTTAATATTGCAAGCAATTGCCGAGCTGCTGCGCAGTTTGACCGCAACTGATACAGGCGCAGCACAATATGACTGAATGGATGCCCATCATACTTTTCGCGGTCATCTGCCTAGTTCTGATGGCCGGATTTCCGGTTGCCTTTACCCTAGCCGGTACATCCTTACTGTTTGCTGGAATAGGCTTACTCACTGATACGCTCGATCCGGCGTTTTTAAGTGCCTTTCCCAATCGCTTGTTTGGCATACTAAACAACCAGATTTTGATCGCAGTGCCCTTATTCGTGTTCATGGGGGTAATGTTAGAAAAATCTCGCATCGCAGAGCAGCTTCTACGTAATCTAGGCCTACTATTTGGGCCAGTAAGAGGCGGGCTTGGCTTTTCGGTTATCTTAGTGGGAATGTTACTCGCCGCCAGCACGGGGATTGTTGGTGCAACCGTTGTTACTATGGGATTAATCTCGTTACCGGCGATGCTGCGCACCGGTTACAGCCCTGCACTAGCCAGCGGGACTATTTGTGCAACAGGAACTTTAGGGCAAATCATTCCGCCTTCAACGGCATTGATTATCTTAGGCGACGTACTATCTAGCGCCTATCAACAAGCTCAGCTCAATATGGGTATATTTACCCCCGATACCGTCTCTGTCGCCGACTTATTTGTTGGTGCGCTGATACCCGGCCTATTATTGGTTGTTGGTTATCTGCTTTACACCGGCTTAGTAGCGTTCTTTCAACCAAGTGCAGCACCTGCAGTCGCCGATCGCCCAGCAATGTCGCCACGCTTTTTACTCGAATTGCTGAAAGGCCTACTACCCCCATTGGCATTGATTATTGCCGTGCTAGGCTCGATTTTAACGGGCATAGCAACCCCCACCGAAGCGGCAGGCATTGGCGCTTTGGGCGCTTTAATGTTGGCGATTCTCTATCGCGAATTTGATCTACAACGTTTACGCGAGGTTGTGGACTCAACTCTGCAAGTCACCAGTATGATTTTCTTGATTTTCATCGGTGCCGCACTATTTTCACTAGTA
Source organism: Thalassolituus oleivorans MIL-1 (assembly GCF_000355675.1). NCBI lineage: Bacteria > Pseudomonadati > Pseudomonadota > Gammaproteobacteria > Oceanospirillales > Oceanospirillaceae > Thalassolituus > Thalassolituus oleivorans. Next base: position 151,559 of record NC_020888.1, on the reverse strand, counting down.
TTCCGCGGCTTTGGCGGTGAAGAGCTGGTACATGAAGTTTTTAATGATCTACCTGGCGGGGTATTCTCAGCAATGCTGCTGGTTATGGTCGTTATCTTCCTGCTCGGCTTTATTCTCGACTTTATTGAAATCACTTTCGTTGTTGTACCGATTGTCGCGCCCGTACTACTAACCATGGGAGTCGATCCCATATGGCTTGGCATTATGATCGCCATCAACTTACAAACCTCGTTCTTAACACCACCCTTTGGTTTTGCTCTGTTTTATTTACGCGGTGTGGCACCTGCAAATGTGCCCACACGAACCATTTATCGCGGCGTCATTCCTTTCATCCTAATTCAACTGGCATTACTCGGATTACTGGCTATATTTCCCGAATTGGCAACTTGGCTACCCCATGAAATCTACGGGTAAGGCTGGAAATGCTATATTGCCTAACAGACACCTGTAAACGAGCGTAATTTACAGTACACTCGCCCAAAATAATGAATAATCAGGCTAGCTCTATGGATGTAACGGAAGATAACCAACCCACGCCGGATGGTGAACTCGCACTGAAACTTATCCCTAATCGTTCAGACACTAATACCCATGGTGATATTAGTGGCGGTTGGGTAGTTGCTCACATGGACCATGCAGCAGAAAGTGTCGCCAGCCGAATTGCGCACGGGCGAATTGCCAACGTGGCACTCGAATCTGTCGTGTTTCTATCCCCGATTCGTATTGGTGCTGCGGTGTGTTTCTACACTAAGTTGTTAGACATTGGTTCGTCGTCGATTCGAATAGGTATTGAAGTTTGGACACAAAATCCGAATGAAAAAGCACGACGTAAAGTCGTTGATGCCGTATTTGTTTATGTGGCTATTGATGAGTCTGGGCGCATTCGTAAAGTACCACGCTGACTTTCCAACTCCCATAAAAAAAGGCCGCTCATCCTGAGCGGCCTTTTTTACAAGGGGTGCTGCGTAAAGCGAATATCAAACCGGTACTAATTCGGTACTCATGGCATCTTTTAGCTTTTTCATGGCATTCTTTTCTAACTGGCGAATTCGCTCAGCCGATACCTCATAAATAGCGGCTAGATCATGCAGAGTCGACTTCTCTTCTGCCAACCAGCGGTGCTGCAAAATCGCTCGACTGCGTTCATCCAGTGAGGCCAATGCAAGATGTAAACGGTCACTAGAATCTTGCTCGCTATTATCCGCTTCAACTTGTAAAGCAGGATCAGCACTGTGATCTTCAAGAAAGTATGCAGGTGCCTTATAGGCAGTTTCGTCGTCATCGTCGGCACCGGCATCAAATGCGGCATCATACGAATTTAGGCGACCTTCCATTTCAAATACGGTCTTCATTTCTACGCCAAGATCATCAGCAATAGACTTAGCTTCAGCTTGGGTCAACCAACCTAAACGCTTCTTTTGACTGCGCAAATTAAAGAAAAGCTTGCGCTGAGCTTTGGTCGTAGCAATTTTCACGATGCGCCAGTTGCGCAGAATAAATTCGTGAATTTCGGCCTTGATCCAATGCACCGCAAAAGACACAAGGCGTACACCTACTTCGGGATTAAAGCGCTTAACCGCTTTCATCAAACCGACGTTACCTTCTTGGATCAAATCTGACTGGTTCAAACCATAACCCGAGTAACTACGGGCAATGTGAACGACAAAACGCATGTGCGCCATAACCAACTGACGAGCAGCATCAAGATCTTCATGGTAATGAAGACGCTCTGCTAACGATTTCTCCTGCTCGGGAGTTAATACAGGAATAGCATTGACGTTAGCAATGTAGGATTCCAGGTTAGCCCCTGGTGACAAAGCATATGCAGCTTGCAAACCTTTGTTCATCGAACACTCCTAAAAAATTTCGCCTCTGAGAGGTCTTTAACGCGGATTAGTGTAGCACCGGATTCTTATGACATCCAACCGTTGTGAAAGTTCTATTCTGGAACAATCAAAACCAATTCTGTTGATTATGGTTCAATTTGATCCAAATGCCTATGAACTGACCACCAAGCCCCCAACCAACCCAAAAACATAGCACTAAAGAGTAAAAATAACGCCGCGCTTGCTGATAATGGCGCCAGAGAGAAGGTGGAGCCGTATAACTGAGCAAGATCTTCGACGGGCCCACTCACCAGCAACCAACAAATTGCTAATAAAACCCAAGCCATCAATCCACCGACCATGCCAAACCACAAACCAGTATATAAAAATGGCCGACGCACCCAAGCATTGGTGCCACCAACCAATTTAACCACTCGAATTTCATCCACTCGCGCAGCAATAGATAGGCGAATCGTATTACCGACCACCAGCACAATGGCCAAGGCCAGTAAGGCGCCCATCACCCAAATAATTCGCTCACTTAAAGCAAGTAAGGCCAGCAAACGCTCAAGCCATGCGGTATCGAGTTCAACAACATCAACAAAAGGTAATCGCTCTATGCTTTTGCCCAAAGCCAACACTTGAGCTTGTGGCGTACCTAACTGCGGCTCGACCACAATAACCGGCGGCAATGGGTTACTCGGTAACAGATCCAAAGCATCTTTCAAACCACTCGTTGTGCGGAATTCTTCCAGCGCTGTATCCGCATCAATAAAGCGGGTATCAACCACATGACTTAAACCTGCGATTGTTTTTTGGGTTGTCTGGCCATCTTTAATTGCCGTGCCCGGCACTAAATAAACGGTAATGCTACCAGAAGCCTGAAACCGACCACTGAGCTGACTTAGATTATCGAGCGATATCCACAAAGCTCCCGGCAGAGTTAAAGCGATGGCAATCACCAACCAAGTGAGCACACTACTCATCGGGTTTGCCCACAAACGCATAAGTGTTTCGACGGCGACTAATTGATGATGCGCAGCATAAGACGAGATCTGGTCGCGAAACCCCATATTCTGCATTGAAGCGCCAGCATTGTTCTTGCCGCCTTTATTGGTTGCCGGCGCCATTTTAGCGATAGCACTTTTCTTTACTGGCGGGGTGTTACGCGAAGCACCTGGCTTAGCCATGGTCATCTCCCAGCAAGTCACTGGAGTCTGACTTACGCGCCTGAAGTTCACTGCAATGCAGTTCGCCATGATCAAGAATCAGGCGGCGATGACCCATGCGCTCGATCAAAGCAATATCGTGAGTGGCGATCAATACAGTCACACCCACTTGCTGGAAGCGTAAAAAGAGATTCATGATTTCTTCAGATAACTCAGGGTCGAGGTTACCGGTAGGCTCATCCGCCAAGAGTAGGGCTGGTTTATTAACGACAGCACGCGCAATACCAACACGCTGCTGCTCACCACCCGATAATTCAATTGGGTTGCGCCCTTCCATACCGAGCAAGCCGACGGAATCCAGCGCAGCACGCACGCGCCGTGCCGCTTCGGCAGGCGTATACCCAGCAATCTGCAAAGGTAAGGCAACGTTCTCAAAGACAGTGCGATCAAATAACAGCTGATGATTCTGAAACACCACTCCGACCTTGCGCCTATGGTAGGGGATTTGCCCTGGACGCATGGTAGTTAGATCTTGATCATCAACAATGATTTTGCCGCGAGTCGGTCGCTCCATCAGCATCATTAACTTCAACAGCGTACTTTTACCGGCGCCACTATGGCCGGTTAAAAAAGCAAACTCGCCCCGAGCAAGCTCAAAGTTAATATTGCTGAGCGCGTCTTTACCGGCGCCGTAACGCTTACTGACTCGCTCGAAACGTACCATGGTCATACTACAAGGCCTTGGAAGTTAATCTTCTTTTGTATCGTGACGGAATAAGGCGCGGGTAAATTCATCGGCATTAAATGGCCGTAAATCGTCAATTCCTTCACCGACACCGATGTAACGCACCGGTAAGCCGAACTGTTTTGCCAAGGCAAAAATAATCCCACCCTTGGCAGTGCCATCCAACTTAGTTAACGTTAAACCGGTTACGCCAACGGACTGCAAGAAATGCTTAGTTTGGTTAATGGCGTTTTGACCTGTTCCTGCATCCAACACCAACATCACCTCATGAGGTGCGCTCGGATCGAGTTTCTGCATCACACGCACAACCTTCTCTAACTCTTGCATCAGGTTGTCTTTGTTGTGCAACCGACCTGCGGTATCAGCAATCAAGACATCGACTTTACGCGCCTGTGCGGCTTGCAAGGCATCGAACAATACCGAAGCCGAATCCGCTCCTGTGTGCTGGGCAACCACAGGGACATTATTGCGCTCGCCCCATACTTGTAGTTGCTCTACCGCCGCGGCACGGAAAGTATCACCCGCCGCGAGCATCACGCTCTTACCGCGTTTTTGAAATTGTTTAGCCAGCTTACCAATGGTGGTGGTTTTACCGACACCATTAATACCCACCATTAAAATAACGTACGGCTTTTTGCTGCTATCAATAACCAACGGTTTCTGTGATACCGCCAACATGTCTTGCAGCTCGTCGATTAAGGCTTCGTAAAGAGCATCCGAATCTTTCAATTCTTTGCGACTCACGCGTGCGGTAAGACGCTTGATGATTTCGGTCGTGGCTTCCACCCCAACATCGGCCATGATGAGCTGAGTTTCGAGATCATCCATCAGGTCATCATCAATTTCTTTCTTACCCAGCAATAGCGAGGCAAGGCCATCGGTAAAGCCTGAGCGAGTTTTACTTAAGCCACTGCGAATACGACCAAAGAAACCCTTTTTCTCTTCGGCTACGGCCTTCACCGGCACATCGACCATAACATCGGGGTTGATTTCAGCAACGGCACTGCTTGGTGTGATATCCAGCTCGTTTGGAGCAACAACTGGAGGGATTTCTACAGGTGTTGGCTCAACGACCATCTCTTCAACCACTGGCGGTTTAATCATGGCCTTTTCTGGCTCGGTGATCACATCCACTGGCTGTGGCTCAATCTCAGAAATTACTGGCTGGGAGCTTATTGGCTCAAGCGTTTGCTCAAGCGCGCTATCAAGCTCCGCCGATTCAGGTTTTTCTGATTTGTTTTTGTCTTTCTTACGTTTAAAAAAATCAAACATCGGTCTTCTCAGACTAGCTACAATGACGATGAAGTAAGATACATTACTAGAACTGATCTTACTTAGGATGCAATATCCTATCACTAAACTAACGCAACTAGCGTATTTCCATGTCTTGTTTTTTGGAGCCCGAAAATGCTGCAAGGTTTCAGCAAAACAACCCTCAACGTAATAGTACTAGGTTGTCTTGCTTTGATTGCATGGATCAACTTAGCTCATCAAAATCCGGAAGACACACCACTCGACGCGCTTAATCAAGCACCGCTATCTGAACGCCCTTGGCACGCATGGCAAAGCCTCGAAGGTACTTGGCTTTATTGGCAAAACATTCGTAGCGAGAACGTCGTCGTTAAAGTACGCATGGAGGGCGAATCATTCTCAGCGCCAGTCGATATCGACAGTGAATTACCGTTAGATCAGTGGGCACAGTTACTCATTGAACAACTGAAAGACGCCCCAACCAATCGTGCAGGTATCTTGTTTATCCAAGGCCCGCTTGATGAACGCAGCCTACAAACCGCTGCTGCTTATGCCATTAGGACGCTGGCCTTACGCCCGCTAACGCAACACCAACCCAATGCGTGCTTAGAGCTCTATCCGGCAGGTGCACGCTGGTTTAGTGCAGCACAACAGCAATCATGGGCATTAGCATCTGCTGCTACCAACGCTTTACCTGATCGCAGTCAATGGCAGGCATTCCGTATTCAACAAAGCAGTGAGCTACGCGACTTATGGTTTAGCGATGCCGGACAAGTCGACATTCAAGCAGATCTTGCCTACCATTCGCTGCCTAATAACTTCTTCAGCTTACTGTATCGGGATCTGGGTGAAAGCCAAAAGACGGCGGCCTCCGATTACCAAGACTGCATGGCAAAAATAGTGACACCGGAATCATTGTGAGCAAAATTTCGCATCATCAACTTCGTATCATTGGCGGCGAATGGCGTTCTCGTCGTTTACGCTTTCCTGCAATCGATGGTCTACGCCCAACGATGGATCGCGTGCGCGAAACCGTGTTCAATTGGTTGCAACATGACGTAGAGGGCTGTCGCGTATTGGACGCCTTTGCAGGTAGCGGTGCACTTGGATTCGAAGCGCTATCGCGCGGCGCAAAAGAGGTTATTTTTTTAGAGAAGCATCCTGCTGCCGCAGTGCAATTGAAAGAAAACTTACAGACCTTAGGCGCTAGCAATGCGCAGGTATGGGCTGGCGACGCCTTGCTGTGGCTAACGCAGAATCCAGAACCCTTTGATCTGGTATTTCTTGACCCCCCTTTCGGGAAAAACCTATTACAACCGGCGCTCGATAGCCTGCAGCTCTTGCCCGGCGCGTTAATCTACGTAGAGCATGAAGCGACACTGAAACCGCAATTTCCTGACAAATGGCAGGAATTGAAATGTAAAAACACCAAGGAATTTTACTTTCGCTTGTTTGAAGTCGAGGAGCCCTAAGCGATTAAGTGCTACGGTAAATTGAGCGTTACACAAGCGCCTTTCTTGGCATTGTTGCTCAGCACTACAGAAGTGCCCAAAGCGGGCGCTTTATGATGATCGACAATTAGCTTCACAAAATATAAACCCAAGCCGGTGCCATCAGTATGGCTGGAAACTTCATCGGCACTTTCGCCTTGGCTGTCCAACATACTTTTAGAAAATCCAGGTCCATTATCTATCACTTGGATACGCACCCCGCCAGATGCCTGATCAATCTCTTCACCTTTCAGTGTAACCGTCGTAGCTCCGGCTTGGACGCTATTAGTAATAAGGGTCATCAAAGCGAGGTGAATTAAGTTTTCGTTGTAAAAGCCCTGACAGTCTTCGTCAATTTCATTAATTAATCGTACGCTTGGAAATTGGATCAACGAGGCCTCGATGGCATCGTTAGCACTATCTCGAAGCCAAGCATCGTCCATAGGAAATGGACGATTTTGACCAAGACGAAATAGGATCACCAGTTGCAGAGCATCATTCTTCAGCCGATTAGTGCGTTGTAAAATAGGTTCAATAATACTGCGGTATTGAGCAGGCAATTGCTCTAGTGCTAACTGCTCTTCGTCCATCAAAGACTGCAGCTGGTTTTTCACATCGTGGATAACCGCCGCGGCTAATTGTTCGAACTTCATAATTCCCCCGCCCTGAACGCTATACGCCAGCAGCTCGCTTTAAGCGAATACAGGTGGTCTTTAGTCGGTCATAACGATCATAACGCTCATCCAAATGACCAACTGTCCCAATACGTTTAAAAAGTGCGTAACAATCTTTTAACTGACGTATATCTAACTCACTGCGTTCAATATGACTGACCTTGGCCTGAATCGCATTAAGTAACACGCTAACGCCAACTTCATCGTATTTCACCGCTTGATCAAACACGGCGATGGCTTCAACCAACTTACCTTGCTCATACAAGGACACACCTTCAGCATTTAACTTGGCGGTATGTTCTCGAATCGTCATTGCATTGAGCTTATCTTCTAATGCACGTAATTTATCCAACGCATTTTGAGCCAGATTGCTCGCCTGTGAGTCGCGCATGGTATTTATCAAATCTTTAGCTTTGATGTGCTCCCCAACATCAATAAAGGCTTCTGTCATTTGCAACTGTTGATCTGGAGTCGGCGCTTGAATTCGCGCAAGTAAACTCTCAGCTCGATCCGCCGCCCCTTTGGCTTTGTCGCTTTCAGCAACCGCCACGTACGTTTTACTCTCAACAATGCTGGTATCGAACATTATCGAAACATGACCCGAGTACTCTTGACGTAACTCATCAATTGCACGCAATGCTTTATTACGCAGATTGATGTTGTCTCGTGTTTTCTCGGCACTCAGACCGTGTTGTAGTTCGCGGGCAAATTGCAGGTAATTACCTGACGTTTTATAACAGGAGTGACGACCCAATCGGATCGACTGCTCAAAAGCCGCTTCGGCTATTTTGTGGTCACCATTCTGCGACGCTAAATAGCCAAGCTCCATCTGGCGCAACACGGCACGCGGCGATATCGCCGCTGCTAACTCCAGCTGCTCTTGGGCCTCCGCTGGCTGGCCCAACGCCAATAAAATACGCGCAGCCCAATCGTGGCATTGCACATACATGGGATAGTCGACCAACGTTTGTTTTATCAGCGCAAGCGCGCTGCGGGAGTCGCCTAAGTGATGTAAACAGATGGCTTGACCTAGCCGCGCCCATGACACCATACGGGTATTTAGTGGCTGCGAGTAAACTTTGATGGCCTCGTTGTAGCGCTCTTCGCGCATGTACAACTTGCCCAGAATACGCGACACCGGCAGCAATAAACGTGGCTTACTTTCCAGCAAGAAGTTCGCTATTTCAATGGCTTGATTAATGTCACCATTATCAATCGCTTCATTAATAGGACGCAGCTCTTCTTTGGTGTGAAAAATACGTTTTAAGCGCTCGCGCAACATGCTGAGAGTAAATGGCTTGGTGATATAGGCATCCGGTTCATATTCCAATGCGCCCATTACGCGTTCGACCGCATTTTCACCAGTAACCAATATGAATTGTGCCGTTGCCTTTAAGCGATTGGAGAAACGCGCTTCTTCCAATATTTGCTGACCATCTTTGCCTTTACCTAGATTGTAGTCAGACAGTACAAGGTCATAATCATTTTCTAGAATCAACTCCATAGCCTCGCGGCCATCGGTGGCGGTATCTATCCGCTGCGCACCAATAATGCCCATCATATTCTTTAGAGACGATCTGGCTTGCACTAGATCGTCGACAATGAGAATACGTTTAGTGCTGAGTGAATTTTCAAGATTGAGCATATTAAGGCCATGTTTTTATTCAAATTCAGTGTAGCAGAGCTATGGCAGACTACCGGAGGGAATGGAAACTGTGTCATACCTTGCGCATTTGTCACTAAACCGTAAACTTCCATCTTCTGCTAAAGAGGCATGTTCGTGAAAAATATAATTGGTTACTTAATGATCGCCGTGATCAAGCTGCTCGGACGAGTATCACTACCCACGGCTCAGAAGATTGGTCATCGAGTCGGGATCTATCTTTGGGGGCGTCGCACTCGTGCCCGCGAAGTTGCACGCGTAAACTTAGGCTTGGTATACCCAAACAAGTCGGCTGAAGAGCGTGATCTGTTAGTGCAAGAAACCCTAATTCAAAATGGCATGATCGGCGCCGAAATGGGCCCTATGTGGGGTTATGAAACGGCCAAAGGATTAGCACTGGTTCGTACTGTATACGGAGAGGAATTGGTCGAAGCAGGTATCAAAGATAAGCGCGGGTTACTGATATTAGCTCCACATTTGGGCAACTGGGAAATTCTGAACAATTACATTTCCAGCAAGTGCCCTGTCACTATCATGTACCGTCCAGCTAAAAGCCCAGTTTTTAATGAGTGGATGGTGGAGCGCCGAGAAACCGTTGGCTGTAAGCTTGTTCCTACCACCAGAGACGGCGTTGCGGCCTTGTTTTCTGTGTTAGAACAAGGTGGCACAGTCGGCTTCTTACCTGATCAAGAACCCCGCCTAAAAAGCGGAGTATTCGCGCCTTTTATGGGAGTAGAAACCCTGACGCCGAAATTGCCGTATGAAATGATTCAAAAAACAGGTGCACAAGTGATCTACGCGTTTGCCAAGCGACTCCCTAATGCCGAAGGCTTTGATTTGTATTTTACCGCTGCGGAAGACGGTATTTACTCCGACGATGCCCGCACCTGCGCCACATCAATGAACCAATCCATTGAAGAGTTAATTAAGATAGCACCAGCTCAGTATCAATGGACTTACAAACGCTTTAAGCGTCGGCCCGAAGGGCAAAAGAACCCCTATTCGGAAGCAAAAGTACCGTAACAATCCAGCTCGATACCAGCAAGCGCTTAGCGCTTTGCTGGTAACACTCCCGCAAACCGCGCAATCCAATAATCAATGCTGGTGTAGCGACCACCACCATTAGTAATCAACACCAACAACATAAGTGCATAAGTAGCGGCGAATTCAATACCGTTATTTAAAATCACCACGCTACCACGACCCGTTAACCAATCGTAATTGCCGTATTCTTGCAGAATATCTTTGGCGCGGCTTAAACGCTCTCCTGCCTCAAGTACGCGATCATTTGCCAACCAACTACTACCATCAGCAATCGCCAACCATCCATTTTCCCAATGCACTGAAAACGCAGCAACCAGCATGGTGAATAGCAAAGGAATACTCACCCAGCGTGTAGCAAGGCCAACCACCAATAAAGCCCCGCCGATTAATTCTGTACCCGTTGCTAGCGCCGCCATCAGCTCAGGAAAAGGCAAACCCAACCCCCAATCTGGATTACCGAACCACGCTGCAGTATCGGAAAAATGCGACAGCTTATTCCATCCTGCCTGCATCATAATCGGTGCAAGATACAAGCGCAGTAGCAATGGCGGCAAGCCATCTAGGTACTGTAAACGCTGTCCAACCGCTTGGATATGACGGTACTGCTCAACCAAAAAACTCATAGATATTCCTTATCAATGACGCACAGAGGCAAGCTCCGTGCGTCATCATTGACTAAGCCAAATGCTCAATTATTTAGCAGCGCCACACTTACCTTCGCCGCACTTACCTTCCTTCTTTGCTTTGTCGCCGCCACACTTGCCTTCGGCTTCTGATTTACCGCCGCATTTGCCTTCGGCTTCTGATTTACCGCCGCACTTACCTTCCTTCTTTGCTTTGTCGCCGCCACACTTGCCTTCGGCTTCTGATTTACCGCCGCATTTGCCTTCGGCTTCTGACTTACCGCCACACTTACCTTCCATACCGGCTTTTTCAGCCACCTGATAACCTGCCGATAAGGCTTGTGAGGCAAATGGATTTTCTGCAGCAAATGATGCGGCAGAAGCGCCAAGAAGAACAGCTGCAGACAATGAAGCGGTTAAAGCAGACGTTAGGGTGCTAGTATTTTTTTTCATGATCAGACTCTCTATTCGGATTAAGTGGCCAGACGCACAAGGCGTATTTAGGTTCTGGTATTTACTTAATCGCGAGAGCCTGAGGTTTCTTACACTTTTTTTATTTTTTTTCTTCCGGCTTATCAGAGCTATCTTTAGTTGCTCGAATAATCGTACGCAGTTGCTGCACTTGCTGAGCAAATTGACGGCAGCCGGAGCAGATCAGAAGATGCATTTTCAGCTCTGCTTGCTCCTTTAACTTTAGCTTTCGTTCCATACCGACGGATAAAAGCTGAGTGGCTTGTTCGCAATTCATCATGATCTTTTCTCTCCAGCCTTGACCCAGCTATCTTCTAAACATTCACGTAATCGTAAACGTGCACGGTATAGCAACACATGAAGGTTGCTGGTACTTAACTGCAGCGCAGCGCAAATCTCGTCGCTATCCAGTTCAATAAATTCGCGCATCATAAATACTCGACCTTGCTCCGGCGGTAATCCAGCTAAACACGTATCAAACACTCGCCAAAATTGCTCATCATGAACCATTCGATCGGCATCTCCCCAGCGCTGCGGCTTTGCATCCGCATGCCAATGGCCACGATCATCAAATAATTCGTTATTAAATATTTGGTCGTCTGAATGACCACAATTCTTACACTCATCTAATGAGTCTTGCTGTGGCTCACGATACTGGCGACGCAGATGATCGGTTATTTTGTGTTTTAGGATGGCAAAGACCCAAGTCTTTAAGTTCGCTTGGCGCGTAAAGGAAGCCGCGTTTTTTAAAGCGCCGGCAAGCGCTTCTTGCACAATGTCTTCAGCAGCGAAATCATTAGCTAATTGCAGCCGAGTAAACGCCAGCATCTGCTGACGTAACTCACCAACTTCGCGCTCACCCACCTGCAAAAAATCATCCGTCACCCGAGCTCTCCAACAAGTAAGTTGGCATCAGACACCGAACAAGCCATAAAAGTCATCCTCGATAACTGGCGAATTCGATTAACGCAGTAGCAACAGGGGAATTTGGCTTTCGCTTACCATTTTGCGCGTATGACTACCCACAAAAAACTGACGAATACGAGAATGACCGTAAGCACCCATCACCATCAACCCAATGTCGTGCTGCACTTGATAAGCCGCTAAAGCCGATTGTACGTCGCCGCTTAAACGCGCCACAGTAACCTCAAAGTCGCGACTACGCAGCAAGGCTGCCGCAGACTCTAATTTTTGCTGATGCGCTTCATCATCGTGACCAACCATAACAAGGTGACACGGCAAACCCACAAGCACAGTGCTGTTGGCATAAGCATCTAAGGCTCGTTGTGCTGTTTCACTACCATCGAAAGCCACCATAAATGATTGCGGCGCTTTAAAATCGTTCATCGCTACTAAAATGGGCTTGTGCAAACTACGAATCACATCATCCAGATGACTACCAATCGTGTGCGCTAACGGCTTATGACTATTGCCTTGGCGCCCTATTACCAGCAGACGAATATCATCTTGGCCTTCTATTAAAGTATTCAACAAGTGGCCATGGCGCTGCTGTTTAGTGACTGCGATCGCACCATCGGCCTTACTGCGTATTTCAGCGTCGTCTAATAAGTCGCGACCATGCTCAAGCGCCAATTTATTACGCTTTTCATCTAACTCTGCTAGTTCCAACAGCAGATTTTCACGACTACCTAAACCGATATTACCGGCTAGCGTGGCTGCCGCTGGCACATCGTTTTTTTCCAATACATGCAATAACTTCAGTGGCGCCTGCGCACGTTGGCTTGCCCACGCAGCCGCATCACACACAGCACCCGACATTACCGATCCATCAATACACGCTACGATCTGAGTCATTATTGTTATCCTTGTTATTTAAGCGGTAGCCACGACTTAGTGGCCAGCTAACAGCTTTTCTACTTCTTCTGGTTTGTCGTGTACACCAAATCGATCAACAATCGTGGCACTGGCTTCATTTAAACCAATTAGCTCAACATCCGCACCTTCGCGACGGAACTTGATCACCACTTTATCCAGTGCTGATACTGACGTGATATCCCAAAAATGCGCATGCGTTAAATCAATCGTTACGCGGGTAACCACTTCACGGAAATCAAACGACTTAGCAAACGCATCGGATGAAGCAAAGAAAACTTGCCCGACCACGCGATAAACACGTTCTTCGGCATTAACTTGCTCCTGTTTAACCACCATAAAGCGGCCAATTTTATTGGCGAAAAACAGTGAGGCCAATAACACACCCACCAGTACACCTAATGCTAAGTTGTGAGTCGCGACCACCACAACAACCGTTGAAATCATCACGATATTGGTCGATAACGGATGTTGTTTTAGATTACGGAAAGATTCCCAAGAGAAGGTACCGATCGACACCATAATCATAACCGCTACTAAAGCAGCCATTGGAATCTGGCCGATCCACTCATCTAAGAACACCACCATAATGAGCAATAAGAAACCTGCAAAAAAGGTTGATAAACGCCCACGACCACCAGACTTAACGTTAATAATCGACTGCCCAATCATAGCGCAGCCCGCCATCCCGCCAAGTAATGACGAACCAATATTGGCAACACCTTGCCCCTTACACTCACGGTTTTTATCACTTTCAGTGTCGGTTAATTCATCAACAATCGTCGCCGTCATCATAGACTCCAGCAAACCGACAGCCGCTAGCGCGACAGAATACGGTAGGATAATCCACAAGGTTTCCAGCGTCAGCGGTACATCTGGCCATAAAAAGATCGGCAAGGTATCGGGTAACTCGCCCATATCTGCAACCGTGCGCACGTCAATTCCCCAGATCATAGCAATCGCAGTAATAACCAAAATACAAACCAGCGGTGACGGCAACCAGCTTCCGATCTTAGGTACGTATGGGAACAAATAGATGATGGCCAATCCACCCGCCGTCATGGCATAGACGTGCCAAGTAACATCGGTAAGCTCAGGCAGCTGCGCCATAAAGATCAAAATCGCCAGCGCATTCACGAAGCCGGTAACCACAGAACGCGAGACAAAGCGCATTAAATCGCCCAGCTTTAAATAGCCCGCCAGAATTTGAATAACCCCCGTCAACAAGGATGCAGCCAACAAATACTCTAAGCCATGATCCTTAACTAAAGTCACCATCAACAAAGACATCGCACCAGTAGCCGCCGAAATCATACCTGGACGACCACCAACAAAAGAGATGATGACCGCGATACAGAATGACGCGTACAAACCAACTTTAGGATCGACACCGGCAATAATAGAGAAGGCTATAGCCTCAGGAATCAAAGCCAGCGCAACCACAGTGCCGGCCAATAAATCACCGCGAATATTGGCAAGCCAATCGCGTTTGATACTGTTTAACATGACGTGAGTAACCTAAATGACAAGCAACCAAACGCAATGCAGTGCGCTGGCAACAAGATTACGCCCACTGAGGGCAAGGATTCGCTATAGAGCGGCATTATACGGGGGTGAGTAGGTATGACAACCAATCCCCCCAGTGTACGAAAGCGGTCGTACTTAACTACGCCAAAACGTTGGACTGAGCAGCACCAACAAGGTAAAAATTTCCAAACGGCCTAACAACATGGTTAATGCCAATAGCCATTTAGCGGTATCGCTGATCCCCCCATAGTGAACAGCAACGTCACCTAAACCTGGACCTAAGTTATTCAAGCACGAACCTACCGCTGAGAAGGCGGTGACTTGATCCAAGCCAGTGGCCATAAGCGCTAACATCATCACCATAAAAGTAACAACATAGAGAGCAAAGAAGCCCCAAACCGATTCTAAAATACGATCACTGACCGGCATGCGGCCTAACTTCACTGGAATAATCGCATTCGGGTGAATCAAACGACGGATTTCACGCACACCCTGTTTGTACACCAGAAGCACACGGATAACCTTCATACCGCCTCCGGTTGAACCCGCGCAGCCACCGATAAATGCTGCCATGAACAACATCACGGGTAAAAATACCGGCCAGCCAGAGAAGTCGGCAGTGGCAAATCCAGCGGTTGTAGCGACGGATACCATCTCAAAAATGCCATACCGAATCGATTCGGTAATGCCATAGGTATCGGTAAGCCAGAGTGCGGTAATAGTAATGATGATTCCACCGATAATAATGAAGGTGAAAAAACGAACCTCAGAATCACGCCAGTAGTGCGTAATCGAGCGATTACGCCACGCATAAAAGTGCAGAGAGAAGTTTAG
The DNA here is from genome assembly GCF_000355675.1 of Thalassolituus oleivorans MIL-1. Taxonomy (NCBI): domain Bacteria; kingdom Pseudomonadati; phylum Pseudomonadota; class Gammaproteobacteria; order Oceanospirillales; family Oceanospirillaceae; genus Thalassolituus; species Thalassolituus oleivorans. The sequence continues at coordinate 136,409 of NC_020888.1, read as the reverse complement.
CGCCGCTACCAGCATAAAAAATACTGCGATCATTTCGATTAGTGGGCTATCAAAATGCCCCATTGAGGCGTCGTAAGTAGAGAAACCACCAATGCCAACCGTAGAAAAACTATGAGCGATGGCATCAAAGGTATTCATACCCGCGAGCCAATAAGCCAATGCACATGCGATGGTTAACGACAAATAGATATACCACAGAGCTTTAGCCGTCTCGGTAATACGTGGCGTCAGTTTCGAGTCCTTCAGTGGCCCAGGCATTTCTGCGCGGAATAACTGCATACCACCAATGCCTAACATCGGCAGAATGGCAACGGCCAATACGATAATCCCCATACCACCGAGCCATTGCAGCTGTTGGCGATACCAAAGAATCGATTTTGGCAGGTATTCAAGCCCTGTCATTACCGTCGCACCAGTCGTAGTCCAACCGGAAAGCGACTCAAAAAACGCGTCGGCAAAGCTTAAACCGGGATCTTCAGCCAAGATAAAGGGCAAGGTACCCGCTAAGCCTAAGGTGAACCAGAATAAAGCGGCAATTAAAAAGCCATCACGGGTACGTAATTCTTGGCGCACAAAGCGTACCGGCATCCAAGATAAAAAACCGATGCCGAAAATAAGCCCCATTGCCATAGAGAAGGCTTGTGTCGCGCCATCGTTGTACCACATCGACACCAAAATCGGCGGCAACATGGTCAAACTGAAGAGCATCAAGAAAATGCCAAGAACGCGCGCTATAACAGTCAAGTGCATGCCATCGTATCCTAGAAGAAGCCAAGACCGACTTGGAACAAGCGCTCAACATCCGAGATATGACGCTTATTCATCACGAACAAGATCACATGGTCGTTTGATTCCACAACCACATCCGACGTGGCCATAATAACTTCTTCACCACGCACAATTGCACCAATGGTCGTACCCGGTGGCAAACTAATATCTTTAATCCGCCGCCCAACCACTTTAGATGAGTGGCTATCGCCATGGGCAATCGCTTCAATGGCTTCTGCAGCACCGCGACGTAATGAGTGAACATTAACTACATCACCTCGGCGCACATGAGTAAGCAAACTACCAATCGTTGCTTGCTGAGGCGAAATAGCAACGTCGATCATGCCTCCCTGCACTAAATCGACATAAGCCGCTTTGTTAATCAGAGTCATGACCTTGCGCGCACCCAAGCGTTTCGCCAGTAAAGACGACATGATATTCACTTCATCGTCGTTGGTCAGAGCACAAAAGACGTCGGTATTCTCGATATTTTCTTCTTCCAGCAACGCCTTATCGGTAGCACTACCCAATAACACCACCGTGCTGGTTAGGTTCTCACTCAAATAGCGGGCACGTTCTTCATCGTGCTCAATCAACTTCATTTTGTAATCTTTTTCGAGCGTCTTAGCGAGGCGATAACCAATGTTACCGCCACCAGCGATCATGACGCGCTTGTACGAATCTTCCGCACGACGAAGCTCGTTCATTACCTTTTTTATGTGCGCACGCGCAGCAACGAAGAAGACCTCATCATCGGCCTCGATCACAGTATCGCCGGTAGGCTCAATCGCCTTATTGCGGCGGAATACCGCAGCTACTCGTGCGTCGATATTCGGTAAGTGATCTTTCAGCGTATGAATGGCTTGACCCACCAGTGGCCCGCCGTAATAGGCTTTCACGGCCACTAACTGCACGCGTTCATCAGCAAAGTCGAGTACCTGCAATGCACCTGGGTACTGCAGTAAACGGCTGATGTAGTTAGTAACGACTTGCTCTGGCGAAATCAAAACGTCGATTGGGAAGGCATCATTCTTAAACAACTCAGGTTGTTTAAGGTAAGCATTCGAGCGAATACGACTGATCTTGGTCGGTGTACGGAACAAGGTGTAAGCAATCTGACAGGCCACCATGTTGGTTTCGTCAGAGTTAGTGACCGCTACCAACATATCAGCATCATCCGCCCCAGCATCACGCATCACCTGTGGATACGAGCCATGGCCGTATACGGTTTTGATATCAATACGATCCGCTAACTCACGCAACCGCACCTGATCGGTATCAATCACGGTAATGTCGTTTTGTTCATTGGCTAAGTTTTCTGCCAATGTGCCGCCTACCTGGCCGGCTCCCAAAATAATGATTTTCATACGATTCCCAAGCCTTTGCGGCCCGATTTATGAATTATCAAGTAACAATCACTTATGCTTTTGCAGCCTTTTGCTTAACTAACAAGGCGTAGTAAAAACCGTCATGCCCCAAACGCTGTGGAAACAGCTGACGCCCGGCATTACAGGCCGTTCCCCAGTCTTTGTCCAGCGTTGTTAGTGTTACATCGGCATTCGCAGCAACAAATCGACGAATTTGCTCGCTGTTCTCTTCTGGCATCACCGAGCAAGTGGCATATAACAAACGGCCACCGGGCTTGAGCATTGCCCATGCGCTGGCTAGTACCGCCTGCTGCACCAATGCCAATTGCTCAATGTCTTCACGGCGACGCAGCAACTTAATATCAGGATGACGACGAATCACACCAGTAGCTGAGCAAGGCACATCTAACAAAATGGCATCGTATTGCTGACCATCCCACCATGACTCTATCGCACACATATCACCGCAGACGACATTAGCGCTGAGTTGTAAGCGCGCTAAATTTTCGTGCACACGCGGCAAACGCTTTTCTTCTAGATCAACCGCCGTCACGTCTGCATTGGCGTATTCCAGAATATGGCAAGTTTTACCCCCCGGAGCGGCACAAGCATCAAGAATACGTTCACCATCTTGCGGAGCCAATATCGACGCTGCTAGCTGAGCAGCTTCGTCTTGCACACTGAAATCACCGTCCGCAAAACCCGGTAACGCGGTCACATCACAGCTCTCGACTAAATAAATTCCGTCGGCTGAGTACGGGGCTGAGCTGGCTTCGATACCGGCGTCCTGCAAACGCTGCAAATACTGATCACGGCTGCCGTGACGACGATTAACTCGCAAACATAGCGGTGGGCGTTCGTTATTTTCAGTAAGAATGTTTTGCCATTGCTCAGGCCAAGCTTTGGTCAGCATTTTCACTAACCACTTAGGATGGCTAGTTGCAGTAACGGGATTGTCGTCCAGTGGTGGGCGCAGCTCTTCATACTCGCGCGCATAGCGGCGCAAGCAGGCATTCACGACCGATTTAGCGTAGCCCTTGCCTAACTCTTCACAACTCTCAACCGTGGCATGCACAGCCGCGTGAGGCGCTTTTTTCTGAATTTCGAGCTGATATAAACCAACAATCATCAGAGCGTGCAGATCTTGATCTTCTTCGCCAAACGGACGTTTCAGCAGCATTTTAGTAATGGCGTTCAAACGAAAGTAATGCCGGCAGCTGCCGAGTGCTAAGTCGCGTAAAAAGCCACGATCAGCAGCGTCCACGCGCGCTTCTAATGGAGGCAATAGCTGATTCAACGACTGCCCTTGCATTACTCCCAATACCGCATGAATAGCAGCAACGCGAGCGCTCAATACGGTTGTCGACTTGCTTTCAGCCTTCGACCAAGGCGAGTGATCGCCGCTCAAAGGTCAGCCGCCAATACATACAAAGGCTGAAATAACTTAGGTTGGCCGTTAATTACATCGGCTACCGACATAGCTTTTTTGCCCGCCAACTGCACTTGCGTTAAGCGCAAAGTCCCTTCACCACAGGCAACATCAATGCCTTCGTTAGCAACGCTGGCAATGGTTCCGGGTTGTAGAGTTGTCATAGAGTCTCGTGCTTCAGCAGCTAACACCCGAATACGCTCGTCGCCAAGCAGGGTATAGGCCATAGGAAAAGGGTTAAACGCACGAATGCGCAATGCGAGGGTTTCGGCCGATTGCGACCAATCTATCAAGGCTTCTTGTTTACTCAGCTTGTGGGCATAACAAGCAAGTCCATTATTCTGTACTTCAGGCTTTAATGTGCCGGCTTCAACATCCGCTAATACCGCCAGCATTGACTTAGGCCCCAGCTGCGCCAATCTATCGTGCAAACTACCACCGGTATCCGTAGCAAAAATTCCGGTCGTGATTTTCGCCAGCATATCGCCGGTATCTAGGCCCGCATTCATTTGCATGATGGTAATGCCGGTGACTTTATCACCCGCTTCGATGCAGCGTTGAATGGGTGCAGCACCACGCCAGCGTGGCAGCAAGGAGGCATGCACATTCAAACAGCCGTACTTCGGCGCATCCAGTACCGCTTGTGGCAGTAACAACCCATAGGCAACCACGACCATCACATCCGCATTAAGCGCTCGCAGATCGGCGATATCGGCTTCTTGTTTGAAATTTAACGGCTGATAAACAGCGATATCATGCTCAAGGGCGACTTGCTTCACCGGGCTTGGCTGTAATTTTTTACCGCGCCCTGCTGGGCGATCTGGCTGACTATAAACGGCCACAACTTCGTGTTCAGAAGCAACGAGCGCACGTAAATGATCAGCGGCAAAATCCGGCGTACCGGCAAAAACAATTCGTAATGGCATGGTTTAGCGTTTTCCCTGACGGGCTTCGAGTTTGTGCTTCTTTTCGAGCTTATCTTTGATGCGATTGCGCTTGAGAGGCGAAATATAATCGACCATCAACTTACCTTCGAGATGGTCAATTTCGTGTTGAATGCATACCGCCAGAAGACCGCGACATTCCATTTCAAAGGCGTCGCCATTGCGATCAAATGCTTTCACTAAACAATGCTCAACCCGTGTCACATCTTCGTAAAAGCCTGGCACAGAGAGACAACCTTCCTGCATAGTCTCCATTTCACCCTCTAAAACCGTTATTTCAGGGTTAATAAAGACCAACGGCTCGGTTTTCTCTTCCGACACGTCGATGGTAATGATACGTTCGTGGATATCAACCTGAGATGCAGCGAGGCCAATGCCCGGTGCATCGTACATGGTTTCGAACATATCATCGACAATGCGATGAATGCGGTTGTCGAACTCTGTTACCGGCTTGGCAACGGTACGCAAACGTTGGTCTGGATATTCAAGTATTTCAAGTATGGCCATAAGAGATATGCTGTGCTTATAGAACAAAGTGGTTGTGACTTGCTAAGATTGCTGCCATGCAGCGATACTCAGAACATATAAATCACCCGATACGCCAATAATAAAGGGAATACAGGATGAGCAAAACCATCAAACGCCTTCTAATTGCTGGTTTGATGTGTCTTTCGACCACAGCCATAGCGTTAGACCTGAAAACGGACGCTCCTCAGCGCTACACAGTTCAGAAGGGCGACACCCTTTGGGACATCTCCGAACGCTTTACCGATGAAGCTTGGCAGTGGCCCGAGATTTGGTATCTCAACCCGCAAATCGAGAATCCTCACCTTATCTATCCAGGCGATGAAATCGGTCTCATTACGGTCGGCGGTCAACAACGCGTTGGTGTAACCCAACGTGGTGATACTAGCCGCACAGTGAAGCTATCTCCTGGCGACGTCAAACTCATGGCAACCGCCCGTGTAGAGCCCATAGAATCTGCAATCCCAGCCATTCCAATGGATGCAATTCGCGGCTTTCTACGCAACCACCGCGTAGTTGATCCAGCAGAATTAGCAGCGGCTCCACACGTTATTTCTGGCGTAGATGAGCACTTATTGATGGGCGCGGGCTCTGCTATTTATGCCCGCGGCAAAGTCGATCAAGTCGCTTCTGCATACAGCATTTTCCGTAAAGGTCAGGTCTATAAAGATCCTGAAACCGACGAAATTTTAGGTCTGGAAGCTACCGATATTGGTTTAGGTCGTGTTACTAAAACCGAAGGCGACATCATGACCTTGATGCTAGAAAAAACCAATCAACAAGTCGCCGTTGGTGACCGCTTATTAGAAACTGAGGATCGCTCTCTGGCTTCGAGCTTCATTCCCAAGGCTCCCGCACAAGAAGTAATCGGTACCATTCTAGCCGTTTCTGGTGGCGTGTCGCAGGTTGGCCAATACGACGTGGTTGTTTTAAACCGCGGCAAACGTGATGGTTTAGAGCAAGGTTCGGTTCTACTGATCGAAAAAGCAGGTGTCATGGTTTACGACCGTGAAGCGAAAGAAAAAGTACGTCTGCCACGCGAAGAAGCAGGCAGCATGATGGTATTCCGCGTGTTCGACAAAATGTCATATGCGTTAATTATGCGTGCGGTTCGTCCTCTGCGTGTTGGTGACATGTTCAATTCACCAAAACAGTAAAAAATATGAAATTTGGAGAACATCATGCTCATGGATGAGCTGTTAACGGATGAACTCATCTCTGCGTGGTGGCGACTGCGACAACTGCCCGGTTTTGGCACCGTCACCACCAATGAACTCCTAGATCAACTCGGTAGTCCACGCGCCCTATTACGCTGCGACCGTCAACAGTTACGCTCCTTGGGATTAAGCGATACAGCGATTGAACGCTGGCAATTCGATGAGAGCCTAAGTAACGGCCTAGATAACCTATTAAACTGGCGCCGCCAAAGCGGTAGTGGTGTACTCATGGTGGGTACGAAAGACTATCCAGAGGCGTTAGCTAGCTTGAGAGACGCTCCCACCTTTTTATATTACAGCGGTAATGTTCAAGCGCTGCAGCGTCCCATGATTGCGATGGTGGGCAGCCGACACCCAACCCCCTATGGACGCCAATGGGCACGAGAGTGCGCTGCGGAACTTGCAGCTTCTGGGATTACAGTGGTGAGTGGTCTGGCTTTAGGTATCGACGGCGAAGCTCATGAAGGCGCAGTAAGGCGCGGAAGTACCATTGCCGTTCTGGGCAGCGGTCCAGATCAAATCTATCCGGCACGTCACCTTGGTTTAGCCCATCGCATCTGCGATCAAGGCATGTTGTTATCCGAGTTTGCTCCGGGGGTTACACCGCAAGCTCGTCACTTTCCATCACGTAATCGCATCATCAGCGGCATGACGCTAGCAACCATTGTGGTCGAAGCCGACATTAAAAGTGGCACTATGATCACCGCACGCTTAGCCGCAGAGCAAGGACGTGAAGTATTTGCTTTACCCGGCGTGGTCAGCAATCCATTGAGTCGCGGCCCACACCAGCTTATTCGTGAAGGCGCCGCTCTCATTGAGAACGCAAATGACGTGCTGGGTGAACTTGGGCTAGATATTCCCGCCCCACAAACAAACGCGGAACAACAAAGCCTTGAGCTAGAGTCCCCTTTATTTGAAAACGATCAAGCCAACACTGAGTTTGTAGAAACCGAAACTATTACGTTACGCGAAGCGTTACGAGTTAAATCACCAGCGCCGAAGGCCAAACCCAAAGCGCCTCGTGTCGCAGAGTCGGTCGATGTAACGAGTAACAGCCAAAACGCAGCAGAAGTACCCGAATTAGTGACCTGCATTGATTACACTACTACCAGCATTGATCTTATTGCCATACGCTCGAATCTGCAGATGGCACGCTTACTGCCCGAATTATTACAATTAGAACTCGATGGTTGGTTACAGCAACAGCCCGGCGGCTACGCCAGAATCAAATAAAGAAACAACTTCACCTGCCACTTACACCGCAGCTCTTGTTGAAATTCAGTCCTTGTTGTACGGTTCTGCCCCTGATCAATTCCCTAAGTATTTTGAGTAACTTCCTTGAACAGTTGGCACATTCAACAAGCCATACGCTGCGTGCGTTTAGGCGGCGTTTTAGCGTATCCCACTGAAGCGGTATGGGGTTTAGGTTGCGATCCGCGCAATGCTAAGGCCGTACGCAAAATTTTAACGATGAAATCACGCCCAGAGCATAAAGGCTTAGTGCTAGTAGGCTCTTCATTGGATCAATTTGACGATTGGATTAAACCGCTATCACCAGCAGACCTTGCTCAAGTACAAGCGACTTGGCCAGGGCCAACAACTTGGGTACTGCCATGTGTCGACAGTGTCCCAGTTTGGCTGCGTGGGCACCACGAAAGTCTTGCCATTCGTGTCACTGATCATCCATTAGTCAAAACCTTGTGCGCTACAATCGGCCCCTTGGTATCGACATCGGCGAATCCTGCTGGGAAAGAACCGGCAAGATCCGCTCTGCGAGTACGCCAGTACTTTGCCCAGCAGCCTGATTACATTTTACAAGGCGCTTTAGGTGGCAGAGATAAACCTTCGGAGATTCGAACTCTCGATGGCAAACGCCTACGCTGAACCAAGTTTGTGCAAGCGAGTCGAACAGCCGCCTATTCGCGGCTGGCAGAGCGAATTAATTTTTATGGTGATCGCTAAAACCGAACACCAATGAACTGGAGAAATGAATGAGTCAGCCTCAGCACGGTTGTGATATTGCCGCCGTAAAAACCTTTTTACTGGATCTTCAAGATCGTATTTGCAGCGCAATCGAGCAAGCTGATGGGCAAGCAACCTTCGTTGAAGACACTTGGGATCGAGAACAGGCAGAAAGTCCGCTAGGCCTCACCGGTGGCGGTCGTACTCGCGTAATGATCGAAGGTGCTGTGGTCGAAAAGGGTGGCGTTAACTTCTCCCATGTTCGAGGGGCCACGCTCCCTGCATCCGCTACTGCGAACCGACCTGAATTGGCCGGACGTAGCTTTCAGGCATTAGGGGTGTCGCTCGTGATTCACCCGAGCAACCCTTATATTCCAACGTCACACGCTAACGTGCGATTTTTTGTTGCGGAAAAAGAAGGTGAAGAACCAGTTTGGTGGTTTGGCGGCGGCTTTGACTTAACTCCATTTTATCCCTTTGAAGAAGACGTTATTCATTGGCACCAAACTGGAAAAAATTTATGTACGCCATTCGGCGACGATGTATTTCCAAAATATAAAAAATGGTGCGACGACTATTTCTTCTTAAAGCATCGCAATGAAACTCGCGGCGTTGGGGGTTTATTTTTCGACGATTTAAATACTTGGAATAACGAATTAAATTTCGATAAAAGTTTCGAATTCATGCAGGCCGTTGGCAACGGCTATATTGATGCCTACATCCCCATTATCGAACGTCGTAAAAATATTCCATACGGTGAACGTGAACGTAAATTTCAATGTTACCGTCGCGGTCGTTATGTCGAATTTAATTTAGTTTTTGATCGCGGCACCATTTTTGGTTTGCAAACCGGAGGTCGTACCGAATCAATTTTAATGTCCATGCCTCCAGTGGCTCATTGGGATTACGATTGGCATCCCGAAGCCGGCAGCCCAGAAGCGCGTCTTTACACTGACTTTTTACCTCATAAAGAATGGGTGTAAAGGAGTAAATCATGACCGATCTTTATGCAGTAGTCGGCAACCCTATTGGCCACAGTAAATCACCGCGAATTCATTTGGAATTTGCGGCAGAAACCAAACAAGATTTATTTTACAAAGCTATTTTGGTGCCGCTGGATGGCTTCGATACTGAAGCAAAACGTTTTTTTAAACATGGCGGACTAGGAATGAATATAACCGTTCCTTTTAAAGAAGATGCCTATCGTTTTGCGGATGAATACACGCCACGAGCTCAGCGGGCACAAGCAGTTAATACGCTGAAGCGCCTTGACGATGGTCGCTTATTAGCCGACAACACCGACGGCGCCGGACTCGTACGCGATATTACCGTGAATAATAATATCGCCCTAAAAGATAAGCGTATTTTGTTATTGGGTGCTGGCGGTGCTGTACGTGGGGTTTTGCAACCGCTGCTTGCAGAACAACCCAATTGCATCGTGATCGCTAATCGTACGGTAAACAAAGCAGAGCAACTAGCCGAAGATTTTGCCGATTTAGGCAAAGTATCAGGTTTAGGATTTGCTGATGTAGACGAGCCATTTGACGTTATTATTAATGCCACCTCAGCCAGTTTGAGTGGTGAATTGCCGCCGTTAAATCCCAGCATTATTTCACCTGAAACGGTTTGCTACGACATGATGTATGGCAATAGTGCAACTGTCTTTAATCAATGGGCGACAGAGCAAGGTGCCAAACTTACAATCGATGGTTTAGGAATGTTAGTAGAACAAGCGGCCGAGGCTTTTTTTCTATGGCGTGGAGTACGTCCCAGCACAGCACACCTGATGAAAACCTTGCGCGATGAGCGTCGCACACGTTAATAACATTTAGGCTTCAGTTCACTTCAAATGCGTCTATTTGGGCAAAATAGTCCAAATAGACCATCTGTAACAAATCGGTAATGCATTAGTACTAGTTTCTCTGTCATTAAAATTTAATGGAGAAGCAACAATGCAAGTATCAATTCTACGCGCGGCCTGCTTAGCGGCAACATTAGGCTTAGTAGCTTGTGGCGGCAACGATGGTAAAGACGGCAGCAATGGCCTTAATGGCTTAGACGGTACCACAACCACAGTAACTCAAGATGGCGCCCCTGGCTTAGCCGGTAACGACGGCCAAAATGGCACCGACGGCAAAAGTGCACCTCGCGACTTACAACTTGATGTTGTCGGTCGTTATGCCAGCGGTTCTTACGGCAAAAGCGCAGCCGAGATTGTGCAATTCCACAAAAATTCAAACTCAGCAATGGCAATCAATGGCGCCGACAATCGCATCGACGTTATTAGCCTTGCCGGCTTGCCGACGGTTGCCGTAGCCAACGCCTTTAATGACAACAGCCTAAGCTCAACGCCATTTAACTTGCCGACGGAAGTTACCGTATCGGGTGACGAAGTCATTGCTTTGGGTGCGGTTGACTCCCTAAGTGTTTATGGCGATTTATTAGCGGTTGCTATGGCGTCAGCCAACAAAACTGACCCGGGTGCTGTGTTGTTTTACACATTAGATGCCGCCGGTGCAGGTACCTTGCTTAAAGCGGTAAAAGTGGGCTCATTACCTGATATGGTGACCTTCACTCCAGACGGCAGCAAAGTCGTCGTTGCTAACGAAGGTGAGCCAGATACAGATTACGTCGTCGATCCTGAAGGTTCGATTTCTATTATTGCCATCACTGCAGGCGTTCCATCGGATACAGCAACACTTATCGACTTTGACGATATGATCTTCGCTAGCGCCTTACTCGATCCTGAAGATTACGATACCGATGAAGAGCGTCGCGCATTACTGCAAGCTGAAGATGTAAAATTCGCTTCACCTGCGGGCACGACCGTTTCGCAGGATCTTGAACCTGAATACATTGCTATCTCAAGCGACAGCAAAACCGCTTACGTTACTCTGCAAGAAAACAATGCCATCGCTATTCTTAATCTGGAAAATAACGAAGTAAAAGTCCGCGGCTTAGGTTTAAAAGACTGGTCACAATACGCTCTTGATTACACAGATAAAGACGAAGTACCGCTATTCAGTAAAGTGGATAACGTATTTGGTTTATATCAGCCGGATTCAATTGCCGCTTACGAATGGAATGGTGCTACTTTCGTTGTTACAGCAAACGAAGGCGACTCGCGCGATTGGAATGCATACTCAGAAGAAGTAAGAGTAAAAGACTTAACCCTCTCTACTGAAATGGATGTCATTTATGATCAACACGGCGGTAAGAACGGTTTAGGTCGTCTAAAAGTTACCAACGCGGTGGGCGATGCTGACGAGAATGGCGAATACGAAGCCTTGTACGCTTTTGGTGCTCGCTCCTTCTCTATCTGGGATCAAAATGGCACCCAAGTATTCGACTCTGGTGATGATTTCGGTCGTATTACCGCAAGTGTTTTAGGCTCAAATTTTAACTCTGCGCATACAGAGAATAAAGGTGATAACCGTTCGGATGACAAAGGTGCAGAACCAGAAGCCATCACTACTGGCGAAATTAATGGCCGCACTTATGCCTTTATCGGTCTTGAGCGTGTTGGTGGTATTTTCGTTTATGACATCACCAACCCATTTGCTGCGACATTTGTGGCCTATACCAATAACCGTGACTTTAGCACCACGTTTGAAATGGACGACGATTTAGCCGACCCATGTGACGTTGCTGAAGGTATGGATTGTACTCAAGTGCCAAATACAGGCGACCTTGGCCCAGAAGGCATTAAATTCATCAGTGCAACGGAAAGCCCGAACGGTAATCCATTAATCGTAATCGGTAATGAAGTCAGTGGCTCGGTAACGGTTTACCAAATCATGGAGTTGTAGTTACTTCAGTGAATAATACCAAGGCAATAAAAAAAGGGCGCTGTTAGCGCCCTTTTCAATTCACTCGGGTTCAACTATCAAAAGTACCGTTGTGATAAATTTCTTGCACGTCTTCTAGATCGTTAATCAACGCAGCAAAACGCTCAAACTGGGCAACATCGTCACCAGTAATTGGATGTTCCATCGTTGGCAAATAGGTAATCTCTTCAACTTCAAAATCGATCTCAGGATTCATCTCCTGCAATGCCGTTTTGGTTTTGAAGAAATCTGTCGGCGGCACTAACACTGTGATCATGCCGTCTTCACAATCGATGTCAGAAACATCGACATCAGCCATCATCAGTGCTTCTAATGCAACTTCTTCGTCGTCGCCTGCGAATACAAACATCGCGCGATGATCGAACATGTGAGAAACCGAGCCTTGAGTACCCAGCTTAGCTTTACACTTAGAGAAGACACCGCGAATCTCACCGAAAGTACGGTTGTGGTTATCCGTTAGGGCGCTGATCAATACCATGCAGCCACCAGGCGCAATACCTTCGTACAACGCTGGAACGTAATCTTCACCGATGCCGCCCTTGGCCTTATCAATTGCTTTCTCGATCACATGCGAAGGCACCTGATCTTTCTTAGCGCGATCAATTAAGCTACGCAATGAAAGGTTGGCGGAAGGATCTGTACCACCTGCTTTCGCGATCACATAGATCTCGCGGCCATATCGGGAATAGACCTTGGTTTTTGCTCCGGCCGTCTTGGCCATTGATTCTTTACGGTTCTGGTACGCTCTGCCCATGGGAATTGCTTCTTAATGGCTATATGAAAGGGCCAGATTGTAACCGCCAAAGGCCATTCTGTCTCGCCTCAGGCACGGAAATCATCAGCAATTTCTTGCGTTAAAGCATAAAGAACTAAGTAATCTTGCGACACATTGACCTAACCCAGTTATCCCGCAGCTCTGCATCCAGTATGCTAATTTTAACCAAGCTAAGTAAAAATTGCCTGATACCGCATCCACCATTACAGGGAGAGACTCATGACTATGCTATCCAATAGCACTATCACCAAATTGGTTGGTGTGCTTATTCTTGTACTTATTGCCTATTTCCTATGGCCCACACCGCGCACGCTGCACGAAGGCCCAGCAGACTCTCTGCCCCAATTGATGTCACCAGTAACCGGGGAGCCTCTATTGACCCCTGATGTCATTGCAACCCTAACCGACTCTCCCTGTTACGACTCATTATTTTACCTAGCACAACGATATGTCAGCGACGAGAAAACCTACCAAGCGTTAGAGGCCGTCGATACCCAAATGCAAGAGCTACCCGCCTCTTACCAAATGGAAAACCCATGGAAAGGCAACATCACCGTCGATGGCCTAGTAGTTAATATGCTAACCACCTTCCGCGATTGGTGTACCTTTTTACCTAGCATCAGCGGCGACCAAGATAATGGCCTAAAGTACATTCAAAATTTTGCTTGGTATTACTATAAAAACCCAGCCGCACAAGCCTTTGTTCAGGGTTATATGCCAGATCACTTAACACCTTTAGAAACTGGCTTTAAATTTACTCGTGATTTCAGTATGCAGCGCGGGGCCTATATGAATACTCAAGCCTCCGCGGCTCTAGTGCCTGAATGGGTAGAAGATCCGCGTATTGAAATTACTGACTATATTCCACCCGCAGGCGATGAATACAATTACAGCTCCTGGAATGAATTTTTTGCGCGCCAAATTAAAATTGACACCCAAAATGAAATTATTCCTAGCCGCCCTGTCACCATGCCAGAAAAAGACTATGTAGTGTCGTCGCCAACCGACTGCATTATGAATCCTTTAGTACAAGTACTCGGTGGCACAATGGAAAGTGAACGTGCCTTCATCAACAATCCACTACAAGCCGATACCGTACTCGACGTTAAAAACATCCCCATCGATTTAATTCATCTACTCGGTCACACCCCAGACGATATCAAACAAAAATTCGTCGGTGGCACAGGGCTGTCTTGCGTATTAATGCCAAATACCTATCACCACTTTCACAGCCCCGTTAGCGGCGAAGTAGTGCATGCAGAAGTCATTGAAGCCGGAACCTACGGTTACATTGACTGGCCAAACTGGGTGCCACAAGACGGTAATGTTGGTCGTGCAGGAACTGACTTCGGCCAATTCGAAGTATTTCAACGCGGTGTTGTGATTATCAAAGTGACCTATAAAAACGTCTTTGGTAACGAAATTGAAGGCTACGTCGCCTCTATTCCTGTTGGGCTAGATACGATTGGCTCGGTTGTGTTGGATGAAGATATCGTACCGGGCGCGCAAGTGAAGCGTGGCTATACTCGCCTCGGAAATTTCTTCTACGGCGGTTCGTTGAATATTTTATTATTCTCGAAAGGTTTAGCAACCGGAGCGGTGCAAACACGAATGGGCAATCAAATAACCTTATTTGATATTGGCAACGCACCTGAATAAATAATCATTTAAATGTAAAAAGCGCCACCTATGATATTGGACGGCGCTTTTTATTTGCTATCAATTAACGCTATCGTCCGTCGTAAAGTGATTCGCTCGCCCGGCTAAATATCGATCTTTAAATAGCTCAAAATAGGTCGATAAATTATCTGCACACTGGCGTTCGCCCATACGCTGTAAAATATCAATTGCCACTTCTGCTGTACCTAACTGATGCTCATGAAAGGCTTCGCGTAAGCGATAATTCGACGCTTGTGTTGGCTCAATCGCAATCACAGGATAATTAGCCAGCCATGAACTGCGAAACATTTTGCGCGCCTCGCGCCAAGTGCCATCGAGAAAAATCAGTAAAGGTTTACGCCCTGCCAAATAGCGCTGCAAAGTCTCGTCGTCTTTCATATGGCGTTCGGGAGCTGCATAGTTGTATGGAAATATTACCAAAGGCGCGTAATCTTCCCGCTGAACAATTGCCAGCATCTCAGGATCAGGCTCTGTACGATGCCAAAGAAAGGCATGATTGTCAGCCAAAACATCAGCCACTAATCGGCCCGTATTACTAGGTTTGAATACCTCGCCTTGATAATAAACAAGGCAAACAGCGACGACGCCCGATGGGGCTGGTCGTGACGAGCACATGCACAGTGACTTAGCCAACATACAATCCGTGCAGCGTTTAACACGACTGCCCCGCGCGAGAAACTCGCGGCTAGATCGAGCAAGCTCGCGCTGACGCAATAAGGTAACAGAGTTTGTATGGCCAGATTGAGCGTTATACATAGAAGCGAGATGTCCAAGTGTCGTTTTAGTGCAAAGTTATCATTGTTACTTCAAATCGACTATCAGTTCGCGTGACGCACCATAGAACTGATCTAGGTTTAATGTGCGAACAACCCTATTCCCCATAAGGTAAGGCCAATGAACATATTCGGCAACTCAAGTAAGAAGCCCAGCCCCGACAAGGGGCCTGATACCTCTACCGTTGAAGCCGTATATCGCTCAATGGCTGTTGCTGAGTTTTCGCCTTCTGGAGAAATTTTGTTCGCCAATGACAAATACCTAAAGATGGTAGGGTATCAAGCGCAAGACTTTATTGGCCGTCACCACCGCACAATATGCGAACGTGATTATGTAGATTCATCAGAGTATCGCGATTTTTGGCGAAATCTTGCCAATGGCAACACAATGAACGGTGAGTACAAGAGGGTTAAAGGTGACGGAGAAACGCTTTGGCTTGAAGCCTCTTACGCACCGGTTATTGATGCTAATAAAAATATTATAAAGATACTGAAAATCGCACACGACGTGACGCAACGAGTAGAAACTGAAAATGAAAACCGAGCTAAAATGGAAGCCGTTGATCGCTCTAGCGCTGTCATTCGCTTCGACTTAAAAGGCAATGTTGTTTCAGCTAACCGTAACTTCTTAAACGCAATGGGATACACAGAACAAGAAATTATAGGTAAGCATCATAGAATTTTCTGTGACAAAAGTTATGCCGATAGTGATGACTATAAAAAGTTTTGGGATCAGCTAAGAAGTGGTCGCTATATATCAAGTCGTTTCGAACGAATTGGAAAAAACGGCAACGTCGTCTGGCTAGAAGCCTCATACAACCCGCTGATAGATAACAAAGGTAACCTCTTTGGCTTCATCAAATATGCAACCGACATTACCGAAGATATCAAAAAGAATCAGCTAGAAACTGAAAATGCTGCACGCGCATACCATATAGCCGTCGAAACTGAAAAAGCCGCGGCGCACGGTACCGAAGTAGTCCAAGATGCAGCAAAAGAGATGTCTCAAATATCTGAGGCTGTCGATAAATCTGCAACCATCATTGCCGAATTAGGCAAACAATCGGAGCAAATTACATCGATCGTTAATACCATTCGTGGCATTGCCGATCAGACCAACCTGCTGGCTTTAAACGCCGCCATTGAAGCTGCAAGGGCGGGAGACCAAGGTCGAGGCTTTGCTGTTGTTGCCGATGAAGTACGCCAACTAGCGGGACGTACAGCAGATCAACTCAAGAAATTTCAGATATGATTGGCAAAATTCAAGCGGGTACTAACAGTGCAATAACCAGCATGACAGCTTGCAAATCTCAGGCGTCTCATGGTTTAGACTTAGCTCAACAGGCTGGGGCGGTTATATTGCAAATTAGAGCAGGTACCAAAGACGCTGTTAGTATTTTCGCCGAAGTAATAGAAAGCCAGAAATAAATCAACCACTGCTCTGTTATCTATAGTTAACAGAGCTGGCCTGAAAGAGTTTCTGGTCGTCATACTAGATCACTAAATATTCTACTTATTCCATACTAATTCATAATGCTCTGGAAATGGACCATCTTTAAAGTCCATTGCTGAGACAGCATGTACACCATCTAGTGCTAAGACTTGGCGTACCATTTCGGGAAGCATCGCCATACCAATGTATTTGCCTAAGCAATCATGAGCGCCAAATCCATAGGTGAAATTGTTATACCAATTTCGATCTTTATTGAATTCATCGGCGTTTTTGTAGGCACACTCGTCAAACATCGCAGACTGAGTTAAAGCTAATACCGTGGTGCCTTTTTTGAGGCTAGTTTCGTGTTCGGTTCCTTCAGCGATAATATAATCTTGAGCTACTTGTCTAAACATATAGGCCCCAATGGGAACGAAGCGCAAAGCCTCCCAGACAAGACTTTCGATTTCATCCGTATCTTCCAGCAATGAAGCCGCTTTTGCTTGGGCCAATAACTCAGGGCGTTCTAAGAAGAAATGAATCACCTGAGCGGCGGCCTTCGACGTCGTCTCGACCGTACCAATTAACAGGCCACCAACATTTCGACCTAAACGTATCAGGGGGAAATCGACTTCGTCAGGAAAAGATGAACGCAACATACGCGTAACAATATCGTCTTCATGTACGTCTGGTTCTTTACCAATTAAACCCCGAACAGCATTTTTAATTTTTAACGCTGGTTTCAACACACGATCTTTCACCTTCACTGCAAAAAGCTTGCGCAGAATCATTGCTTTAAGATATTCAGTCAGCTCGGCAGTACACTCCTCATGACGCTGTACAATATGATCATGTTTGTCTTTCGGGTTCAGATCGAACGGTTGATTATAAAATGTATTGTATTGGTTCCAATATGACCACTTGAATAAGGCTTCTGGTTCAATGCCATCGAAACCAAAGTATTTTTGCACCAAAATAACAGGAACCATACGGCAATAATTATTGACGATTTCTATCTGACCATCAGCATCGTCGAGAATTTTTTTTGACGTATCACTAATCAACTTTTTAATACGTGGAATATCATCGCGATTCAGCATGCTCTGCATGATGGATTTTTCACGATAATGTAAGGCATCGTCATCATGGGCCATTAAATAGCCTGGGTTATCATCAGTAACGCCCATTTTAGACTTGTATAAATCCACTGAAAAAATGGTCGGCATTTGCAAACAATCACGCACATCGCTAGACCTTGCCAACAAGGTACACTCAGGTGTCACAAGTATTGGGCGTTCTGCTCGTAACTGCTTAAAAAATGGTAGTGGGTTTGTTTTAATCCACTTTCGAACCAAGGGATATTTTTCTACATCTGGAGCAGCATCGTATTCGGCCAAAAAATCCATAGTCATAACGTCTGTCTTTGTTCCTTTACAAGGTCTTTAAATACTCAATAAGATCCCAGCGCTGTTGCTCATTCAAAGCAGGTAACACAGATCCATTCAACTGAGGTGTTTTTCCCGCAGCATATTCATGCCCAGCATTATCATTACCCTCCACAGGACGATCTAAAGCAATGCTAGTGTTATAAGTAAAACCATCGTAACCCGCGGAGATAAAACCTACCTTGACGGGATCAAACTCACGCGCGCCAACAACGAATGAATCTGGGCGATATTCACCATCATCGGGATCTCCCGCACGTTTTTTCGGTAATAATAAATCATATAAAGTTGGCACCGACCCATTATGTAGATACGGAGCAGTCGCCCAAATGCCATTCAACGACCGACCTTTATAAGCCAATAGTGAATTATAAGGGTTCGACGTAGTATCCGACTTGTAGTTACCACTTTTTACAGTGTTGGGAATATCGTTATCAAAAAACGACAAGCCTAAGGTGTATAAGCGATCAAGCCAGCGACGTAAAAACCACTTATCTGCATCTGGTGTCGCAATCACCCCCTTAGTAGCCGAAGTAAGTATTTGCACAACCGGCGCATCCTCACGAATCACAACATTGCCCACATCCGTAGCCTGCACAGTGTCTTTCAAATTTCCTGATTTACCCGCATATTGAACACCGTTTAATGCCATCTTTTTATCCGTACCAACGATATCAATATCAATCATGCTGGCAACGACCAAACGTTTACTATTAGCGCGGTCAACAACGACATGGCAAGCCTGACAGTATTGAGCAAACAAGGTTTGTCCTCGCTCTGCTTTCACGGTATCAATTTTTCCCAAAATTTCTTGAGGCCAAACGGGCGACTGTAATCGTTGTAATTGCGCCTCTAGGCGCTGAAGGTTCGTTAGATCAATTGATGATTTGAAATTAACCACTTTATTTTTATTTTTTTGGTCTGTGAGTAGCGACGACAAATCAAAATGACTTGGCTCTTCAGCCGTCCAGTCGAGAATACCAAATACACCGATTACCTCACCGGTATTGCGTCCTAACGGGCCCAAAGCATAATTTTGTGCAAGGCCGTTCCATTGCACATAATCTGACTGACCAATATCCCATAAAAACGGATAACTAACGGGCGCATCGGCTTCATTAAAGATTTGATCTCGAACTCGTAGAAGATCGCGCAGATTCAAACCAGGGTAACCCTGATCATGAGACGCTAGACGGTTTATAATTTTCGAGAACTGACTATCAACAATAATATTTTCACCAACACCAGCCAAGACGTTAGTGATTTGAGCATCGGTTAATATACGAACCCCTGTTGGCGAAACCGCCAATTTCATCGCATTAGATAACTGCTCTTTATTAATCATGTGCTGCAATACACGATTATATATACGGCCAAATGCATCCAGTCGTGCATAACCATATTTCACATGACTATGATTAACGGTGTTGTACAAATGAATCGTACCCGACCACTTTTTCAAATCGGCGACAACTTGATCTGCATTCTTATAGTTGTTTTCTAACGCCAGTACATTAGCGATAAATCGCTGCTGTTTTGCTGAATCAGTGAGGGTAGCCATCATCGACTTTTCGAGTTCGGCGAAAAATCCAGATATGTCCGACATGGCCGGACCACCGTCAATGCGAATCGCCTGACCTTTAAAATTAACTTGAGACGTATGGCAAGCTGCACAGGTAAAACCAACGTAATCCTTACCTTGATATTCGTCCTTAACAAAACCTACAGCCAAGCCATTGGGATTAAAGAATGTAGGCTTCTGTGGCAAGTAGCGATATTTATCCATATTCGCGTTATCGCGCAGCAAGCGCTGAGAACTAGACTCTTCTAACGAGAGATATAAATCATAAGGAAGTAAACCGGAGCCTTGGGTTGTGTTGTAGAACCAGAGGCTTTCTGATTCAGACCAACCTTGATCGAGATAAACAGGCGTAGAATAACTTTCACCAAACGCTCCATTCGCCATCGCAACAGCGCCGCGATCTGGATCATCATCCCAATGCTGATAAAGCTTGCCCAGTAGCAGCGAGATAGTCATCAAACCGATCACTGAACCAAGCAGACGCCATTTATATTTATATAACCAAACGATAATAGCGAAGAGCTTCTGGAACAAAGTAGCCATAATCTAATCCCTTAGATGATTGTTAAGGTTGGTATTCGCGGTACCGCAGCACGACAGACGAGATAAACCAACACAAAACACCAATATCTATTGCGCTGCAACCTCTAAAAAATGTTCACCACGACATTTTGGCGTAAACAAAGTTCCGATTGCATGGAATGAGACTGGTATTCATGCACTTACATAGAACACAGAAAAATATTTGCCACACTAGGCTGTTAGCCATGACACGCCAAAAACCACACATGGCGTGCTTGGCATCTTATTTTAGTATGTTTTGACTGATTCTTGAATCAACAAATCTGAGATATTAAATACCCTGCCCAAAGCGCTGCAACCAATCGCAGAAATCCGTTTCTGGGCGCAAGTTAAAATGCTCGCGGCTGGCAGCTAACACCGCCATCCGATCCAGACGAAAAATACGCGTATCTAGGCGTAAGTGATCCCAAGCAAACACATACCAAACCGGCCAGTTCAAAAATAGATAATGCGGCTCAATCGAACGTTCGCTGATTTCACCGTCCTCACGTTGATAACGAATAGACAACAGATTCTGATTGAAAAACGCCTCTAAGAACTCACGTCCCGGCGCGTTATCGGCCTGATACGTTTGCTGTACCGTATCTGACGCCGGATTCCCCACCCAAATACGGCGGCGTAATTGACTGAGTTGCGGTCTAGCCGCCTCGGGCAGCGCTGCCAATAATTTATGCTTAACCGAGCTCAACTGGGTTAACAACAAAGGCGACGGTAATTTCTCCATCACACTAAGCGCCAGCAACAAATCTAAAATCTCGCTGGGTTTTAAATTAATGCGGCCAATACCAAAACGCTTATGTAAACGCAGTCCACCACCACGCCCCGTATCGCTTTCAATCGGGTAGCCCTGCTCGCGCAGACGCGCAACGTCTCGCATCAAAGTACGCAGGCTAACGCCTAACTCCTCAGCAAGACGCTGTGCGGTGAACGATTCTTTCGTGCGCAACAACACCAGTAATTGCTGCAAACGATCTGATGGATGCAAATTTATCACTCCATAGTGTCATCAACTGTGCCATATCTTGTCATAGTTATAACCACACTGAGTACTCCTAACCACATTGATTAAACAAGGAGCAACCAATGCCAAACCAACAACAATCCAGCGCAAATCGCACCATCGAATGGGCGCCCTACACCCTGAAAGACGGTATCGATGAAAGTGATCTAATACAGGCAGCCACCGACGTTGAAACCCAATTTCTCAAACAACAACCCGGCTATTTGCAACGTCAACTACTAAAAGGTAAAGACAACCAATGGGTTGATCTGGTCTTTTGGCAGTCGGAGCAGGCCGCCGCCCAAGCAGGTCACAGCATTATGCAGTCACCTTTTTGCCTTAAATACTTCGCTATGATGCAAGAAATGGACGACCCCAATGCCGCACCACCGGCGCATTACCAAGTCATAAAACACTGGAATCTAACAAACTAGGTGAGAATTATGTTTATTGATCATATGGGCATTGCCGTTAGTAATTACCAACGAAGCAAAGAGTTTTATCTAAAAGCACTAAAGCCACTCGGCGCCGAACTCGTGCTCGAAGTACAAGGCTGGGGTGGTTTTGGCCAACAAGGAAAACCCGATTTTTGGCTAGGCGAAGGCGCAGCGGTTCACGCCCCTATGCACATTGCCTTTAAAGCCGAAAATCGCGAACAAGTGCGACAGTTTTACCAAGCCGCACTCGATGC
Source organism: Thalassolituus oleivorans MIL-1 (assembly GCF_000355675.1). Lineage (NCBI taxonomy): Bacteria > Pseudomonadati > Pseudomonadota > Gammaproteobacteria > Oceanospirillales > Oceanospirillaceae > Thalassolituus > Thalassolituus oleivorans. Next base: position 114,389 of record NC_020888.1, on the reverse strand, counting down.
CGGTGCGAAAGACAATGGCGCACCGGGCATTCGAGAAATCTACCACCCGAATTACTACGGTGCGTTTGTGTTAGATCCGGATGGGCATAATATTGAGGCGGTGTGTCATTTGCCGGAGTAGTTTTTAATTTTCGGTTTATTTTCCTGATTTAGCTCGGCTGCACGCCGAGCTTTTTTCTTTTATAACATGCAGATTTAACTCACCTATCATACCCTTCAGCCAGATGCTTATCTTTCAGCCGCACATAATTCCCTGCACCATAGGTAAAAAAACTGCGTTCTTTTTCGGTAATCGGGCGGACTTTTTTCGCTGGGGTGCCCATATACACAAAGCCGCTTTCGAGCACTTTACCCGGAGAAACAGTCGCTCCGGCGGCGACGATGACTTCGTCTTCGACAATTGCACCGTCCATAATCATGGATTTCATGCCGATTAATACGCGATTGCCGATGGTGCAGCCGTGCAACATGGCTTGGTGGCCGATGGTGACGTCGTCGCCGATAATCAGCGGATAGCCACCGGGGTTGTAGTCAGAAGCATGGGTGATGTGCAGCACCGAGCCGTCTTGTACGCTGGTGCGTGCGCCAATACGAATGTGATGCATGTCGCCGCGAATCACAGCCAACGGCCAGACTGAGCAGTCGTCGCCCAATTCTACGTCACCAATGATCACTGAGCTGCGATCGACAAAGACGCGTTCACCGAGTTTTGGGCTAATACCTTGATAAGTGCGCACGCTGGTGAGCAGTTTGCCGCTTTGATCGCTCATATTTCGCTCCGACTCTGGTTGTATTTTTAGTATTTGACCCAAATACTCTATCTATTGCCACCGCTTTGGAAGTTCTTCATGTCTAACCCTGTTTCTAGTGCTCATGCGTCATCCAATCCATTACTGCAAGAGCACGCCCTACCACCGTTTTCTGCGATCAAGCCGGAGCATGTTCTGCCTGCCATCGAGCAACGCCTAAACACCAACCGCGAGCGCATTAATAATTTGCTGCAAGGCCTTACTAACCCAACCTGGGAATCTTTGGTGCTGCCGTTAGAAGCCTGGAATGACGAACTTAGCCAAGCGTGGTCGCCGGTTGGCCATTTAAATGGGGTTAAAAACAGCGATGAGCTACGCGATGCTTACAACGCATGCTTACCGTTATGGAGCCAATATAGTACTGAAATCGGCCAAAATACCGAGTTGTTTAAAGCCTTCGAAGCACTGCGTAATAGCCCAGAGTTTGCCAACCTATCGAAAGCGCAACAAACCTCGATTGAACACGAACTGCGTGATTTCCGTTTGGCCGGTGTCGATTTATCCGGCGACAAGAAAACCCGTTATGGCGAGATTCAAAAGCGCTTATCCGAGCTGACCAGTAAATTTGGCGAGAACGTGTTAGACGCGACCCAAGCGTGGAGCAAGCAAATCACTGATGTCAGTGAACTGGCCGGTTTACCCGAAAGCGCGTTGGGTTTGTTGCAGCAGCAAGCACAACAACGCGACCTTGACGGCTATGTCATCACCCTCGACTTCCCGTCGTATATGCCAATTATGAGCTACGCCGATAACCGCGAGTTGCGCCAAGAGCTGTACACCGCGTTTGTTACGCGCGCTTCGGAGCAAGGCCCAAATGCCGGTGAGTTTGATAACAGCGCGGTAATGAACGAAATTCTCGATTTACGTTACGAACTCGCTACCTTGCTGGGCTTCGAAAACTACTCTGAATATTCAGTTGCCACGAAGATGGCAGGCTCTGCGCAAGAAGTGTTGGATTTCTTAGATGATTTAGCCACCAAAGCGAAACCGCAAGCCGAACGTGAATTTGCTGAACTCTCTGCCTATGCCGCCGAGACTTTGGGCTTAACGGAATTAAAACCTTGGGATATTACCTTCGCCTCCGAGAAGCTGCGCCAACAACGCTACAGCATCTCGCAAGAAGATATCCGCCCTTACCTACCGGTCGATACCGTCATCAAAGGCATGTTTGAAACGGTAACCCGTTTATACGGTATTGAATTTGTTGAGATTAAAGACTTCGATACCTATCACCCCGACGCCCGTTACTTTGAAGTACACAAAGACGGCGCAAAAATCGCCGCCTTTTATCTCGATTTATACGCCCGTGCGAAAAAGCGTGGTGGCGCATGGATGGACGACTGCCGTATTCGTCGTACTACCCAAGATGGCATACAAACCCCAGTTGCCTATTTGGTCTGCAATTTCTCGCCTGCGGTAGGCGATACTCCCGCACTATTAACTCACGATGAATTAACCACGCTCTTTCACGAATTTGGTCATGGGTTACATCACATGATGACCGAAATCGACGTTGCCGGTGTCAGTGGTATTAATGGTGTTGCTTGGGATGCGGTTGAACTGCCTAGTCAATTTATGGAGAACTGGTGCTACGAACCAGAAGCCCTCGCCTTTATTTCTGGCCATTATCAAACCGGCGAACCACTGCCACAAGAATTATTGGATAAATTACTTGCGGCAAAGAATTTCCAAAGCGCCATGATGACCATGCGCCAAATCGAATTCTCGATTTTCGATATGCGCTTGCATCGCGAACATACCGCCGCTAACCCAGTGGATGCGGCAACCATTATTACCGACGTGCGTAAGAGCGTTACTGTTGTACCAACGGTCGAGTTCAACCGTTTCCAACACAGCTTTAGCCATATCTTTGCCGGTGGTTATGCCGCGGGTTATTACTCGTATAAATGGGCCGAAGTATTAAGTGCCGATGCGTTTTCAAGTTTTGAAGAAGAAGGCATTTTTAACCGCGAAACCGGCGAACGCTTCTTGCGTGAAATTTTAAGCCAAGGCGGTAGCCGTGATGCTGCGGAACTGTTCGAAAACTTCCGTGGCCGTGCACCATCGGTGGAGCCGCTACTGCGTCATTGCGGTATCTTGGGTGAGGAAGCAGCGTAATGACAACCGTAAGAAAACGCCGCTTTATTGCTGGGGCCGTGTGCCCCAAATGCGCAGAAATGGATAAAACCGTGATGTTTACCAACGACGAGGGCGAAGAAGTTCGCGAATGCGTGAGTTGCGGTTATAGCCAAACCACCAGTGAACAGGCGGTCGAAGATCAAGCAAAAGAGATCGTTACCCGCGTAACACCGGATGGCAAAGCGATTCTCGATGAAGGTGAGCAGCCGCTTAGGATTTTGGGATTAAATCCGAAAAAGTAATTAAGCAATTTCAAATAGCGACTGAATAAACTCAGTCGCTATTGTTAAACCGCTAAATCTTAGTTAGCGGCATTAAATCCATGCGCAGCCAACCAAGGGTCGAGCTTGCCCATCACCCGCTGTAAACCTTCCCCGACCACAAGCATATGATCCATATTCACTAAACCGATAAATTCGCTATTGGTGTAACGCGCTGCTGTGCGGCGGCTAATGGGGGTTCTAACAATTCGATCAGATTCACCCGCAATCACCAGTACCGGGCCTTTAATACGCTCGGGATACACTTTGCTGGCTTTGGTTTTATCTAAAAACCACATCGACATTTCAAAATAAGCGCGGCCAGATTCAGCTTTTAGTTGATCAAAGATCTCAGCCATTAATGGCTTAGGGGTTAAATGCCCCGTACCCCAAACAAAGGTTTCCCACTCTGGGATCAAGGGCTTGCGCCAAAACGCCCAACGCGCAAAGTGATGTTGGAAGATTCTCAGCATGCTGGGATACATTGCGAACATACTGGCAGCGGGCGCGGGCGAGAGCAGCACTAGGCCCGCGTGTTCGACTCGTTGCGCGACAAGCTGCGCGATCAAGCCCCCCATCGACCAACCGATGATAATCGGTGGTTTCTCTAGGGTCTTAATCAACTCGACAAAATCATCGGCGTAGTCCGTTAAGCTAACCTCGGCCATTTTGCGCGAGCCTTCCAATATGGGTAGGTCGTGATAACGCAGTGGCGGCGCATACACGTCAAAACCGCGCTGTTCCAACTCAGCCTTCATGGCATCCCAAGCTTCGGGATAACAAAATGTACCAGCTACTAACACGACGGGCTGCTTTCCAGAAGCACTCATGAGGATGTCTCCTTGTTGTGAATAATGATCTATAAATACCTATTCATTAAGCTCACAAGATAGCGAAAATTGAATTCAGCCGATACACTCGATGGTATTCACATGGAGATCGTTCGTGAAGTTCGCCCCCTTACTATCACTACTATTGCTAACAAGCCTAGGCATTACAGGCTGTGCTTCCTATGGTGCAGGTATTCAAGGCGCATTAACGAAGGCTGAACAAGGCGACTATGCTGGCTCCGAAGCCATTATTACTAGCAGCCTAACTCCCGACGGTAATGATCGTCTCTTGTATCACCTCGAGCTGGGGGTGCTTAAGCATCTACAAGGCGACTATGCTGCCAGTAACGACCTACTTGAACGCGCTGCACAAATTAGCGAAAGCCTCGATACCATCAGCGTTTCTAACTCGTTTTATACGCTAATGACCAATCCGCGCCAGGGCCCTTATGGCGGTGCCGACTACGAAAAAGTATTAATCAATTACTACAAGGCACTGAACTACTTTGGTTTGGCGCAGTTAGCACTTACTCGCAACGAACGTCTCGATGCTATTGAGGGCGCACGCATCGAAGCGCGACGCCTGATTATTCGTTTAAACGACCTCAAGACTCGTTTAGGGACGTATCAGCAAGCCAGCGATGCCAAAGAACAAACCTTTAATCAACTCATGCGTATATTCGAACTGCTACTCGGTAACTGGGTAAATAACGACGATTTTCTCTACCGTGATGATGCGTTGGCGCACTATTTATCGGGTTTGAGTTTTGAAATGAATGGCGAGTACGACGATGCACGTATTAGCTATCAAACCGCAGCAACGAGTTACGGTACCGGCTATGCCAAGCAATTCCGCCTAGCGGATGGCATGGAAGAACAGGCTTGGTTCGACACCGTGCGTATGATGCGCACCGCAGGCGGTTACGATAATGAATGGCGTCAGCTCGCCAAAAAACACTTATCAAAAGTACGCCAGAACGAGCTGAATACACTCGATGGCAAAGCGCAACTCATTGTCATCGAACATAAAGGCTTAGTGTCTCAACGCAAAGAAATGAGCTTGGAGTTATCGGTTAATCCAAACCTTAAATCTCTCAATATTCGGCCCTATTTTATCGGCTATGAAGCCGATCAGTTGGCCTGGTTTTGGTTGCTCTATGCCGACAAGAGCGTATACCAATTAGTCACTGCCTATCTAAACGCAGTACGTAACAACGAACTGCGCTTATTTACCAAAACCGTTGCGCTCGGTCCCTTGTACCGCGAAGCAGAGAATATTGGCTTAACCCAAGCAGTGGGCAACTCGATGCGTATTACCGTGCCCTATTATTCGCCGCCGCAGATACTCGGTAGCACGCGGTTAAGCAGCGATGGAGCATCGTGGACCATGTTAGAAGCCGCCAGTCCTGAGCAAATGGCGGTACAAGAGCAAATTGTACGTTCAGGCAAAGATATTCAGTTAGCGCTGGCGCGTTCGGCATTGAAAGCCATTACAGCAGCATCTATCGGCAACGGCGATAGTTCGGGGTTTTTAGCGTTTGCAGGGAAATTAGCGGCACAGCTAACCGACGCTGCCGAGACCCGTAGCTGGTTACTACTACCAGCCAATATTCGTGTTAGCCGCGTTTTTTTAGAACCCGGAGAACACCAAGTTAGCCTCGATTCTGACATCAAAAACGGGCAACATTATCGCGACAGCAAACGCTTCACCTTAAAGCCGGGCGATATTGAACTTTGGCAGGTGCGCTCAATGGCCGCCAGTACCGGCTCTACGGCTGTACCAACGCCAGAAACAAACACCGCAAAACCACCGCAACGAACTGTCTCAGACGGCGCCGCTGAACCGGCACCAACAAATGATGACAAAGCTATTGTGAGTGAAAAGAAACCAACCAGATCATTGCCATCAAAGGAATAATGTCATGCTAAAACGTCTTTCAATCGTTACTGCCGCAACCGTTATCGGCGCGTCAGTATTTATGAGTGGCTGCGCCACTAAAGTATCTCGTGTTGATACCAGTGAAGAGATCGCTCTGTCGGATCGCTGGAACGCCAAAGACTCTGAACTGGTGGCCAATGAAATGATCACCGACATGATGGCCTTCCCGTGGGCGCGTGATTTTGAAATGAGTAATAACCGTCGTCCGACCGTGATTATTCAGCGTATTAGCAATAAATCATCTGAACATATTGCCATCGACACCTTTGTAAACGACATCAAACGCGCCGTCATTCGTTCTGGTAAAGCAGGCTTTGTGGCCGGTGGTGAAGAACGCACAGAGTTACGTGAAGAACGTAAAGATCAAGAGCTAAACTCTGCCGATGCCAAACAGCAAGGCCAAGAAAAAGCCGCTGATTTCGCCCTGTCTGGCAGCATCAACTCCATCGTCGATGAAGTGGGTAAAAAGCGTGTCACTTTCTATCAAGTCGATATGAAACTGATCGATATGGAATCCAACCTCGAAGTGTGGAACGGCCAGAAGAAGATCCAGAAACTTCAGGAAAAATCGAAATTCGGACTCTAAACCATGACGCTTCCACATCCTGTTAAATGCCATGCATTGTGCATGGCCTTAGCTGTATCAGGACTGCTGCTAAACGGCTGCGCGACCAATAAGTCGGACACCAGCGTTGTTCCCGAAGATCATATCCAAGCCAACAGTCTACCGGCGTGGACGACCCAGCCACCACAGCGTAGCGGTATGGCTTATGGTATCGGCAGCATGGAAATCTACGGTAATCCGACGCAAGCGGTGCAACGTGCTGGCGAGCTTGCTCGGGCCGACTTGGTTAGCCAACTTAAGGTGACAGTCAGTGGCCAAAACACCAACGACACGACGGAATTTCGCTTAAATGGCGAATCCAGTCGCGTGCAGCAAACGCTAAGTCAGGTGGTGAAAAGTCAAATTCCAAAAGCCGAGTTGGATGAAGTTGCGATTGTAAAAACCTACGTCGACGACAAGTATGCCTACGCACTGGCAGAGCTTGATCGCGTAGCAGCAGCGGCGCGCATTAAACAACAAATCAGTGATGTTGAAGTAAAACTCAATGCCATGGCGGCAACGCCACTAGCCAACGGCAGCAGATTAAAGCAACTACAACAGCGGCTACCTGCGCTCAGCGAATTTGCTATGCGTGCGCAATTAGCCGATCAGTACGCACTGATTAGCCCCGAACGCCGTCGCCCCGCATTAAATGCTGGATTGGCCGCTTATCGCGATGCCATTTTAAATGCTTTAAAAGAACTGCAAGTACATCTCGTACTTTTGGATGATGGCGCAAGAATTATGCGTGGCGGCTTGATAGAAGCCCTGACCACACAAGGATTACGTTTAAACGACAGTGCCGATGCTGACTTAACCTTTGAAGTAAGTGCGCAATTAGATACTCGTGAACAAGAGGGTAACCAATACGTATTTGCTAACAGTCGCGTCATCTTGCGTGACGATCAAGGAAAGGTCATCAGTACCTTTAGCAAGCAAGCAAAAGGAGTATCAGGGATTAAACAACTGGCACTACAAAAAGCGTCAGAAAAAGTGGCTGATTTATTAGCTGACGAGTTAGCACAGAGCCTAGTCACTCGTTTACGCTAATTCAGCTTAAAATAACGAAAAGCCCCCTCAGGCAGTTGAATCCTGAGGGGGCTTTTTTATTAGTTTGCAGGACTTTCAGTAACCGTATTTTTGGTTGGAAAAGAGTACTTCCAAATACGTTGCACCACAGTCACATATTGGCTGAGAAATGATCCAGAATTATAAGGAATATTATGCTCTGCGCAGACTTGGCGAACCTGCTTAGCCATCTCCCGATAGCGGTAGGCAGGTACATCAGGAAATAAGTGATGTTCAATCTGGCAGCTCAAATGCCCGGTTAAAATATGAAACCAGACAGGTCCTTCTAAATTTGATGAGCCTAGAATTTGACGATAGTACCACTGTCCTCTGGTTTCATTTTCGCAGTCAGCCTCATTGAAAGTATGAACATCCTCAGTGAAGTGACCGCAAAAAATAACAGTCGATGTCCAGATATTGCGAATTAGGTTAGCAATAGCATTACCGGCCAAAACAGCCAGAATCATAGGTGCTCCGGCAATCAATCCTGCAACTAACGGAAAGAACACATAGTCTTTAAATGTCGATTTACGAATCTTTTGAAAAAAGTCGTTCTTTAATTGATTGCGTGAAATCGGTAATTTGCTGTCTTTTTTCGGCTTACCAACAAAAATTCGTTCACCTGCCACTTCATGATAAGCAACACCCCACTGAAATAACAAACTCAGTGCTGCATAAGAAAATATCTGCCAACGATTTTTAGGGCGCCACGGCAAGTCATCACTTAAGCGCAATACGCCGTAACCAAAATCCCGGTCTTTACCGATAATATTGGTGTAAGTGTGATGCTCATAATTATGCACACGCTTCCAAGAATCAGCATCGCCGACGATATCCCATTCAAAGCGTCGCGAATTGATGTGTGGGTCATTCATCCAATCGTATTGACCATGCATAACGTTATGGCCAATTTCCATATTATCGAGAATCTTGGCCAAGCCTAATAAGGCAACGCCTAATAGCCACCACACAGGCGAGAAAAATCCCAACACCATGATCACTCGCCCTAAGAGGGCGCTCGCTCGTTGAACTCTTATAACACGGCGAATGTAATCCGCATCCTGCTGACCCACTTCACTCATAGCATTTTCACGGATCGTATTTAACTGGCGTTCGAATGACAACAAAGTGTCAGGTGACGGATACCCTTGGCGAATCATGACTGCTCCCTAATAAGCGACTTAGTGCTTTAGGCCAGCAGTTTTTACTTTACGCTCGGGATTGTCCAACATCGATTTTCTAGCGGGTTTTAACACCACTTATGATCAACGCAACAAACGGAGAGCCTTTCAATGGCAATGAAATTCAAAAAAGTCATAAATAACAACTAGTTACGACATACCAGCGAGGTCTAAAAATTAACTTACAGGCAAGTATTTGTATTCATTAGTGAATTCAAGGCACTTATATTATGATAATTATATTGGTATTAACGTACCAAATTTTCACAAGCGTCTCTAATTTACAGAACCGATTTAAATGTTTTTCTGAATCTCTTTCATCAAAATCATAATGTCTATCGGCTTAGATATATGCCCCTGCATGCCAATAGCGAGACAATTATCCACATCTATATCCAACGCATTGGCAGTCATAGCAAGTATTGGCATATCAGCATATTTAGGATTTTGACGAATACGTTCGGTTGCTTCGAAGCCATCCATAACAGGCATTTGAATGTCCATCAGCACAACATCGAAAGCACCGTGACGCTCGAGCATCTCCAGAGCCACCTTACCGTTATCAGCGACACTGACAATAGCACCAAACTCTTGGAGTATTTCCTGCGCCAGAATCTGATTTATTACAACATCTTCCACAAGTAAAATTCGAATATTCTTTAACGGCGTACTGTTTCCACTATTGGCATTACTGACCACTAGAACATCGTCAATACTAGAAGGATCACCCAACATTTCCGCATGATCCAATAACACATCCGATTGAGTAATGAGTTGAGAACCCTTGACCTCTGGTAATTTTAGGCGCGTAAAAAATTCACTTCCTACTCCGGCCGTACTTCTCACTTTAATCTCGCCACCCATCGCAAGCGCCAACTCGCGACTAATACTAAGGCCCAGCCCAGTTCCTCCAAAACGCCGGCTGGTCGAAGTGTCTGCTTGTTTAAAGACTTCGAATATTTGCTCAAGCTGATGTTTTGGAATACCAATGCCAGTATCACGCACGCTAATCGTTAAAATACTGTGAGAGCAATCGTATTGAAGGTGCACATAAACACCACCTTTCTCAGTGAATTTAAAAGCATTGCTTAACAAATTCAAACAGATCTGCTCGACGCGCAAACCATCTCCGATCAAGTAGCCCGGAATCTCTCCAGAAATACTGAATTCAAAATCCAAATTCTTATTTGAGGCTTGCAAAGAAAATAGTGCATTTAATTTATTGATAAGTTCTAACAAAGAAAAATCTTCACTATTAATTTCCAACTTTCCTGATTCTATTTTCGCATAATCTAACGATTGATTAATCAGTGACAAAAGAGTCGTTGATGAAAGAGCAGATTTATTTAAATAGTCGCGTTGCTTCGGACTTAGCGGCGTACGTAAACAAAGGTTAACGAAGCCAATAATGGCATTCAACGGAGTGCGCAACTCATGGCTCATATTCGATAGGAACTCAGACTTAGCCCTATTGGCGGCATTAGCTTCGTCCATCGCAAGCTTAAGATCATGAGTACGTCGATCAACCAGCCGCTGTACATGTTCGACAGAGCCGGTTATTAACAATAGAAAAATTTGAAATAAAGCAATTAACAAAAAACCACCGGTCAAAATAACATAACTACTCCAATCACGACCGCCAAAATTGAAATTTTCATTTGCATAAATTTCAATGCGATACCTTCGCTCACCGAATTCGGTGTAATAATTCTCTGGTTCAAAACCTGCTAAAGAATTATCGCTAGACTCAAATAGAGAAATGGGATTATTCAGGTCAGTTTCATCGTATATATTAAATGACAAGTTACGACTATCAGCATCTGATGAGACGCTCCCTAACATTCCATCTAGACGCAATATCCCACTAACAAATCCTGCAAATTTATGATTGGATGTATCATCAAGAAATACCGGCAAATATAAAATAACTGCTTTTAATTTTTCTTTTTCTTGCGCTAGCATGATTGGCGCAGTAGCTACAGCTCTACGCAGTTCTTTCGCTTTTGTTAATGCTTCCTTTCGTGCAGAGTTAGCTAATAAATCTAATCCAAACGCCTTTTTGTTGCGTTGAAATGGATAAATATAAAGCACTGGAGCATATTCATTTCTAATTTTAGCTGGAATCAATGTGCCGTCTGAAGAGAATTCAGTAATGTGGAAGTCTGGAAATCCTTCTTTTTTTAATTTAATTTCCGTTTCCAGTCGTTGGGCATGATCAATGATTGGAGTCCAACCCAATCCATAAAAAACTTGGTCTGAATCTAGAATCACTGCAGAAAACTGATCAAATTCAGTACGCGACACAGAATTAGACGCGTTAAAAAATGCCGAATATGCGACCAATTTGTTTTCCGATATTCTAAGTCGCTCTTGCAGCCGTTGAGAAAACTCATCGGTGTGAGAGCGAATAATCAAATTGTGTTCTTGATCGGTATAATTGATCGATTTTAAAAATAAGGCATACACTATGATGAGCATAGTGAAAGAAGGGACCACGATTTGAAGTTTACGAACTAGATTAAACCGTCTTTCCTGATCAGCTAATACAAGTAAAAGTGGTGTAACAATTAACACACCAATAGAGTCACCAGTCCACCAAGTTATCCAAGTGAACCACATCGCGGCTACGGGAATAAATCCCGCGAGTAATAGACTCATAGCACCGATTGAACTTGCAATCGTGCATCCCAACATGATGACTAAGATCACAAAACGCAAAATGCGCGTAGGTGAATCTAAGAACTCGACTCGCCCTATAAAGCGCGAGAACAACACGCATCCAACTCCAGCTTGAAGCATGGCACCGAAGGCAATTAACAACGCAGGAAGAATCGTCCCAGGCACTATATTTTCATAGCCGCCACTGGATATGCCCAGGTTAATAACAAATGAGCCAACACCTAAGCCGAGCAAGGCTGGTAAACGCCTGAAAACAATAACAGAAGCTAAAGCTATACCAGCCGCAGGCCATACTGCAGAAGCAAACCCAGGAGGGATAGCGAGCTCTAGCCCTATGCGTCCAGCGACGAAATAGCCGATTGCTGCGAGGATAAAATGAAGGAAATTCCTCTGCATTTACGAGGTCCGATGATGACTATACTTGCAGTATAGACACCATAGAAGATCTAGCGACCTCGTACTTAAGCCATATTTAGATCCCCTTTCTGGCACCTAATAATGAAAAAACCCGGTCTAAGCCGGGTTTTATTCGTATCACCTGATTACCTAAACATCAGCGACCATAACGCTCACGCAGGGCATTGATACGTGCATCTAGTGGTGGATGAGTTGAGAACAGTGCGGAAAACTTGCCTTCACCTCGAATACCAAAAGCCACCAGCTCGCCATTCAATTCGCTTGGCTGCTCATAGGTTTCTTTCAAGCGCATCAAGGCTGCAGCCATAGCTTGCGGGCTAACGAGTTCAGCACCGGCTTGATCGGCACGAAATTCGCGACGGCGACTAAACCAAGCAACGATGGTGGATGCCAGTATACCCAAGACAATTTCGGCAATGATCGTGGTTACAAAGAAGGCGATGCCTGGGCCGTTCTCATTCTTAAATACGGCTTTATCAACAAAGTTACCGATAATCCGCGCGAAGAACATCACAAAGGCGTTAACCACCCCTTGAATCAAAGCCAGTGTAATCATATCGCCATTAGCAACGTGACCAATTTCATGCCCCAACACGGCTTTCACTTCTTCTTTTTCCATACGCTGTAGCAAGCCAGTAGACACGGCGACCAAGGCGTTGTTGCGGTTCCAACCGGTAGCAAACGCATTGGGAGCGGATGATTCAAAAATACCAACCTCTGGCATGCCAATACCGGCCTTATCCGCCAGTTCTTTTACCGTACTAACCAGCCACTGTTCGCCGGAATTGTGGGGTTGATCGATGATTTGGACACGCATTCCCCACTTAGCCATTACCTTAGATAGCAGCAAAGATATAACGGAGCCAACCATACCGAACACAAGACAGAAGGCTAAAAGATTGCCTAAGTCCATGCCGGAACCACTGGAATTAAGATAACTCCCCACACCTAACAGCGAGAGAGTAATGCTGGCCACAAACACAACCGCTAAGTTAGTGGCTAAGAATAAAACGATACGCAACATGGTTGCTTCTCCCGTCATGCGACATTAGTTAAAAATCAGTTTTACTATGATGGCTTAGATGGTGGTTTTTATCCCGAGATTCAAGCTTTTTAAAGTGTAAAAAAACGTGATGAAAGCGCGTGTTCTTAATGCACTAAATCCAGTATCATGCGGGCACGAACCCAGGGGGTGGTGGCGGAATCTGATTCCAACGCCTGAGATGCACTAGCGAACCCCTAGAACCTGATCCGGTTAGTACCGGCGTAGGAATGGGGAGTAAGCTTGCTTACTCACACTTCGCTTGTTGGCGTGGCTGCTTTAGTTTAATCACTGACACCGCCCGCCCCTACGCAGACGCCGGGTCTCCCTTGTTTTATTAAAAGGAAAGACCCAATGAATACCCGCCAGAACGCACAGTTATCACTACTCATACTAGCCATTGCTGGCACAACGAGTACTTATGCAGACGATATTCAATTAGACACCGTCGTGGTGGAAGCCGATTTCCGCCAAACCGATGTACAACAAATTCCAGAAGCCGTGACCGTTGTCGGCAGCCAGCAAATAGAAGCACGCTCTGCCGAGCATCTAGAACAAGTATTAAGCTTTGCACCAAACGTAAACTTCTCTTCGGGCGCATCCCGTGGCCGCTATTTTCAAATTCGCGGTATTGGGGAGCGCAGTCAATTCGTTGATCCAGTCAATCCATCTGTGGGTTTAATGATCGACGGTATCGATATGACCGGCCTAGGTGCTGCCGCTACTCTGTTTGACGTACAACAAGTGGAAGTGCTGCGCGGCCCCCAAGGTACGCGCTTTGGTGCTAACGCCCTCGCTGGCATGATTAATATTCGTAGCAACGACCCAAGCAAAGAATCAGAAGGCTATATCAAGGCACGCGCCGGGAACTACGACAGTTATGGTTTGGGCGGTGCGGTATCTGGCGGCTTAGCCGATAACCTGCAAGGCCGACTGGCTGTGCAAGGCTTCCAGTCCGACGGCTACCTCGACAATACCTATCTCAACCGAGACGACACTAATAAACTCGATGAAATCATCGCCCGCGGTAAATTGGCCTATCAACTCAACAACGATACCGATCTCGGTTTAACCTACCTCTATGCTGATATCGACAATGGCTACGATGCATTTAGCTTAGATAAAAATCGCAACACTTTATCTGACCAACCCGGACGTGATAGCCAAGATACTCAAGCGGTCGCGCTAACCGTAGACTCACGTCTAAACAATGACGTGCAACTGCAAGCGGAATTAACTGGCAGTTGGAACGATAGCGAATACAGTTACGACGAAGACTGGGCTTACGTCGGTATTGCTCCTGATTCTGAGTACAGCTCATTCGACCAGTACCTGCGCAACTATCAACGCACCTCGGCTGATATTCGTCTGCTGTCTGGTCCAACAGGGCGTGTTATTAATAACAGCAGCGATTGGGTGGCTGGCATCTATGTCATGCAACGCAATGAAGATCTAAAGCGCAATTACACCTATTTAAGTGCTCCATTTACCAGTTCGCTGGAAAGCCAAGCGGTCGCGTTTTATGGCGAGTTAAGTTCAGACGTATCCGTAAGCACGCGCATTATTAGCGGCCTACGGTTTGAACATTGGGAGAACGATTACCAAGACAACAATGGTATTAACGGCAATACCGCCGAAGGTTTAATTGGTGGCAAGATCACTATTGAAACTTTGTTAAGCCCAAGCCAAATGCTCTACGGTTCATTGGCTCGCGGTTACAAAGCCGGCGGTATCAATACTGACCCCGATATCTCAGAAGACAATCGAGAATTTGATACAGAATTCAACAACACAGCGGAAGTGGGCTTAAAATCGAGCTTACTAGATGACGAGTTAACGACTCGAATTGCGGCTTTTTATATTCAACGTAAAAACCAACAAGTTAAAAGCTCTTATGCCATTCAAAACGATGACAATAGTCTGACCTTTCAAGATTATTTAGCCAACGCCGCCGAAGGACGCAACTATGGGGTCGAACTCGAAAGCGATTGGAATATCACTCCCTCATTAAATTGGGCTGTCAGCTATGGCTACTTAAAAACAGAGTTTATTGACTACCACTATCAAACCGATGATGGCGAAGTTAATAAAGATGGTCGTGCTCAAGCACATGCACCAGAAAATAGCCTAGCAACTTCGTTAACGACCCAACTGTTAAATGGCTTAAGTCTACGAATTGAGAGCGAAGCAAAAGACACTTTTTACTTCTCGGATAGTCATGACGAGAAATCAAAAGCCTACGTTTTATGGCATGCACGCCTTGCCTACGACAGCAACAATTACGCTGTCGCCCTTTATGGCCGCAACCTAACCAATCGCGATTACGAAGTTCGCGGCTTTGGTGGTTTTGGTAATGATCCGCGTAATGGTTATGCCAATGATCGCTACGTGCAATACGGCGAACCGCGCTTAGTCGGCATTGAAGGTACGTATCGTTTCTAAAAATGGCGAACCATAAGTTGGGCTAAGCGCAGCGATGCCCAACATTTAGCAAAGATTGAGGAGCACATGATGGAAATATCGGTAGAAATTAGTAAATACCCACTCGCAGATGATTATATCCCTGCGATCAAAACCTTTATCGAACGCCTCAACGCCATCGACGGTTTAACCGTGGTTACCAATACTATGAGCACACAAGTGTTCGGTGATCACGACTTAGTGATGAACACCTTGCGCGATGAAATGAAATTAAGCTGGGAAACGTTCGGCAAAGCGATTTTTGTCTGCAAGTTTATTGGGGTGAATTTAGATCCAGCGCTGAATCCGCACGGATAGCTTTTACTTTTAGCTGACACCGGCCAGTTGATACTCCACGGAACGCAGCAAGTACATCCCTGTATGCTCAGCTGCGCCATCCATGGCGCAGATGCCCGCTGAGCATCAACTAGCCGATTCAGCTTAGTATTTATGCGACGTTGAATTCTAACCGACCAAAGGATACCAACATGCTCGACACCATCATCGCAGGCGCACTCAACTACGCGCAGACTATGAGCCATTGGGAAACCATCGCAGTTATCCTCGGTGTCGCCTATTTGTTGCTGGCAATGAAACAAAGCCAGTGGTGTTGGTATGCAGCCTTTGGCAGCACCGCCATATTTAGCTGGTTATTTTTTGATGTTAGCCTGCTGATGGAATCCGCATTAAATGTGTACTACCTTGCCATGGCGATTTATGGATGGGTTGCGTGGCATAAAGGTGCCCATTCAGAGAATGAATCACTAAAGATACAAAGCTGGACCATGAACCAACATGCGCTTGCGATTGGCTCCGTCCTTACGATTAGTCTCTGTAGCGGTTATTTATTGAGTGAAAACACCAGTGCAATCATGCCGTATTTAGATTCATTCACAACATGGGGCGCAATACTCACCACTTGGATGGTGACGCGCAAAGTTCTAGAGAATTGGCTTTATTGGCTAGTAATCGATGGCGCGGCTATCGTGTTATATATTGATCGTGAATTGTATCTCACAGCATTGTTAATGGCCCTGTACCTACTGCTAGCCACTATAGGCTGGTTTATTTGGCGCAAACAATTTAACCAGCAAACAAACGACGACTCGAATTTAGCAACGGTAAACTAATGATCCGAAACACCGGCGACGAGGCACTACAAACGATTTTAAATGACTGGCAAGACTGGGCATTTTGTCGCTATCGACCGTCGTTGGCACAGGTTGCTCCTATCATCGGAGGACTGACCAACCACTGTTACCGCTTACGCCTTGCTGAAGGCGATTATGTTTTGCGTATAGAAGGAAAAAACTCGCGAGCGTTAGACATTGATCGCGAACAAGAATACTGCATCCATAAACTTGTTGCCGCCGCCGGCTTAACGCCACCTGTGGTCTTTCGCTCCAACCCCGAATCTACGAACTATTGGCTGAGGCCTTATGTAGAAGGCACACCATTGAACGAGGCTGATCTAAAACCTGCAATGGTTGTCCGTTTAGCGCAGTACTTAAAGCGATTACATCAGCTGCCTGTCGATTCACATCTAAAGACCTTAGATATTACCGCTAAAGCAATACGCTACTGGCAAATAATCAATACCAGTAATCATGAGTTACTCACATTAAAATCCAAACTGCAAAAAGCGCTTGCGGGCATGCCATCCGAAGAACTTTGTTTAATCCACATGGACCCGACAAAGCCAAATTGGATACACACACCTGACGACAAGTTAGTGTTACTCGATTGGGAATACGCATGTCTCGGTCATCCGTTGTGGGATTTAGCAACACTACTTCAAGATGCCCACTTATCAACAGATGAAGAAAATGCGCTAATAGCCGACTCACCGTTCTCGCAAGCTGAATGGTCATTTGCCAAGCGGCAGATAACTTATCTGACCGTACTTTGGTATCGTGCTCAGGATCTTAGTAGTGATGCAGACCTGACCCATCAGCTCCACGAACTCGACTTACACAAAGATACATAAGTCGCCAAAGTGTATCTTCGTGTAACCAATATCACCGACCATTTATGACTGAACAGCCTTTCACTACCTTCCAATAGGCAATTTGCGACGCTTAAATAGCGAACTTCCTCACAGCTTAAGTCACAATAAAAGCCTAACCTCTTACTAAAGCGGTCAGAATTCCACCCTTCACAACTGAGTCAGGTGATTATGCTGAAACGTTACTATACGATTCTCGGTTTGCCGGAAGGAGCCGATAAAGAAGCCATCAAAAAGGCATTCAAACGCTTGGCTATGGCCTATCACCCTGATCGCAACGAAATACACAGTGAAAGCGCTCATCTACTATTTCAAGATATCTGCCGTGCTTATCAGTTCCTGCTCGATCAACCGGAAAAAGACGTACCAGCAGGACAGCCGAATGAAGGCGACGATGCGCCTATGGTCAGCACCATCGAACCACACAAAGAGTTAAATACCTCGCAAGAACGACGCTCAACAGGCAGACGCTCACCAAACGACCGTCGTTTTGAACTTGTGTTAGAAGGGCACTACAAAGGCACGAGTATTAAAGAACATATATGACAGACCTTTCACGCCACCGGGTGAGCGTCCTTACGGGCCAATCCTGTCATTCTGGCGGGTAAGGTTTACGCTGTGATTTCCCCATATCTTATTTTGTTTGTATGATCTAAGAACTTATTCTAATTGTTCGACTAAACAATTAGGCCGGCCAATAATCATTAATACAAAGTCTTATCGCAGGATGCAGATATGAAAGCGCCAAAACACAGCAAAACCATCACTACTCTGATGCTCGCCATGAGCTTGAGTGGCTTTGCTGTGGCCGAAGATCGTATTCCTAAAACGAGCCTTGAAATTATTGCTCAAGCGCAAAAGGATTCGACGCGTCCAATTATTGATCACTGCATAGCTAACACACCTGAAATTTCCGACAATCTGCGCGATGAATACGCTCGTTATGAGCAAAAAATCGATTTAGCGATGGCTCCTATGCTCGCACGTGAAGCGGCCAAGCCACGACGCCAAGAGTCGCAAACAGCCCTCGCCGTGCTAGACGCAGGCCTGAAAGCGCAAACCCGAGTTAAACTCGATAAAATTCAAAACGCTGATACAACTATGTATTGCCGATGGTTAGTTAAACAATTAGCAACCGTTACAGTGGAATCGTTCCAAGAACAAATAGAAGCCGGCGTGGCGAAATATCGCCAAGTTGCCGACACAGAATAATCGTTATCCCACGCTATGAATGGTGCGATGCACAAAGGCTAACTTTGCACGTATCGCGTCACTGATCACAAACGGATAAGCATCTGGCAAGCCCATACTGCGATTGAGCGCATTCAGAACCACAGAAAAATAGATCCAATTACTAACAATATCTTCAATCGACGAATTTTTGCCGTAATACCGCTCTTCTTGCGGTAGCGTTATTTCTTTTGTGTCTATGACTGCAGCATTCTCAACTTCCGTAACAATACCGTAAGCTTGTGCCGTTTCTAGGGTGTCGAGCATATGTAGATAATGTGCCCAAGTTTCAGCCCAGTCTTCCCAGGGATGCATACTGGCATAACGACTAATAAATTCGCCCTTCCAGCTATCATCGTCATTACTACGTTTATAATGACGATCAAGCGCATCTTGGTACGACTCTCGTTCATCACCAAACACTTTACGATATTCACCCAATAGCACGGGGTGGCGGGCAATTAATACATCCCAATAATAATGCCCTATTTCATGACGAAAATGCCCAAGCAAAGTACGATATCCTTCGCCCATTGCTACTCGTGCAGCATGACGAGCAACATCATCCGCTTCGGCTAAATTAATCGTTATATTGCCGTTAGCATGACCCGTAAATACCGGCTCTTGATCTGCCAGAGGGCTATTAAAATGATCGCCCGCAGTTTTATCTGCCATAAAACTAAAACTTAAACCCGCTTCGGGTTCTTGCTCTCGATCTCGTATAGGTAAACCTAACGACTGCAAAGTAAATAATAACCGGCGTTTAGCCGTTTCTAATTTACGCCAAAGCGGCAAATGCTCTGGCACATCTAAATCGGGTACATTGCTATTAAAGTGACAAGCAAAACATAAGGCTTCGCCATTAGGTTGAACCTCATTGGCAAGCCGAATCATGCCATTACAGACCTGATGATGACGGTAGTTTTTGCATTGCTGATAACGGCTACCCCGGGCCATAAATACGCCCGACTCTTTTGTTTCATCAAAGCTCAGCATAGCGTTTTCTTTATAACAGTAGCCGCTAAGACGCTGACAGCTAAGGCATCGACTGCTTTCAAAAAATAAAGATTGCGTGGTGCCACAATCACATACAAAGCGTTTCATCTATTATTGATCCATATGATCGATATATTGAGAATTTGAGTACTAGAAATAACGACAATTACTGTTGTTGTTGTTGTTGCTGCTGTAATTTACGTCGATACTCGTCAGGATTTTTATCGGCTGGAAGTGTTCGCCCCTGCTGAGTAGCCAGACGTTGCGCCAATAAACGACTCAACCAAAACCGCAAGGCCGCGCCGCGCAGCAATAAAGGCCAAGCCATTTTTTCTTCCGTCGTAAAGGGCCGCACGGATTCATAACTTACCAATAATGACGTTAGTCGAGCCTTATCCCAAATGCCATTTTTCTCGCGGCACCAATCATTCGCAACGATGGCTAAATCGTAAGCCAAGGCACCATCACAGGCGTTATACAAGTCTAAAATCGCTGTTAACTTGGTGCCCTGTTCGCTTATTAAAAACAAAGCATTGTCGTGAAATAAATCCGCATGAATCCAGCCATGAGGAAGCTGACACCACAAGGTTCGTCCATCTTTTTGAGCTTGTAGCTCAGCCTCAAGAAGCGCTTGGTCGGCGGGCGATAAGTTAGCCTTTAACTCTGGCGCAATCGCTAGCCACCAATCAAACCCGCGTTCATCGACACGACGCTGAGGTAGATCTTGAGCAGCAAGATGCAGTTGCGCTAAACCTCGACCAATTTCAGCGCAATGCTCTGACGTTAATTGGTCGGTGTGCGTACCGGGTAAACGTCGACACAAGATTGCCGGCTTACCACTGAGTTCATGTAACCAAACACCCTGAATATCATCCAATGGCATGGGCACCGCTAATCCCGCTTGCCCTAAATGGCGCGCAAGACGCACAAAACTCGCAACCTCGTCTGCATTGTGATGCTCGAACAAGGTCAGTACAAATTCGTCACTCACAGTCTTTAATAAATAATTGGTGTTTTCGATACCGTCACTAATACCCTGCAGTGCGGTTAAGGGGCCGATTGCATACTGAGTTAAAAACGATGCGACCACATCGTCTGCGAGCTTTGTATAAACGGCCATAGAAAATTACCAGCGGAAAATAACCCATTTAGGAACGCGCATATCGGGATTGTCTTTACGCACAAAATCACCGCTTTCTTGTTGCGATGGCACAAGATAATAAGCAGGGCCAACCTTAGGCACGACTTTAATCTCACTAAGTTGTCCGTTAACTCGATATTCGTAATACGTATTATCACCATCATTGCGAATGGTGACCGTCTCACCTACCGGTTCTTCCGCGTACGCTAGGCTGCCTAACAATAACGCCGGAGCCAGAATTAATGCGGCCAGAAGTTGTGATGTCTTCATGTTAGACTGCGCCTCTATTTTAGTTGATCTAGTTTGGTTGATCTCGCAATGGTCGTATTCTGATTTTGACCATTGAGATTGGAATAATGTCCGGTTAGTGTACCCAAACCCTACTTCAGCGTCAGTTTTCGATTTGCTCAGGACCCCTGCTCATGTCATCAAACCCCGTGATTCTTGTAGATGGATCGTCGTATTTATTTCGTGCGTTTCACGCGATCCCCCTGCTAACCAACTCCAAAGGTGTACACACCAACGCCATTAAAGGCGTGATCAGTATGATCAAGCGCCTAAATAAGGATTATCCCGAGTCACAGGTTATCGTGGTATTCGATGCCAAAGGCAAAACCTTCCGCAACGATATTTACAGCGAATACAAAGCACATCGCCCGCCAATGCCAGAAGAACTGCGCGAACAAATCCAGCCCATCCACGACATTATCCGTGCCATGGGCTTGCCCTTGTTGATTATCGACGGCGTTGAAGCCGACGACGTGATTGGTACGCTGGCTTCCCAAGCGGTGCAACATCAGCAAGATGTCGTGATCTCCACCGGCGATAAAGACATGGCGCAATTGGTTAATGAGCACGTCGCCCTGATCAATACCATGACCGATACCTTTATGGATATCGAAGGCGTAAAAACAAAGTTCGGCGTGCCGCCCGAACACATCATCGACTATCTGGCGCTGATGGGCGACAAAGTCGATAACATCCCCGGCGTACCCAAAGTCGGCGAAAAGACCGCCGTCGGCTTAGTCGCGGGTTTGGGCAGCTTAGAGGATATCTACGCCAATCTCGATAAGGTCGCGACCCTTGATTTCCGTGGTGCGAAAACCTTAGCGCCGAAGCTGGAAGAACATAAAGAGCAAGCTTTTCTATCGAAGGAACTGGCCACCATTAAGTGCGATGTTGAACTCGAATTTGCGCTGCCGGATTTCAAAAACAGCGACGAACACAAAGAAGATCTGCTCGCCCTGTATCGTGATTTAGAATTCAAAGCTTGGATCGCCGAACTCAGCAGTGATCCAGACCTTGATGTCACGACAACAAATGCAAAAAGTACGGCGAGCCGTGCCAGCAAAGGCAAACCAACCGAAGCCGCAGAGGTCATTACCGATGTCATGCCAGACGCGCTTGAAGGCCAATATGAAATCATCCTTGAGCAAGCCGCTTTAGATGCATGGATTGCCCAGCTAAAAGCCAGCTCACTGTTTGCCTTTGATACCGAAACCACCTCGCTTAACTATAAAGAAGCGGAAATTGTCGGCGTCTCTTTTGCCGTTGAGATCGGCAAAGCGGCATATGTGCCACTCGCCCATGACTACGACGACGCACCACAACAACTCGATCGCGCTGCAGTATTGGCACAGTTAAAACCGTTACTAGAAGATAAGAATCAAAAGAAAGTCGGCCAACACATAAAGTACGACGCTCATGTGCTCGCCAACTATGGCATCCAATTGCAAGGTGTTGAGTTTGATACGCAACTTGAGTCCTATGTGTTGGATTCGGTTGGCACCAAGCACGATATGGACAGCCTCTCACTCAAGTACCTTGGCCATAAAACCATTACCTATGAAGAAGTCGCAGGTAAAGGCGCCAAACAGATTGGCTTCAATGAAGTCACTATTGATGTCGCAGGACCCTACGCCGCTGAAGATGCCGATATCACTCTACGCTTACACCAAGTGTTGTGGGCAAAACTGCAACAGCAGCCTAGTCTTGCCAAGGTATTCACCGACATCGAAATGCCCGTCATGCCCGTGCTGTGCGCCATGGAAGAAATCGGCACCATCATTGATGCCGATATGCTGCACGAGCAAAGCCAGCAAATAGAGCAACGCCTGCAACAGTTAGAACAAGAAGCCCACAATTTAGCCGGTAAGGTTTTCAACCTTGGTTCGCCCAAGCAACTCGGCGTGATTTTGTTTGAGGAGCAGGGCTTGCCGGTCTTAAAGAAAACGCCCAAAGGCGCACCATCAACCGCCGAAGAAGTGCTGGCAGAACTGGCCGAAGACTACGAACTGCCGCGCGTCATTACCGAGCATCGTGGTTTAGCCAAATTAAAAAATACTTACACCGACAAACTGCCGATGATGGTGAATGCAAAAACAGGCCGCATTCATACATCGTACAACCAGACCATTGCTGCCACCGGTCGTTTGTCGTCGACCGATCCCAATTTGCAGAACATTCCGATCCGTTCAGAAGAAGGTCGCCGCATCCGCCAAGCTTTTATCGCCGCACCCGGTTACAAGCTGGTGGCTGCCGACTACAGCCAAATCGAACTGCGCATCATGGCGCATCTGTCCGGTGATGAAGGCCTCCTTAGCGCTTTTGCAGAAGAGCGTGACGTTCACCGCGCCACAGCAGCCGAAGTATTTGGCGTCAATGAAGCAGAAGTGACCGACAATCAGCGTCGCAGCGCCAAAGCCATTAACTTTGGTTTGATTTATGGCATGTCTGCCTTCGGTTTAGCTAAGCAGTTAGGCATTGGCCGTGGTGAAGCTCAAGACTATGTGAACCTCTACTTCCAGCGCTATCCTGGGGTAAAAGACTACATGGACAACACCCGCGAGCAAGCCAAAGACCAAGGTTATGTTGAAACCATTTATGGCCGCCGCCTGTACTTACCTGACATCAAGGCCAGTAACGCTTCACGACGCCAACATGCCGAACGCACTGCAATTAATGCCCCTATGCAAGGCAGTGCCGCCGACATCATCAAGCGCGCCATGATTCGTGTCGCCGATTGGCTGCCCGACAGTGGCTTTGACGCGCGCATGCTGCTGCAAGTGCACGATGAATTGATTTTGGAAGTACGCGCCGATCAAGCGGAAGCCCTAGCGACCGAGCTGAAAACACAAATGCAGTGTGCCGCCGCATTAAAGGTGCCGTTATTAGTAGAAGCAGGGATTGGCGATAACTGGGAACAGGCGCACTGATTAATAATCAATGCGCCCTTGAGATTGAGCGAATTACACCAGTAAAGGAATAATCTGCTCCATCATACGCTCGGCATTGGCGGCAACTGTCAATGCTGGGTTCGCAGCACCGGCAGCACCCGGGATTGAAGCGCCGTCAATCACGAATAGATTTTCAACGCCGTACACGCGGCCAGAGTAATCACAAGCAGAACCCATCGCAGCGCCGCCAAGAGGATGCCAAGTACCAAACGCACTGATGTCCACCAGCTCGCCGCCACCGGTAGCGATCATTTTCTCTGTGCTATGCAATATCGCCTGATGCGACGTTTCATTTGCATCGCGATCCCAGTTCAAACTCACCTTATCCGTGTACTTATTGTAGGTTACGCGACTGTTTTTATCCGGCACACACATACCCATCTGTAGCTGAGTAAACTCTTTCACAGCGGACGTTGGAGAGTGCATAAAGCCCGTCGACTTGTATGGGTTTTCCAAATCGAATGCAGCAATTGATGGCGGGCCACCTTGGATAGGGGCCGTAGAGGTATCAATATTTCGACGCCCCATAAGTTCATCACCATTCGTACCCCATTCAGCGCCAATGCCATCGTTATTCTTAAGGCCGGCAATTTCACCCAAAGCTTGAGCTTTCAACAACAGCCGCGTGGTGTTCAACGAGCCAGCACCCATGAATAAATACTCACACTCAATGATGTGCTTGCCAGTAATACGGCCTTCTTCGTTTAATACTTCACAATGAATCTCGTAGCCGTTACTGCCCGGCTGCTGCACGATATTAGTCACATTATGCAAGGTTTTGATGGTGACATTACCCGTTGCTTCCGCATCGGCTAAGTAGTTTCGATCTAAGGTATTTTTAGCGCCACTGTTACAGCCAAATACGTACTCACCAACGGAGGCAAACGGCGTACGAGTACCATTTAGCTCTTCACGAATCACATCCCAATCAAAGCTTACGTGACTGCGCACAACTTCTAAGCCAGCATCCTCAGCGCTTTTTATAAATTCACGTTTTGACGTGTAGTTCGGATGGTTGAGAACATCGTCCGGAATCGGACCACCACTAATACGAGCAAGTACGCGCGGGTAATAAATTTCATCCATATCGGTGTACGACAAAAACGGCAACGCCTGCTCAAAAATTTCACGCTTTGGCTGCAATAACACACCGCCATACACCACCGAGCCGCCACCGAGACAGGCACCACAGCCAACGGCGATGGATTTATCGAAGTAGTACTGAATCATACCGACAGAACCTGGGATCAAAGAGCTAGGCTCCGACCACAGTACTCGGTCATCAACCTTCAGTTTCATTATGTCGCCATCCACGGTCGGATAGCTGTCTTCACCTTCATACTTCCAGTGCTTACCGCGTTCGATGAGCATGGTTTCAACACCAGCCTCAGCCAAACGTAAAGTTGCTACAGAACCACCGAAACCAGATCCAATAATCAGAGCACGAGTCGTTGAACGAGTTGTTTTGCGTAACCAACCAGCTTGCGCCATTGGCGACGCCGTTGCAGCGCTAGCGACCACCCCAGCAGCAGCCGAACTTTTAAGAAAATTACGACGATTGATTTTTTTCATTATTATAACGTCCTAAAACATAGCCCCCGAGTGTGTAGCCTCTCGAATCAAAGGGTCAAGGTGGACAGAAACATCGGCGCGAAAAGCAACAGAAAGGGAAGAGAGCAAACGACTTATTGTTCGACAAAAAGACCCAGTCGCCCTTGAAAGTGGGCAAACGACCTATTGTTCGACAAAAAAAGACCCAGTCGCTCTGGAGAGCGGGCAAACGACTTATTGTTCAACAAAAAAAGACCCAGTCGCCCTTGAAAGTGGGCAAACGACTTATTGTTCGACAAAAAGACCCCGTCGCCCTTGAGGGTGGGCAAACGACTTATTGTTCAACAAAAAAAGACCCAGTCGCTATGGAGAGTGGGCAAACGACTTATTGTTCGACAAATATGCAAAAAAAGACCCAGTCGCTCTGGAGAGTGGGCAAACGACTTATTGTTCGACAAAAAGACCCCGTCGCCTTTGAGGGTGGGCAAACGATACGCAAAAAAGACCCAGTAGCCCTTGAGAGTGGGCAAACGATACGCAAAAAAGACCCAGTAGCCCTTGAGAGTGGGCAAACGATACGCAAAAAAAGACCCAGTCGCCCTTGAGAGTGGGCAAACGACTTATTGTTCAACAAATACGCAAAAAAAGACCCAGTCGCCATTGGGGGCAAACGACTGGGTCAACTTCGGATCGTTGGGGAAGTACCGAAGAAAAAGAACTACCTATGACGGGAGAGCCAATCCTAGGCTCACAATCAAAGGGAACAACTTCACTATAGACCCACTCAGCAACCTCGCCTGTTATTTTCCGTTTAAATTTTGTATTGATTATTGATTAACGATAGTTAACATTTATTCCTAAAGGGCCAAATGGCCTATAGAGCCCGCCAAATCTCACGTTGATAATAAGATGCGTTCATCACGGATCTTTTAACTTGAGTAATGACTCACAGAATAATCTTATTAGTCGGCTCAAAATGGCGTGTTTCGTCCCGCAGAACGTATTTAATCGGGCCAGTATTCAGTTATTCCTTATCTATCACTAGATTCAATAAGGGTTCCTAAGGCACTGTTGCACCCTACAATAAAAAAAACAGGTTCCACTATGTCTATCACACGCTCATTGCGCTTGATGCTTGCGCCCGCACTGCTCGCTAGTGCTATCACTTCTCAGGCAGATGTAAACTGCAATCCAACCTCGGTCGGCACTTGCGGCCTGCCATTTCCATCGAATTACTGGAGCCTTGATGATAGCAATTCACCGACGGGCAAACGCCTATCGGTGCCAAACGGCGTAGTAAGAGACGAAGTGATTGCCCAATTGCCGGTGGATGATGGATTTACGCCGGAAGGAATTTTTAACGATTTTAGTGGTTTTTCTGCTGCCACACCGGTGATGTTCGAATTTACCAGCGCCCCGGATGCTGCGACTTTGCCATACGATGGCGGTACAGCAGTAATGGCATTCGACTTAACGACAGGCGAACAAGTAGCGATTCGCACTAAGGTAAGCGATTACGCTCAGTCGGATAAAGTGACAGAAAAAACCCATGTCATCGAAGTATTCCCACAAGTTCGCTGGGGATATGGCCACGAAATCTTAGTCGTCGTTACCGATAAACTCGATTTAGAGTATTTAGAACCCGGTATCGTCTCCAAACTTTTAAGCGGCACAAGCGAACAGCGCTCGTACACTTATAAGCTAACTAGCTTGTTAACATCATTGGGCATCAACTCACTAAACGTACGTAACGCTACGCGTTTTACTGTGCGTGATCGTGCTGAAGTTGTGCAACCAATGCAGACCTTAGTGGATAACGTTTGGGATATGGAGCACCCGGTTCGCAATCTCAAAACCACCTACAACTACATCAATTCCAATATCGCTGCACGCGTTGACGGTGAAGTTTTAATCTACAACTACCGTACCAACGACGGTACTGGGGTTGTTGATTTCGACAAAGAACCGACT
The DNA here is from genome assembly GCF_000355675.1 of Thalassolituus oleivorans MIL-1. Lineage (NCBI taxonomy): Bacteria > Pseudomonadati > Pseudomonadota > Gammaproteobacteria > Oceanospirillales > Oceanospirillaceae > Thalassolituus > Thalassolituus oleivorans. The sequence goes on along the minus strand of NC_020888.1, from coordinate 86,831 downwards.
GAACAGTGGATAGAATTCCGCCTGACTCTACCGAAGGCTTCTCGCCAAGGTCCTGTGCCCGTAGCCCTTTATGCTCATGGTTTAGGTGCAACAAAAGAAACAGATAGTACGGTGACCGACATGAATGCGGATATTGGTATTGCCACTTACTCGGTTGGTTTCCCGAATCACGGTGATCGTGCGGAGGCTGATGGTGGCTATGTATTAAGCATTGCGACAACAGACCAGTTAGCTAAAACCATCGGCATGATTCAACAAAATGCCATCGACTTTGCTTCCGCTCATCGTGCGTTGCAAACTAGCCTGGCGAATATCGACGTTGTTGGTAAATCAAGCTGGTCAAAATGGTGTAGCAACTGCCCTGATGGCGTTGCCGATATCGATGCAACCAATGTCATGATGGAAGGCACATCGCTTGGTGGTGTTCTGGGTTCTGTATACGGCGCACTTTCACCCGATTTGAAAGGTGCGGTGTATCACGTAACCGGTGTTGGCATCACTAGCATACTATCCGACTCTATTTTGTGGGACGCGATGTTCGTCAACCTAGTACCAAGCGAATCAAACGGCAGTGAAGCGGTTTTACTACGTAGCTCGATTCAACAAGCATTGGATTACGGCGATTCCATTAACTACATCGACTACTTCCGTTATCCTCAAGCAGGTAAAAGCGCTCGCCCACTGATGATCACAACCGGCGCAGGCGATACCATTGTTGGTAATCAAAGCAGCGTTGCCGCAGCAAACTTAGTTGACCTGCCTATCGTTGGTGAGCCTTTGTACGATATGCCCGGTGTGCGCTTAGAAGCCGATTATGACGAAGACGGATATGGTATTCGCCATTACAAGCCAATCGTGGGAACAGTTCCCTTAATTTGGGATGGCACTTGGGCAGAAGCATTGAGCGGTGCTTCGGGTCACTTAATCTTCACTCGCAAGTCGAAACAAGGTGATCAACAAGAATTCATCAAGCGTTTCATTATGAACTAACGCCTTGATCTACCAATAAAAAACCCCGGCTAGCCGGGGTTTTTTATTGTTCAAGATAAGCAATTACACAGTCGTATTGAGATCGTCGTCAGCCACGTCATCATCTGCTTGCTCGTCATCCGCCAACAGAGGCGGTAACAGCCAAGTGTTCAAACGTCGCTTTAATTCTTTCATGCCATCACCTGTGAGTGATGAAAATGTCTGAATTGTGACCAGATCGCCCAAATCAGCAACGGCTTTCTTTACTTTAAGCAAAGTCGACTGAGCAGGGCCGCGTTTAAGCTTATCGGCTTTGGTTAACAGGATATGCACGGGCATTCCAGTTTCACCAGCCCAATCGAGCATAGCGTTATCAAACTCTTTCAGCGGGTGGCGGATATCCATGAGCAGGACTAATCCCACCAAAGAATCGCGGTTATTAAGATAATGATCGAGTTCTTTTTGCCATTCATTTTTAACGGCAACCGGGACCTTGGCAAAGCCATATCCGGGTAAATCGACCAATGCGAGGGGTGCTTCACCTACCTGAAAGAAGTTAATTAGCTGTGTTCGACCCGGTGTTTTACTGGTTCGAGCAAGTTTTTTTAACTCGGTCAGGGTATTCAGCGCACTCGACTTCCCAGCATTCGAACGGCCCGCAAAAGCCACCTCACGCAGGATATCTGTGGGGCACTGACTCAACTTCGCAGCACTTTTAACGAAGAAGGTATTGGTATATGTCAATGAAACCTGTTCTATCATGGGGTAAACGTAATGACCGTCCGGAAATTAATGTTATATAATGCGTAGCCTTGGATGACAGTCCCATTCTATCACAGGGCGATGAGTTCGAGGCCAAGCTGTTTTAACGGTTACGCAAAACAAGCAAGAGAGAGACTCACTATCATGAAAAAACTCGCTGTGATGGCGGCAATTGTCGCCGCTATGAGTGCCAACGCTCAGGCATTCGATGTTGACGCTAAATACAAGCAAACCTGCGGTGCTTGCCACTCAATGGGTGTTGCTGGTGCTCCTAAAGCATTTGATGCGGCTGCTTGGGCACCGCGTTTAGCAACGGGAATGGACGCACTGGTTGCCAGTGTCACCAACGGTAAAAATGCCATGCCTCCTCGTGGATTGTGCATGGACTGTACTGCCGATCAGTACAAATTATTGATCAATTACATGTCGACTCCGAAGGCAAATTAATTCACCCTTCGGCTACACTGCTGTAATAGACGAATTCACTTACAACCTGGATCTGATGATGAAAAACCTGTTGATTAGCCTGATTGTTTCTGCCGGACTAATGTCTGTTGCTCATGCGGGTGACGCGGAAGCCGGTAAAGCAAAATCCGCAACCTGTGCCGCCTGTCATGGTGCCGATGGTAACAGCATGGCCCCAACCTTCCCTAAGTTAGCCGGTCAGGGCGAGCGTTATTTGATTAAGCAGATCAAGGATATTCGTGACGGTCGTCGTGTAGTTCCGGCCATGGCTCCTTTCGTTACGGGTATGAGCGACACTGACGTTGCCGATCTTGCCGCTTACTTTGGCAGCCAAGTTCCAACGACTGGCGGAGCCAAAGAAGAATTGGTTGAACTGGGCGAGCGCATTTATCGCGCAGGTATTGCCGCAAAAGACGTTCCAGCATGCATGGCATGTCACGGCCCTGATGGTAAGGGTGTTGATTTAGCGGGTTTCCCGCGTTTAGCCGGTCAGCACGATGCTTATGTTCAAGCTCAGCTAAATGCCTTCAGCACAGGCACTCGTACCAACGATGGCGACAGCAAAGTAATGCGCAGCATTGCTTACCGTTTGCATAGCAGCGAAATTGAAGCAGTATCGTCGTACATTCAAGGTCTGCGTTAATTCGCACTTGATGAAAAAGGTGGCTTAGGCCGCCTTTTTTTATATCCCGACCCTAAGCAACCGACCGAGTTTGCGTTAGGACAGTTTTACAGTCCTTTGCACTATCGGCGGTGGGCAGCACTTACGCTTTTGTGTAAGAATGCTGGAACAATAATTCATATCTAACACGGATTGGAGCTCTCATGCTTTCTCAGTTCAAATACTGGTTTACAGCCGCCCTTATGTTGGTGAGCGTTTCTGCTTTCTCAGCGGAATATGAAGCCAACAAGCAATACAAAGTTTTAGAACAACCAGTGCCTGTAGTTCAGGATGGTAAAATTCATGTCGAAGAAGCCTTCTGGTACGGTTGCCCACATTGCTTCGATTTGGAATCTATCCTTGAGCCTTGGAAAAGCAAACTGGCCGCTGACGTCCAGTTCGAAGGTGTCCCTGCAATGTTTGGCCGTACTTGGGTATCTCATGCACAGTTGTACTACACCGCCGATGCACTGGGTGTACTGCCAAAAGTTCACACCAGCATCTTTGATGCTATCCATCTGCAAAAAGTACGTTTGGTTACTCGTGAAGATCAGCGTGCATTCTTGATGGAAAAAGCCGGTGTAAGCGCCGAAGATTTTGATAAAACCTATGAGTCATTCACAGTTAAAACCCGCATGAATCGTGGCGACAAGCGCGTACGTTCTTTCCAGATTAATGGTGTTCCTGCCTTGGTCATTAACGGCAAATACGTTGTTGATGCTACCTCTGCCGGCGGTCAAAAAGAGATGCTTGAAGTCGCAGATTACTTGATCAACAAAGAGCGCAACGGCCTATAAGGTTGACTGAGCGCGTTACACTCCGTGAGTTTGTCGCAGCCCCAAAGGCTGCGGGAAGCTTGCGACTACTGACTTTCAATATGCAGGTCGGTATTCAAACCCGTGCCTACCACCATTATTTGCTCCGCAGTTGGCAGCACCTTCTTCCTTTTAAAGCTCGACATCTAGCCCTAGATGCCATCGCCGATCTGGTTAGCCACTTCGATATTGTTGCCTTACAAGAAGCTGATGGCGGTAGCTGGCGCAGCGCTAAAGAAAACCAAGTAGAATACATCGCGCAGCAGGCTAATTTCCCTCATTGGTATCATCAAGTTAATAGAAATTTAGGACAGCTAGCCCAGCACGCCAATGGCTTACTCAGTCGCATGGCCGCCAAACATGTAGAGAAACACACGTTACCGGGTGTTTTACCGGGTCGTGGCGTTATGGTTTTTCGTTTTGGCTCCGGCGATCACGAACTCGTCATAGCCGTCACCCATCTCGCCTTGGATCGTCGTACACAACAAAATCAAATCGCTTATTTAGTAGACGCCGTTAGTGATGCCAAGCATTTGGTCATTATGGGGGATCTCAATCAAGAAGCTGAGTGGCTACTGCAACACAGTGCCCTGCAAACGTTGAGCTTACACCCGATTGCGCCACATTTATCGACCTACCCCAGCTGGCGTCCCAATCGCGCCATTGATCATATTTTAATCAGCAACAACCTAGAGCTAGGCCGCATCGCGGTTATAGATCATCCGCTTTCTGATCATCTCCCGGTAGCCGCAGAAATCACCTTCACTATTTAACTTTCCTGCCCTTGTCGTCCAGCACTTCATTAATTCTTATCTATACTTGCATCAATAATACACTTTATTTTTTAGGGGCATTAAATGGCTGCTGGATCGGAAGCGGATGCTGCGCGCCGTTGGCGGGATAAGTACTTAAACTTACTCGACGAACACGAAAAACTTAAAGCTTCGTCAGACGACCGTAGCGATCAATTACGCCGCGGTTTGTTAATGGTGTCGCTGCTCGCAGAAGGGCAAGCCGGAAATGTCGACTCTGCGCTCGGCAATCTAAGAGAGGCCATGAAAGGCGGCAGCTTAGGTGTAAGTCGCAGCATGGATGAGTTAGAAAAAGTCGTGCGCCGCTTTGAAACCCAAAATGAAACCCAAGCTGGGTTACTAGCAGATGAATTAAGTGCGGTCGCCGATAAACTTTTACAGTGCCCACTGCCCAAAGAACTGCTAAAAAAGATCCGCGAAGTGCGCAAGTCTACCGCCAAAGACCTTGGTACTTGGGCTGGATACATTACCCAGCTAAAAGCATGGAGCGATATTCTTGCCGCCGTAGCCACTCTTGAAGGTTACGATGAAAACGCTAAATCATCCGCATGGTGGCAGCGCTGGTTAAAACCGCAAGAAAAGACAGAACAGCCGGAACCTGCTGAAGAAATTGCAGAAGAAGACAGTAGCACACCTCAGCAAGAGCCGGGGTTTTCGCATATTGCCGCAGAAGTTGCAGACACCTTAGGCAATTTACTATCTCGCCTTGTTATTCCAGAGCGTCTCGAAACTCGAGTAACTACCTTGCAAGAGCGCCTTAATGGAGGCCTCAATTGGTATGAACTCGTTCCTCTGTTAGAAGATACATCACAATTTTTACTCGACTGCCTTGGTAGCGGCCAAGAAGAATTTGAGCGCTTCTTACAAAGTCTCGATCAACGCCTACAAGCCATCCAGTTGATGGTATCGGACGCCAACACAGGCCAAAGCGACCGCGAAAAAGCTCGTCACGATTTAGAAAGTATGGTGCGCGAACAAATTGCAGATATACGATCAGTCGTTAACGGGCTCGGCGATTTAGGGGAATTGGGGTCAAGTGTTCGAGACCACCTTACCCTTATCGTTCAGGCAATGGAGCATTACCAAGAATGCGAAGTCGCGCGCGAGCAACGTTTGGCCGAGCAGTTACAAATAATGCAGGCTCGCCTCAATGAAATGGAGAGCGAAGCCTCACAAGCGCGTCAGATCATTGAAGACCAAAAAGCACGCGCAACCCAAGATCACCTCACCGGCTTACCCAATCGTGGCGCTTACCAAGTGCGCCTAGACGAAGAATTGTCGCGCCGCTCTCGGGGCGGCGGTGCACTATCTATTATTATTGCCGACGTCGATCACTTTAAACGCATCAATGATGGTTATGGCCATCTAGCCGGCGACAAAGTATTGCAACTCATCGCCTCCACTTTGCGGAAAAATCTACGCACTATGGATTTCATTGCCCGCTACGGCGGTGAAGAGTTTGTCATCTTACTGCCCGAAACCAGCGCCGAAGAAGCGATGGGCGTCGCGGAAAAACTGCGCAGCAAAATAGAAGCTTGCCCATTCAACTTTCGCAGTGAACGCGTCGTCATCACTATGTCGTTTGGCATCAGTGAATTTCGTACGCTTGAAGCCGTTGAAACGGTATTTGAGCGTGCCGACAAGGCACTCTACAAAGCAAAAGCAGAAGGCCGCAACCAATGTCAGCGCGGTTAGTGAAGACAACACTTGCCATTTAGTTTCGTTTTGATTATTTTGCTCAGCTAAATTTCGAAACGAAACCTTATTAATGACTCGTCGACCCACCCTTGCTCGCCGTGAGCAAATTTTACAACGCTTGGCCGAATGTGGCCGCGTTCAGGTCGACGAGCTATCACACCTGCTGAATACCTCTGAAGTTACCATTCGCAAAGACCTTACCGCATTAGAAGAAGCGGGAAAGCTAGTGCGACGATACGGAGGGGCAGTTCCATCTTTTGCTGCCGATACAACAAACGATGGAACCGACACTGAAGTTTCGAATCGAAAGATAGCAATAGGAGCTGCCGCTTCTCGCCTGATCCGTGATGACACTCGTATCCTTATCGATTTTGGCAGCACAACGACGACTCTGATTCCTCATCTCAGTCGCTATAGCCAGCTGGTCGTCATGACCAACTCGATGCGCACCGCCAATGCCGTACTGGCGTTAACCTCAGCGCCGACCTTGTTAATGACAGGCGGAACTTGGGATGCCCAAACGCACTCTTTCCAAGGGCAAATTGCCGAACAAGTATTACGCTCATACGACTTCGACCAGCTTTTTATTGGCTGCGATGGCATTGATTTAGAGCGAGGAACCAGCACCTTTAACGAATTACTCGGTTTAAGCCGGGTGATGGCCGAATCAGCAAAGCAGATTATCGTAATGGCCGAGGCCGACAAGGTAGGCCGCCGTATTCCAAATTTAGAAATTCCATGGCGTCAGATTGACGTTTTGGTCACAGATAAGCGCTTAAGCACAAGCGCCAAAACTCAAATTGAGCAGCACGGTGTCGAGGTCATTATTGCCGACATCTCTGCAACCCAGAATAAAACCGGAGAACAATAATATGTGTGGAATCGTCGGAGCAGTCGCCCAACGCGATGTGGTTCAAATCCTATTGGAAGGCCTACGTCGCCTAGAGTATCGCGGATATGACTCCGCCGGTGTCGCAGTAATCAACCCAGCCCAAGCGCTAGTGCGCGTGCGCCGCATGGGCAAAGTTCAATCGCTGGCAGAGGCCATTGATGCCGAACCCGTTCCTGGTGGCACTGGTATTGCGCATACGCGCTGGGCAACTCATGGCGAACCTTCCGAAGTCAACGCTCACCCACATGTCTCTGGTGACATTGCTGTAGTACACAATGGCATTATCGAAAATCACGAACACCTGCGTCGCGAGCTGCAAAGCCAAGGCTATGTATTTAGCTCACAAACCGATACTGAAGTCATCGCTCACCTCGTTGAACGCGAATTGCGCGATGCCAGCGGTGACAATCGTTTGCTGGCAGCGGTGATGGCAGCACGCACCTTGCTTGAAGGCGCTTACGGCATGGTCGTCATCGACCGCAATGATCCAGAGCGCATGATCGTAGCGCGCTCAGGTAGCCCACTCGTGATTGGCTATGGCATTGGTGAAAACTTTGTTGCCTCCGACTTATTAGCCTTACTCCCCGTAACACGCAAATTTGCTTACCTCGAAGAAGGCGACGTCGCAGAAATTACCCGTTCGGACGTGCGTATCTTCGACGCCGGTAATGAACCAACAGAACGCACAGCCTCCGAAACGACGGTTGAGCACGACGCCGGTGACAAAGGCGAATTCCGCCACTACATGCTGAAGGAAATCTACGAGCAGCCAACCGCTATTACCAATACCCTCGAAGGTCGCTTAGTGGGCGGGAAACTCAATCTGGAAGCACTCGGTGATTTAAGCGATATCGACCAAGTGCAAATCATTGCCTGCGGCACTAGCTATCACGCCGGTATGACGGCCCGTTACTGGATTGAAGAACTGGCCGGCATTGCCTGCAATATCGAAATCGCCTCAGAATTTCGTTATCGCAAGTCAGTTGTACGCCCAAATAGCCTGTTAGTAACGATTTCACAAAGTGGCGAAACGGCTGACACCCTTGCCGCCCTGCGCTTAGCCAAAGAACTCGGTTTTACTCGTTCGCTCACCATCTGCAACGTACCGGGTTCTTCACTAGTACGCGAATCCGATATGGCGCTACTGACTCGTGCGGGTACCGAAATTGGTGTTGCCTCAACCAAAGCCTTCACCACTCAACTCGTTGCCCTGCTACTGTTAACCGTCGCACTAGGTCGTGGCCGCGGCTTAACAGCTGCCGCTGAACAGAACGTCGCCAATGCGCTGACCTTACTGCCGGGTTTAATCGAAAAAGCCCTCACCATGGACCCAGCAATCGAACAACTGGCAGAACACTTCGCCGAGAAAAACCACGCCCTCTTCTTAGGCCGTGGCGATCAATATCCGATTGCGATGGAAGGCGCGCTAAAGCTAAAAGAAATCAGCTACATACATGCTGAAGCCTACGCCGCCGGTGAGTTAAAACATGGGCCACTGGCTTTGATCGACGCCGAAATGCCGATTGTTGTCGTGGCACCGCATAACGACTTGGTCGAAAAGTTAAAATCGAATATTGAAGAAGTGCGCGCCCGTGGCGGTGAGCTCTTCGTATTCGCAGATGAAGCCGCTTATATTCGCCCAGAACGCAATATGAAGGTCATGGAAGTACCGCATTGCGACGCCATCATCGCGCCGATTGTTTACACCCTGCCGCTGCAGTTGCTTAGCTACCACGTAGCCGTGATCAAAGGGACGGATGTAGACCAGCCGCGTAATTTGGCCAAGAGTGTGACGGTGGAGTAACTCCACCTCAGATTCCTGAGCAATTGTTAACACATTAAATGAAGACGCATCGGGAAGATTTCACACCCAAAAATATAAATCCGGTGCATAAATCATGCATAATACCGCCCCCACCTTAAATATTATTGCGCAGGTGAGGCATCGACCTTAAGGAAGAAATATGACTATAGGAATATTAATCGCCCTAGCTATTATACTGGCCATCACCATCGCGGCATGGATCATCCTAAATAAAACCAATAAAAAATCGACAACCGCATCCACAGACAAGCAAAACGCTGAGACGACCGACCCCAAAAAAGCGCGTACAGACTTAGTCGTTGAAACACTGCTCAAATTAAATATCGACATTAGAATCAGTGGTATTACAGAGAAGACGATGCTTGTCTGTGAAGACATTATTGATTCACTCATCAACCTACTCCCTCGCATTGAAGAACAAGACACTCTGGATGGCGAGTTGAGCTGGACAGTGCGCCGCATCGCGTCCGAATACTTGCCAAACAAATGCGTATATCCATATATCCGCTTGAGCCAAGCACAGCGTGACAGCGAAGAAAACATATCAAGTCTGAATCAAAGTCTCAGCAAACTGAAAACCGAAATAACAAATATCGATGAGCTGATCGCTAAAAAAGACGTTCAGTCATTCAAATCAAAAGCCGAATTTCTCAACCAACGTTTCATGACTGATGGAGAAGCCTAATGACCGACTCACAAACTCCCGTAAAAGCGCCAAAGTGGGCCTCAGAAGAGCAACTTGGAACGCTAACCGATAAAGCCAAATCATTAATTGTAGCGACCAAAGAAAAATCAGGTCCGGCCCTTAATCGCGTTATCGATACCTTAGGCCTGCAATCACAAAAAAGCATGGCCGCAGCAAATGACATTATGGAACAGAGCATCAGCAGTCTGTTAAAAGATGTCGACGGTGATTCTCCTACAGCCAATAAACTACTTGAGCTGAGATCGACAATGGATGAGTTAAACCCTCATTCACTGAGTAATACTTGGTGGTTTTCTTGGGTGCCGACCAGCATTAAACGCAAAGCAGTCACTCGTTTTATTCGCCGCTATGAGCCTATGCGCAATCACCTGACTGCGATATTTGACGGCCTTCGTAACGGCAAAGACCAACTGATTGAAAGTAATATTATTTTAGAAAATCAATACAACTCAGTGATGGACGCTAAACGCGACATCGAATCGGAAGTATATATTGGTGAATTATTTTTAGTTCAAGTTGATCAACTTGAAGCCGATGTCGATCAAAGTGATCTGGTGGAAGTGCAAAAACTTGCTACGATCAAAAATAAAGCAGCGCGTCGTATTCGCGAATTACGCACCAAAGAACAAGCGGCGATGCAATTTTTTATCAGCATTAATCAAACGATTGAAAACAACTCACTATTGGGCGAGCAAATTGAAAGCGCCTTGTCCGTGGGTCCAATGGTATTAACAAATGCACTTCGAATTCAGGCCGCACTCAGCCAGCAAAAAGCGATTAAAGATGCCGTGAATGAATTCCAAACGGGTCTCGGCGATTTAATGACTCAAAATGCGAAAGCGGTCAATCAAGCCACTCAAGAAATTGGCGATCTTTACAACAACCCGGTTATCAGCCTTCAGAAATTAGAAGAAGGATTTGATCAGCTTATGCAAGCGGTTAACAACGCCAATGAAACGATGCGAATCAGCACAGATAAAGCTCGAGAATCCAGTTCGCGCTTAGCAGAGATGACCGCCGAGCTTGCACCTGTTGTCGAAGGCACAGAACAAGCTAGAAATCTGAAGACGTCAATGTCCATAACCGAAGATGACATGACGCTAAAACTAGATACCCCTGAAAATAAATCAGGAGGTCCTAGTGTATAACACCCAACATCAGCTTGAATTGATTCGAGGCATTCATCCAAATGCATATGCACCACAGGGAACCTCAATCACAGAACTGTCGGCTGGCGGTTACATTGAATTTGGCGGTGCCTATTACCATCTGGTAACTGTCTCGCGCTACCTGGACGTAAAGTGGAATAACTTTAAAAAACGGAAAAATGATTATTGGGTTTATGAACTTCAATTGGTGGACTTGATGACATCCGAAGTCCGCTGGATTGAATGGGAGTACGACGACGAGCTAGAAATCACCGAGACCCTTGCTCGAATAGCACTTCGTGAGATCTCACATAAAGGCCAGACTATCACGCTCTCTGCACTTGCCGAGATTGCGGAGAACGAATCCGGACAAGTGACCTATCAAGGGAAGACTTACGACTACGTCGAAGATGATGCTTGGGCTGCTCTGTATTACAAAACGGAAGAAAGCGAACCCGCAGCCGTCCGAATGTTTGAATTCACCTCGGCTGACAATCAATACCTGACGATTGAAGCTTGGGATAATGAAGATGATCGACCGGATAGAGAGGCATTTTTAAGCAAACCACTCTCAAGCTCATCGATTCAGGTAGTGCAAAAGAAACCTTATATAAATAAGGAGCAGTGATGCAAAATCCAAAAGCGAATATGATCTTTGCTGCGATTGTTGTTTTTCTCTTAGCCGCAGGAGGGTGGCTGATCTATAAAGAAATGAATCGACTGCCCGACGTCTTAATAAAACAAGCAACCACACTTAACTACGGTCTTGTTAGTTCTCGCAAAATAATTAACAAAACAACATCAGAGATAAAAAACCTAGAGCGCAGCGAAGACTGGGAATTTCTAGCGCCTTACGCTGAGCGAGAAAACTGGTCTAGTCCGATACAGGAATCCAACACGCTGATTGATTCAGCCTCAGAAAAGTACAGTAGCGCTGTGATTCCGATTCTCGATACCAACCATAATCGAGATGAAGAAAAACTCAAAAAATTAATAATAGAAATTAAAACGCTTAATAAAAATGCGCTCGAAGCTTCAGCATTTATTGAAAAACGCCCCAACGAGCTGCTAGATATTCGCAATAACAGCACTCTTTATTACCAACGCAGTGAGACTGCAATCGAAGGCGCAAGAAATAGAATTTCGGAACTGAGGTCTAGCGCAAAAACCTATGCAGAAAAACATCTAAATAAAGCAGAAGACATACAAAGTAAGATAGATGCAGGGGCAGATCTTCTTGCTGAAGCAGAAAAAATGTTTGATACGATAACAACAGAGTACACATCGGATTCGCCCGATTACGCCGTTTTCATCGACACCTACAACCTGCTTACCAAGCAAACTAATCTGACTGCCATCTACACAACAGATACTTTAACGCTATTGAAAGAGCTTGATCGCAGCTATGTAAAAATTCTAGCGGATCAAAAAGTAACGTATTTGATCACCGTGGGACGACAAAGTTGGTGTGAAGTAGACTTTTGCGGCGAAGGTACTTATTACAACTACCCGCCTATATCCGTCGACGAAGAAACCTTCGAATATTTTGACAACCTAACTCAGGACTCTATTGCCTCTTATGGTGGCGCCTTTCGTTCCAGCCTCACATTGGCAATTCCACAGTCTCGCTGGAATGAGCTTAATATTAATTATAGAGCTCGGATGCCATCTTCCGAAAACTACGCGGAATATTGGATAGCCAAGACAGAGATAAAAGGCTATCACTCCTACACCATTATTGAAAATGAGCAGATTAAGACACTCGGTATGCAAAAAGTATCTGATACTGAGTTTTGGGATAATTATGACAACCTAGGAATGGCGCTGGTCACAAAACCCTACGGTTACTATGAATCCGAATCATTAAATGCACCAGAACCGATTGGCATGGCACTTGTTGCACCTCCTACGGTTGAAAATGGCGTCGCCACGGGAGCTAATCAATATGGCCAGTGGCAGCATTCTAATGGGCAATCATTCTGGATTTACTACGCACAATACAGATTTTTTTCTGACCTATTAGGCGGCGGTTATCATCATTCACCTTCGAGCTACAGCAGCTATCAAAATAGAAATCGAGCCAGTGCTTATTATGGTAGGAACAATGAATTTGGTACGTTTGGTAGTCAAACGTATTCGACCAGACAGAACGGGGCCTTTTATAGAAGCAACCCGAATATATCCAAAAGCATTCTAACCGGTAACACCGACAAGACCGCATCGTCTGTTCGTGGTGCTGGAAGCTCAAACCGCGGCAAAGGCCCTGGCGCGGGCGGAAAATAATTTAATTATCGGAGTTAATATCATGATTCTTCAACAGTATGGCATCTATTTTAGTTACGCAGCCTTGTGCTTTTTGCTCATGGTTATTCTTAAATACCTACTCAATTTCCGTGCAAACAAGGTGTACTCTGCGGAAGCAGAACTCTCTGGGGGCAACATTGCCGTTGGGCTTCGTCGTAGTGGCGCTCAGCTCGGTTTAGCTATTGCGTTACTGGGTGCGCTTTCGGGCAGCTCGGCCGAGACATTAGTATCCGATTTATTATTGACGGCGGGATACGGAGCGCTGGCCATCGGCTTTATTCTTAGTACCTTATACATTGCGGATCGTGCAGTACTGCCCGGCGTACGCAACTTAGAAGAATTAAAAAACAACAACATTGCTGTTGGCATCGTTGAGTTTGGCATGCTAATCGCCACTGGGATTATTGCCTACGCCAGCATTCTTGGTGAACAAGGTGGCGTACTATCGTCGGTTGTTCACTTTGCGGCAGGACAAGCTATTTTAATTTTACTCACCTTAGTTTTTGAGAAAGTGGTAACACGAAAAGTCGCTTTTATTCCTGCAATTGCAGCAGGAGAAATTGCATCGGGTATTTATCTTTCAGGTAAGCTGATTGCTTATTCTCTTATATTGAAGAGCGCTATTATCGGCGAAACTCACGCAATAACCGTTACAGATAAAGCCATGGAGTTTTTAACCTTTGCGTTTGTCGGCATGCTATTTCTCTATATGTTTGAGTTGTTGCTCGATAAGTTCATTATTACTTCAACGACCGTCACTGAAATTCTATCCGACAATAAAATCGTACAATCGCTGCAACTCTCAGCGTGCAAGGTGGGTATTGCCCTTATTTTGAGTGCGGGCATTCTTTAATGAGTCACACGCCTCGCTTCTTACCATTGCTTCTCGCGTTCTGTATGTTTTCTACGGGCGCGAGCGGCTTGGTTAATGAATACGTTTTAGCAACCATTACAACGTATATCCTAGGCAACTCAATTGAGCAGTTTTCGATTGTTATTGCATCAATGATGTTAATGATGGGCGTCTCTGGGTTTGTCCAGAGTAAAATGTCTGACCGCTTTTTATTACAAAAATTTATCGGCGTCGAAGTCTTAATGGCGCTACTGGGAGCTTTTGCCCCCCTCGCCATTTATGCCGCCTTTGGTTACATGAACGAACACTTCACGCTGGTGCTGTTTTTTTTCATTCTCTCTATCGGTTTTCTTATAGGCTTTGAGATTCCTCTGGTGATGAGGATTATTGACGCACAAAATATTCAGTTGAAAACCAACTTAACCATTGTCTACGCTATGGATTACATAGGCGCGTTTGTTGGGGCAATTATCTGGGTGAAGTTTCTACTGTTAAACTTCCCGTTAACAGAAATTAGTTTTATTGTTGCGGGCTTTAATTTTTTTATTGCAGCCATTGCCATTCTTTATTTTCTTAAGCAACGAATTATTCAATCTCCAGTCATTATCTTGCTTATTATCATCTCCACAGCTTGTGTTCTTATTGCGGGGTATTTTAACAATCGAGAGCTCAACAATTTATTGGAACAACGATTTTACGATGACCCGATTGTTTTTAAAACAACCTCTAAATACCAACATATCGTCATCACTGAAAACAAAAAAACGGACGACACACGACTTTACATCAATGGCAATACCCAATTTTCATCACTGGATGAAGTTCGTTATCATGATTTTTTGGTACACCCTGCGATGTCACTTTCACCGCGTCGATCAAACATACTGGTTCTTGGTGGCGGTGATGGACTGGCCCTTAGAGAGCTCAACAAATATAAAGACATTCAATCGATTACGCTCGTCGATCTTGATCCAGAGATGATTAAGATTGCGTCTACCAACTCGTCGCTGGTCAAGCTGAATAACAATGCGTTTGCTAATGCGAAAGTTAGCCTAACCCAACCAGATCTCCACAACGAAGGGTTTAAGCAAGCCGTATATCAAAGATCCGGTTCGGGCGAGAGCCCAGAAAAAGTGGCGTCTATCTCTGTTTATAACCTTGATGCCGAGCATTTTCTTAGAAATGTTAAAGATGTGACCTTTGATGTCATCATTATTGACCTACCGGACCCGTCATCGGTCGAACTCTCTAAACTTTACAGCAAACAGTTTTATAAAAGTTTACGTCGGCACTTAACTCCCGGCGGATTTGTTGCCATTCAGTCTACCTCTCCGTTTCATGCAAAGCCTGCGTATTTGGCAATCGGGGCGACGTTATCGGCGTCTGGTTTTACCGTACTGCCATACCGACAAAACATCCCATCGTTCGGTGACTGGGGGTTTTATCTCGCTTGGTACTCGGACACGACACCAAACAACGTACGTTCACAAATTAAAAACATCAGCGAATTTGATGTCGAGACTCAATTCATTACGCCAGAGTTATTGGTTGCCTCATTAGCGTTCGGTAAAGGTGAGTTAGATGCAAAAGAAATATGTATCAATACAATGATGAAACCCTGTTTGCTTCAGGCTTATACCCGCCAAAGCTGGTTAGTTGAATAGTAGGCTGCAATATCATTTAAAATCATGTTCTCTCTTAAACACATTTATTAAAAGACTCAATGTCTAATTTCCGCATATTAAAGTGCGCATGTTAAGTTCAGGAATAAGAACAATGCTAAAAGCTAGGATCTTTTAAATCATGCAAATTTTGTTAAGTAAATATCTCAGGCGCCTATCCTTTAGGATGTATTCCAACGCTTGGTTGACGCTGTCTATCATCATCACTGGCCTGTATACCTTAGGTTATGTCGGCATGTGGCTGTCAGATGAAACTCAGATTTTAGCGCACTACTCTTGGTGGTTTATCGTTACCATTACGACGGTAGGTTATGGTGATTTTTCACCCAAAACAAACTCCGGTCAAACCATCGCAGGTTTCATTATGATTCTTGGAATAGGTGCGATTGGTCTTATTATTGGTAAGTTATCAGAATTTATATTGGATTTATCACAAAAACGAATGAAGGGACTTGGTTATATGAACCTGACTGATCACACTATTCTTATGGGATACCGCAAAGGAAGCACCGAGCAAGTAATCACTGAATTACTGGCAAATAATCCGGACGAGCACATCGTCATATGTTCTGAATCACAAGTAACCCATCCTCTTCCAGATACGAATATCGGTTTTGTTCAGGGCGAATTATCTTCTGAGGATGTACTGCAACGATCCTGTGCCAGCGACGCTGCCAATGTCATTATCCATGGGGAAGATGACAATCAAACCTTCTTTGCGGCCTATGTGTTTCGCTCAATTAATACACATGCGCATATGGTCTGTTATTTAAATAACGAATCTCATCGGACCAAAATATTGGGTTTACCCGTCGACCAAGGCTGCTTGAATCAAGTGCTATTACCATCCAATGTTTATCTTATGGCTCAAGAACTTCAGGATCGTGAATCCAGCGATGTTATTCAGCAGTTAATCTCAACGCTAGATGGTGAAAACCTATATCGCACAAATCTTGGTGATGATTTCGACAAAACGGACTATTTATCTTTAATGGTCGATTTAAAGAAAAAGTTCAACGCCACACTCATCGCGGTAAAAAGTGACACATTACTCGTAAACCCGAATCATGATTTTTTGGTATGTCCTGGCATGGCTATATTCTACGCCTCAGCTCATCGTATAAAAATTTGAACATACATTAAGCTAACATGGTGCCACTTATTTTGGTTCAATACTTCCGGCACCAACCTATCATAACGCTCCAATATCCCCTGCTGGTAATCATGATACAGCTCCAATAGAAACGGATAAGCCACTCCAACTTTCAGCTCTTTGAGATCTTTGGCTAGAACACCTTCTTTTTCATTCCCTAAGGCCATCGAACAATGATCGACGCCGAGATGCCGATTGTTGTGGTAGCACCACATAACGACTTGATAGAAAAACTAAAATCGAATATTGAAGAAATGCGCGCCGATTGTTTACACCCTGCCGCTGCAGTTGCTTAGCTACCACGTAGCCGTGATCAAAGGGACGGACGTAGACCAGCCGCGTAATTTGGCCAAGAGTGTGACGGTGGAGTAACTCAGTAGCGCCAGCGTATTCTGCTATCAATACGGAATTGCTTGTAATCCGCGGCTTGGAGGTTCGATTCATTCCAGTCGCGAATCAACTCGAACTGGGCGCTCCAACGCGGTGTCATTTGCAATCAAGATCGGCGCTTAAACGGATTTTGTCATCGTGGCGCGCGGCGAGAATATCGCTGCGAATGCCATCGTATTGGCGCACTTCATAACGAGCCTTTATCTGTGTGCTCACAGTATCAGCTCCAACTTGCCAAGCCCGTTTCCACCCGAGGCGTACGATACCGCCTTGATATTGATAAATATCATCCGGGGTTTGTTCGCGCTTCAATTGCACATTAGCACTGATAAAATGGCGGGTTTTATCGAGAAAGCGATAGAGATATAAACCCACTGCGTCACCATCACTATCGCGTAATGGGTAATCGACAAACTGCTTTTGCGTGCGGTCATATTGCGCACGCCAATACCACTGCTGACCAATAAAAGAACCCGTCGCGGGGCTAATACGCCGCATGGTTAAAAACGCCTGACCATTCACATCTGCTTGCGCATAAACGCCCGCTAACTCGTTAATAAAATGTGAGGATTTGTACGTTACTTTGCCCAGGCCGGTGTGCATTTGGGTATCGTATTGCGAGTAGTTTTGCCACTGACTGTCGTAACCTTGGTAGCGGCCATTCCATTCCCAATTGGCCGACCACCGGCCGCTAGCTCCAAGCGCAACATTAAGATTTCTCGACCAATCACCAAGACCTGAAGTGCTATCAATAGAGTCTACGGCCACATTGCTGTCGTACTCCAAGCCTGCAGCCAATTCGGCGCTGAATTCCGCCTGCGCCGAAACGGCAAAAACCGCCAACATGAAGGCGGTTTGCACTGGTCCCAATAACGTTTTCACATACAAGATTTAAATCCTTCTTTGCGGTAATTCCATTCAGTTAGAAGCTGCTCGCAGTTGTGGAAGCCCGTAACCAAAAACAGTGTCCTTGCCGCGAGCGCCTAAATCTTTGGCCTGAACTTCCATACGCTCTACTTTATTTGCGCCGTCACTCTGTTCTAACGCCAATGCAGTGGCAACAAATACCGCAGCAACCGAGGTGCCGTCCATTGTTTGTTCGCGTCCTGTGCTTGCATCCGCAACTCGAACCCCAACACCAGGGGCAGAGAAGGCGATGTGGTCCCCTTGGCAAGCTCGCGAATAAATATTCAGCGCGGCATCAATTGCTGTCACGGCCACCACACTAGAATACGCGGCAGGATAACGAGGAAAGGCAGCCGGGCCATCATTGCCAGCCGAGGCGACGATGACCACGCCGCGATCATGAACACGATTTAATGCTTCTTCTAGCACTCGATTCGGGGGCCCAGACAAAGAAAGATTAATCACATTAACCTGTTGCGCTAGTAACCAATTCAAGCCAGCGACTAAATCAGCTGCGGTCGCCACCACTAAGCCATGATCTGTGCGAGCAAATACCACAGCATTGTCTAACTCCGCCTGCGCTAATATGCCTGGCGCCGCACAATCCGCTCGACCTGCGAATATTGATGCCATCGCAGTCCCGTGAGCATCGTCATTCGTTGCCTCGGGCGGGTAATAAGCCGCTTGATTAATGTGTACACCGGTTAAACAAGGATGGTCCTCCTGAATATGAGAGTCCATCAAACCGATCTTAACGGGTAAAGATATCGGAGCCGATATGCCCATCATCTTTGCCAACGTCGGCACAGGAGTCGATATTGAAGATGGCGTCGTTGTCCCGTCCAGCCCATATAAATGATTACTATCTGAGTCTTTTGGTGGTACTACACGCGAATCGCCGAAGGTAACTAAAATTCCACCTAATTCTGTCATGACTTCGGTGGCGATAATATCTGCACCACTCGCTTTGGCATCGTTTAATTCTTGCTCGGTTAGCAAAGCGATGGTTTGTTCAGGTAGCGCAGGAAAACCACTTTCATCGAGCATCTCTTCGAGTTGCCAAAGTTGATGAATATGATCCTCAATGCCTTGGGTGATGAAATCATCATCACCATGACTGCGAGCCTCAAACATACGTTCTAAGCGCTCTTCGAGTTCATCTTCTAATTCTTCGGCTCCCTCAAATTGCTCTTCAAGCGAATTCTCAATGTCGTGCTCGGCGCGTTCAAAGGCCTCATCTTCATCCTCGCTTTCTATCTCTGCCGTCATCGATTGTTCTAACGCTTCTTCTGCATCGTCATCCGCCCACACACAGCCCACAGCGACGAGCAGGCAGGTCGAAATAACAAAATGGCGCCAACTGGCGGTGTTGCGTTTCATGAAGTTCCTCGGTACAAACTTGGCAGCTTTCGTCACTATAACGAAGATTTTGCATTTTTATTTCACAACATGGGAATAAAGCCCATTAACGGGCGTTGTTACAGGTATGGATACAACCGAATCGGCCTTTCGCCAACAACTGATTGCCGCATTGCCGCATTGCCAGCATTGCCAGCATTGCGGCGCTATTGCTACGCCCTAACATCACATCCGCAAAATGCGGAGGATCTATTGCAGGCATCGGTTGAACGCGCACTCAGTCGATGGCAACAATACCAAGTCGATAGCCATTTTGATCGCTGGTTGTACCGTTTATGTCGAAACTATTGGATCGATACCATGCGTAAACAGAAGCCCAGCGAAACGTGGGACGAAGAACATGATTATGAGCAGCAAACGCTATCGACCGAACAGGTTTACAGCGCCAGCGCCGCCTTAAACAAGGTTCAATCTCACATGCAAAAATTGAATGAGGCAATGCGCTCCGTGCTCTACTTAGTGGCTGTAGAAGGCCGCAGCTATCAAGAAGCAGCCGATATTCTTAACGTACCGATCGGCACGGTAATGAGCCGTTTAACCCGCGCACGTCAGCAACTCAGCCGCAGCGTTGGCGATATTTAAGGGGAGAGCAATGACTAATTACAGCGATGAACAATTATCTGCATTTTTAGATAACGAACTATCACCGAGCGAATACCAACAGTGCGCCGAGGACATCGCCGCCAACGCAGAACTGCAACGACGTGTGGATGCCTTGCGAGCCGCTGACGAAATCGCCCGAGACTATTTTAAACGTGTCGATGAGCAAGCTGACAACGGTGCCTTAATAGACTTAATCAACTCGGCACCATCAATGGACTTGGCAACGTCCACCATGAACAAGGTCGTTACCCTGCCAACGAAGAAGCCTTTGTTAACTCGCATTACTAGCTTAGCCGTCGCCGCCAGTGTTCTGTTTGCAGTCGGTGCTCTATGGCGTACTGTCTCAGTCACCTCACCCTATGCACAAGAGCAAGTTTTGTTGTCAGAACTGAGCAGCGGTGAAATACGCAGCTATGATGATTCTCGTGCCGAGTTAGTGCAGAGTTGGCGGACAAGTAACGGTGAAATCTGTCGCGAATTAATGCTGCATCGCGCTGAAGGCTCCAACACTATAATCGGCTGCTGGCACAATCATGGGTGGGAAATTACAACACTCGACAACGATACCGCCGACTACCAACCCGCATCGTCTAACGATGTCACTTTCGGTGCTGAGCGCTTAACGCCAGAAGAAGAAAGACGCTGGCTTGAACAACACTGACGTCTATTACCAAGCCTAGTTCGGCCACATCCCTCCGATGGCGGCAAGTTTCTGTCTAATTTGCTGAGTTTAACGTCAAGTTATGCTCAATCTTACTTGCCTACGCGCCCCCAAACCCTGCACACTCCTGTGCTGAGCGGCGAATGACTAGATAACGGATGTATCGCAGCCCATGATCAAATGGATTGCAGCATGAATGCTGCCAAGGAGAAAGTTGCCATGAACTTAAAGCCGACGGCGAGTCTTATCGGCATGCTACTGGGTGGCGTTTCACTACTCTTAGGATGTAGCCCCAGCGTACAAACGAATTTAATTCACCCCGATGCTGATAAGAGCATTGTTTTTAGTGCCAGCAAAGGCGGGGTGAAAGGTAATGTCAGCCTACTTGAGCTAGAAGTCGGTGGTAGCATCGTCGCCTCCACCAGTGCCTCGTCGTTAGAATATACCGGCGGCCCCTATCCCATATTTAGCAATATGATGCTGCCGTATAAAGTCTATGCGCATTCGAACTATGGTGTAAAAACCAACACAGGCTCACTTTACATCGCTAACCCGAAAGGCCATTACCGCTACACAGTTGCATCAGGCAGTAACAATGGTTACCCCAATAGCACTGCCGAGCAAACAGGGCCGAATCTTTATCGGTTAGATAAAGCCGTTGTTCGCACCCATGCACAGAATGCCGTTATTGAATACGCCAACGCCCGAGGCTTAACAACTACTCAGGTATTAGCCACCGCCGATCATATGGTGGAAGCGGTTGCGCGCTATGTTTCTCAGCATATGAGCTGGCGCTCGGACGAACTCAACCGCCAAGTCTTTGCTGACAATGGCTACGAATCCTACTCTCCGGGATGGGACTTTCCACAACCGGCCGATTTGACCTTAACCATCTCCGGCGACTTAAATAACGTCAGTTCATCGGATGATTTTATGGGCGACTGCGAAGACCATGCGATTTTACGCGCTGCCCTCTTGCGAGCGTTAGGCTTCGCGCCGTGGGCAATCTGGGATGTAATTGATAATCCAGTGAGCCACGAATATAACGTCGTACTTTACCAAGGCGCCTTTCGCTTAATGGATTACGGCACCATCGACCGCTGGCTAGAAACCCATACTTGGGATGCCCACCAAAGCTATTACGGATGGAATGAAGAGCATGGCCCGCGTGGAACCGCTGACCTGAATCACGATTATTTAAAAGATAATACGCATAATTATCCTGGCGGACGTAGCAACGGCAATACCTGGAGCTACCAAGGTTACTACGAAGACGTCGCGCCATAAGCCCAGATTAAAGAGGAATGAACATGAATTGGTTACGTATGATGGGCTGCTTGGTTGGCGTTATTGTCAGTGCTAGCACCCTTGCTGTTGAGCAAAAAATATCGACGATGGACGTCGGACCTGCAGGTATTATTATCACCCATATGGAAGGCAAGATAGCGTTACAAGATGGTGCCGCACCGACGACAGATATCAAGCTGACCATTACCAATAGCTCCGAAAAGAACTTCACCGGCACAATCGGATTTCGTGGCGGTGATAGCCAACCGATTACTTTAACGCGTGGCAATACAGCGACCATAGCGGTAGCACCGGATGTGCAATACCGCGGCGAACGCGGTCATATTCAAAAGGCGGCGATTGATTTAACCATTTTAATGGATGGTGACCTACCCCAAAACGCCGTTGAATCGGTGAACGTTGCCGTATCTCTGCCAGAGGGTGGCAGCCCATTGATGAAAGCCACACCGCCGCTAATCGAGAACGAAGGAGCTGTACCGTCGTATATTTTGTTTTCTCGCGGGCAATACACATCGCCTCTGACCATGCTCTATACCATGGCGCCAGTGAATGTACGCATTCACAAAACCCTAACACCTAATCCGATTAAAGAAGGGCCTGTGACCGTGTCGCTCACCCTAACCAACGTCGGCAAAGAAACGG
Source organism: Thalassolituus oleivorans MIL-1 (assembly GCF_000355675.1). Lineage (NCBI taxonomy): Bacteria > Pseudomonadati > Pseudomonadota > Gammaproteobacteria > Oceanospirillales > Oceanospirillaceae > Thalassolituus > Thalassolituus oleivorans. The sequence continues at coordinate 64,157 of NC_020888.1, read as the reverse complement.
CGAAAGGCTTAATTATTAAAGACAGCCTAGATCCGCGTGATTTTTCCGGCGAAGGAGAAGGCTTTACACTCTATCAGGGTGAAGTCAATGATCAGCGTTTGTTATGGGAACACACGCTAGAGAGCCTTGGTGCAGGAGAAAAAACGACCATCTCCTATGAAGTAATCGCCAATGGCGCTGTGCATGATGTCGCTCTTGATGCCGCTAGTGTCATTGTCGATCAAGAACTTGCGGGAATCAGTAATAAGGTTTGGCTACATAAGTAGCACTGCCATTACTGAATTAAAACCGAGTAAATCCCTAGGTTTTTAATAAGTGGCGGACATTCCTGTCAGCCACTTCCTGCTAAATAACAAGAATAACAGTATCTAAACTTCTGCAGCCCAGAACCTGAGCGACCTGCACAATTCAGCAACATTTCTTAACGATAAATAACTACATTTTGTAGGTGTATTTTTCAAAACACTCGCCAAATAACTGCTTAACTCAGTGCATCGACCGAAGGTCACGTCATTAGTTAGGAGTTACAGCATGAATCGAATTACCCCATTGCTAGCAGCCATGTGCGTATCAAGTGCACTGGTCGGTTGCTCTAATACCAATAACGATAACGCCTCTGCCTCGACAGAAACCGGCAGCGAATCATTATCGGGTAAAGTCGCTGACGGTTACTTAGCCGGAGCCACCGTCTGCTTAGATCTGAATGACAACCAAGAATGTGATGCCGACGAACCATCAACGACTTCCACCTCTGGCGGTGCCTACACCCTCGAAGGCGTAACCGCAGAGCAACTAGCCAGTACTGCGATTCTGGTAGAAATTGTCGTCGGTGAAACCATTGACGAAGATAACCCTGGCGTTGCCATTGATCGAACCTACACCTTAACCGCACCTGCGGGTTATAACTTCGTTAGCCCTCTCACCACCATGGTACAGAACGAGGTGCGTGAAAGTGGTTTAACTCCTGACGAAGCCAAAGCTAGCGTACAAACGAAACTCGGTACCGAAATTGATCTTGCCGACGACTATGTTGCCGGTAGTAGTGATGAAACCAATGGCGCTGAATTTGCGCGCCTGCACAAGGTGGCTCAGGTTACCCGTGTGGTAATGCAAAATAACATCGAAACCGTCAAACAGCTCACTGACGGCACTGGTGTTGCGTTTGAAGACCTACTGTCACTCATCGTTAAACAAGTTGTCGCTGCACTTGACACTATTTCAGCACAAGTGGATGCCGCAGGTGAAAGCTTTGATCCTGATGATGTTGTTTCCTCGGGTGGCGTTGACGGCGCCAACGTTGATACCGCAACCATTAACGACGATCTTGCCGAACGCGAAGCAAAACGCAGTGCGACCGATGTAAGCATTGCCGAAGTATTAACTTCCGGTGACAGCCTGCACTTTTTTGAAAGTGATGAGTACGACCAAGGCGTTGTTGATTTCTTTTACGGCACCGTGAGCGCCGATAGCAGCAATAACGTCACCATCACGCGCTCCATTTACAACAGCTCAACCGAATCTTGGGATGCTGACTCAGAAGACAATGCTGATACCTACCAAGATTGTATTTTGGATAGCGGTGCTTGGAATTGTGTCTCGGATAGCTCTGAAACCATTACGGTATCGGGCGATAGCGTTATTGTTAAGCGCGGTGGTCTTGGTGCCTCTAAGGAAGTCATTACCGGTATTTCAGTCGATTTAACCGGCAAGCGCATCGCCAGCTTCGCCGACGACGAACGTTATGAATACGTACTCGACCCTGCCGAAACCTTTAGCGAGGGCGCTACTGGATATCGTTTAAGCTTTGTTCGTGACTCGGCTATTCACGTTATTTTCAACGATAACGTTGCAACGGTATCTGAATGCTGGGGTGGCTCTGGCAACGCTACAGGCCCATTCTCGCCAACGGATACTTGGTGTAATAACGTCTTCCTGCGCACCGGTGACGGCAACTACGAAACCGATGGCGACGCGGCGACGACTCTATCTCAGTTAGTTTCTAGCACAGCAGCTAGCAACCCAAATGATCCTGCCGATATTAAAGGCACCGAACTTTATGGTCGTGATATTAGCATCATGGCAGAGTTCGTCAGCGGCGGCGTCGCTAACTATTATTTAGTCGACTATCGCGAAGGTTCTACGACGTCATTGTCCACTAAATACACCGGCACTTGGGCACAAAATACGGTTGATACTAAGGTAGTTATGCAATTCACCTTACCTGCCATTTTGATCTCAAAAGGCGATCTGGACGACGACGAGAAAACCCAGTTCTTTACTGTTCATGATGGCTATGTACGTCGCGGCGGCATCATTCCAGCCGGTAGCAGCAATGACAATCAATGGGTATTCAATAACAGCGCACGCGATCAAATCAAAGCCGCATTTGATTACAGTTTGCTAACTGACCTTGAACCTTGCTCAACCGGTGATATTGAAGAAGGCGAAGATCAAAGCGGTGTTGCAACGGGCGGAACGTCATCCGATTTTATTGCCGCTGCTGAAGCATGTTCAGCCTCTAGCTTTGTCAGTGCAGACCTAACCAATCAAACCTTTGTATCGGATTTTGGCGTGTTTAATTTCAAAGCCGCAGGTGCGGGTGTGTTTGTTGGCGAAGTAGGTGGTGAAGAAGATTCCGTTCTCGACTTTACTTGGGCAATCAATAGCGCTGGCCACGTGGTCATTAACACGTCTAATACACAAAAGGGCGAGACGACATTCCTGCGCTTAACGATGGCGAAAATTGAAGTGAATGCACGTCAAATTAGCTTGAAAACCTTTAGCCAAGAGGCCGGTACATCTGCCGCGGTTGATCAAGCCGTTGGCGAAGTGTACGGCGAGGTTTGGGCAATTAAATAACCACAAACCCAACATAAAAAAGCCCAGCAATTGCTGGGCTTTTTTATGTTCGTTAATCGTTAAAAATCAGCCAACATATTGCGCAAACTGCTCAGCGTTTCTTGTCCGCGCTGCTTTTGCTCTTCAGCGCTGGTTTCGGTTTTACCTTCCCAAAGAATATCATCGGGCGGTAATTCATCCAAAAAGCGCGAATGCGTAGTCGACGCTGCTTCACCATACTGACGGCGCTTCGCTGCATACGTCAGTGTTAACGTCCGCTTTGCACGGGTAATACCCACGTACATTAAACGGCGTTCTTCTTCGATCGTATCGGCTTCAATGCTGTTGCGGTGCGGCATGAGTTCTTCTTCCATGCCCATGATATACACATGCGGAAATTCCAAACCTTTTGACGCGTGCAGCGTCATTAACTGCACTTGATCACTTTCGTCTTCTTGCGCTTGTTGCTCCATCATATCGCGCAAAATCAAACGTCCTACGGCATCTTCGATGGTGCATTCATCACCCTCTTCTTCCGCTTTTGAAATCATCTTGCTAATGGAGTCGATTAAAAACCACACGTTTTTCATGCGCCGCTCGGCTTGATTTGGCGTACCGGAGTTTTGCAATAAATAGCTTTCGTAATCGATGTCGGTGATCATTTCTTTAATCGCTGCCACTGGATCATCGGTATAAGCATTGCGAGTAATCCCATCGAGCCAATGGCCAAACCGACGCAAGCGATCCAGCGCCTTAGGCATCAGTGACTGTTCAAGCCCCATCTCAGTGGTGGCAGACAACATACTGGTGCCACGCATGGCGGCGTATTCGCTTAGCTTTTCAATCGTAGTCGGGCCAATTTCACGGCGCGGGGTATTAATAATGCGTAAAAAAGCAGCATCATCGCTGGGGTTAATGATTAAGCGTAAATAGCCCATGATGTCTTTAATTTCATTGCGGCCAAAAAATGACTGGCCACCACTGATTTTGTAAGGCACCTGATAGGCCTGCAATTTCATTTCAATATTGCGCGATTGATGATTACCACGGTACAGCACGGCAAAATCTTTATAGCCGCAGCCATAACGCAAGCGGCGCTCAACAATTTCCGTCGCGATGCGCTCGGACTCAACGTCGTCGTTGCGACATTTAAGAATCTTAATCGGATCGCCGTAGCCCATATCGGACCAGAGCTTCTTCTCAAACTCGTGCGGATTGTTATCAATCACACGGTTAGCGGCGTTAAGGATTAAACCGGTGGAGCGATAGTTTTGCTCCAGTTTGACGATCTTCAGCGTTGGGAAATCTTTCTTCAACAGCGACAAGTTTTCTGGCTTAGCGCCGCGCCAAGCATAAATCGACTGATCGTCATCCCCAACCACAGTCAAACCGGTACGATGACCCACGAGTAACTTAACCAGCTCATACTGACTGGTGTTGGTGTCTTGATACTCATCCACCAGCAAGTAACGAATCTTCTTCTGCCAGCGTGTTAATACTTCCGGGTTATTCATAAACAACACGGTTGGCGCCATGATCAAATCATCAAAATCGACCGCGTTGTAGGCCTTGAGCATGCGCTGGTAAACCGAATAGGTTTGCGCAATCAGCGAATCTTGCTGAGTTTGGGCCATGTTGACCGCTTGCTCAGGAGTAATAAGATCGTTTTTCAGATTGGAAATAGCGCTCTGAATCATGTCGAGCATATCGCCATCGTCACCGTGCTCACGGTGCATAACGTCGCGGATAATGCCTTTGCAGTCGTCTTGATCAAGAATCGAAAAGCCCGGCTTGTAGCCTGCTGTTTTGTGCTCAAAACGAATGATGTTCAAACCGAGGTTGTGGAAGGTAGAGACGGTTAACCCTTTGGCTCCGCCCTTGCCAACCAAGGCGCTGACCCGCTCTTTCATCTCGCGCGAGGCTTTATTGGTAAAGGTCACCGCCGCGATGTGGTGCGGCTTAATGCCGCAAACACCAATGAGATAGGCAATCTTACGCGTGATCACGCTGGTTTTACCCGAACCCGCACCGGCCAGCACCAACAGTGGACCGTCGATGTATTTGGCTGCTTCTTTCTGGCGGGGATTGAGTTGACTTAGATCGACCACGGACATACCTCTCTCTGGGCCGGGGATTTTAGCAGTTATCGACCGCGATTAAATCGTTCCTTTACTAACAAGACCTGACATTCGGCAGCAAAAACGCCCCAGCGACCCTCGTGTTTTCATATTTTTTCGCAATCCAACGGCAAGAGTCGCGCTAATGACCTATACATATAGGAGCCTTTAATTTAATTACGGTTTTATTGTTTTCTTATGGTGTCTCTACCAGACCACACAATACTCGACCTATTGGTTCTAGGGACGGAACGTCCCGTATCCTCAACCTTGATTCAATGGTTAAGTGAGCAACCAGGGGCCGCTGCGCATCCCATTCGTAGTGGCATGTTCGACGCCTTTATGCCGATTCCAAATGGCCATATGGTTATTGTAATCGCACCTCATGACTCACCTAATTTACGTGATCGTATTCAAGAAATGAGCAGCCACCATGCCTGCTTGATCATAGGTCGCCCTACAGAACGCGCTTATTACCCTGACGCGAGCGTGTGGCTAGATGAAGACCAACTATCACCGACATCAATCAACCATGGCTTAGAAGATTTACGTACGAGCGCTCTCGGCTTGCAGTGCCCATTACTCACGCGCCAGATGTTCTTGCGACAATTACGCATCCGCTTAGAGAAGCAATCCGATCTATTTTTGCAGGTGGTTAGTTGTCGATGGCGACCCGCAGCATCCGGCGATAGTGCTGAACTGCGCTTTGCCACCCAACAAGCGTTTGAACATCGTCTGCGCTCAAATGCACCAGCCGACGCCCTAATCGGCAAATTATTAGACGATCAGTTTGTTGTGGTGAGCACCCAACAAGCAATATTGGCAGAATCTTGGCTTGCCTCATATGAAGACGACAGTGCCTATCTGTGGACGTCTTTCCTTAGTAATCCCTTGATGTTGCACAGCTATAATGACCTTGGAAAAACACTACAAGCCTGTGTGCAGCAAATTGAACACAAGCGCATGATGCAAAGCGGCATAGGTACGCGGTCACTGAGTACATCTGAGAGCTTGGTCGTGTCTGATTTAATCCGCGCGCTAAGACGCAAAGAGTTCTACCTAGAATTTCAGCCACAATTCGAAACCGCGAGTGGAAAGTTAGTGGGGGCAGAAGCCCTATTACGCTGGCTGCACCCAGAGTTAGGGGTTGTGCCACCAACGGTATTTATTCGCGATGCTGAAATGGCCGGTTTAATTCGGACTTTGGGCTTATGGGCCTTGAGCGAAACGTTGAAAGCATGGCATCGACTTGCTGAGCGCGGACACTCATTGCGCATGGCGGTGAATGTGTCCTTCCCCGAAGTCGCCGATCCTGATTACGCCGACAAAGTTCTCAGTCTTCTGGAAGAGAACGGCGTACCGCCTTCCTGTTTAGAATTAGAACTAACCGAAACCGCCATGATGCTGGATGCCAGTGTGTCACTGCTAAATTTGCGCACACTAAAGCAGGCGGGTGTTCATATCGTATTGGATGATTTTGGTACGGGATTTTCATCACTCTCGCACCTAAACGAGCTGCCACTAACTGGCATAAAACTCGATCGTGCGTTTGTAACGCCGTTAGGTTCTGACGGCCCGCAAACACATATCGTTAGCTCTATGTTGTATTTAGCGCGGCGCTTAGGCTTAGAAACAACGGCAGAAGGCGTAGAGGACAGCAAATGCTTAGAGGTAATTCACACTCTTGGCTGTGATCGGGTTCAAGGCTTTTTATACGCCCAACCTATGTCTCTCGATCACCTCATCGAACGTATTGACGGCGAACTAGTTATGAGCGAGGGATCTGGGCAACAGTGCCTGTTTTAGGCGCTGCGGGTAAGGGAACAACAGGAACAGCTCCCGTTTCACCGAAGAAAGCCTTCGCATCAAATGGGCTAGGCGTTACTTTGTGGTAATACACCATACCCGCAACAATAACAGCTGTAACAGCCAAGAAAATAACCAATTGCTTTACCGAATCAGAGTCGCGCATCAAGTGCTCCAACGCTACAAAAAAAGATGAACTGTCTTTTTAGTCTGGTCTAGTCTCGGTAGAACGCAACTTTACAAAGTTTACCATTCCCTCTTTACAATATTCATAGATAAAAGACGTCCAAGATCTCTAGCACTGACATCTATAGTTCTGGCTGATCGACTAGCATCGGCCATCGCCTGACCGCTAATTGAAGACCATTCAATGAAGTAATCGTTTTGACTAGCTAACTGATCGATAAAGACACGCTGCGTTCGCCCGTTCCCTTCCCTAAATGCATGTATCTTATTGATCCAACCCAAATAAAAACCAGCTCTTTGCCCAAAGGTATTAGCGTCTAAGCCTCGTAAATAATTTTCAGTCATCAATTGCGAGAAGCAAGCAGCAGCTTCGCGATGAATCAAAGCATACGGTAAGAAAAGTTTATTCCCTTTGCCAATCTCTACTTTTCGTAATTCTCCAGCAAACGGGTAAACATGGCGAAAAATTCTGCGATGTATTTCAGCTAAGTGTTTCAAATCAAAAGAAGGCTGAACGGGTGAAGCTATTAACTGCGCTAATGTCTGCTGGGTAATACGCCTTTCGGCTTCATTAAGAGAGGTGGTATTCGTATGCCCTAATAAATTTTTTAAACATGACGAATTGTTAATTAAATACGGATCGTGTTCAGATAAGTCGTATTGTGAATAAGCTTCCATGCGTTGGGTTCCTTCAGATCAATCAAGTCGCATTTTTATTTGTAGCCTTGCAGGCTTGAACAATTTTTTCAATTTCAGCTTCGGCATCAACCCTACCGGCGATAATGTCGCTCATCAGCCGCTCTTCTTCAGCAGAAACCTTTAGCCCCTCGATCCTGCACGATCCAGCCGCCTGAGCAGCTAAAAATTCACTGGTGATAGGTTTGTTTGGCATTGTAAAGCCCCCCGATTTACCGAAATTCGAGTTTAACATGAAGTGCTCTTTACGCAGCAACATTGGTATAAGGTACAGATTAACGCAAAACAAAAACAAATCTGCACGCTAATAGCAAAAGAATCACTCCCAATCAAAGTTTATATCTTTACGTTATTACCCGAATTACGCTCAAAGTTTAAAAACATAAATACATCAAGTCACCTGCCGGTAACGATCCAAGCTGCGATAGCCTAAGGCCTCCATAAGATGAATTTTCTCGATATGCTCGGCTTCGGCCAAATCGGCAATAGTGCGGGCAACATTTAATAAGCGGTGATAGCCACGAGCGGATAATTGCAGTCGTTCGATAGTATCCAACAGCCACGTTTGATCATCTTCTCGTAACGCGCACACGCGATCACGCGTTGCACCCGATAATTCTGCGTTAGGGCAGCCTTGCCGTTGTATTTGACGCGCGCGCGCCGCGATCACCCGTTGCTGCACCTGCTCGCTTGGCTCTGACGGCGGCGCTTGTTGCAAGACAGCCACAGGAAGCGGAGGCACTTCAATGTGCAGATCAATACGATCAAGCAGTGGCCCAGACGTTTGCCCTTGATAGCGCCGTATTTGCTCTTGGCTGCAATGGCAACGCCCCGACGGATCACCGAAATAACCACAAGGACATGGATTCATGGCCGCGATGAGCTGAAATCGGGCTGGGAAGGTGATGGAACGATTCGCTCGGCTAATAACGATACGGCCACTTTCGAGTGGTTCGCGCAATACATCCAGTACTTTGCGGCTGTATTCAGGCAATTCATCGAGAAAGAGTACGCCGCCATGAGCTAACGATATTTCTCCCGGCTTAGGGTTTCCTCCACCGCCCACCAGTGCAACCCCAGATGCCGTGTGATGCGGTGCGCGAAATGGGCGCTGACGCCAACGTTGCTTCCAGCCATCATCTTGATGACTAATCGAATAAATCGATGCTGAGACTAAGGCTTCGTCTTCGGTCATTGGCGGTAAAATCCCCGGCAAACGACTGGCGAGCATGGTTTTGCCCGTTCCTGGAGGGCCAATAAACAGAAGATTATGCTGCCCACTTGCGGCTATTTCTAACGCCCGTCTGGCCTGTGGCTGACCGCGAACATCTTGCAAATCGTCTCCCAAGCGCGTTAATGCGAAAGCATCAAGGTTAGGCTGTACCTGAGTTAGCTGATGCTGGCCATGCAAAAACGCCGTTACCTCGCTCAACCCAGAAGCGATACGGTAATCACCAGTACTGCACAAACTTACTTCAGCCGCATTACCTGCTGGCAGTATTAAAATCCGTTGTTTTTCTGTGCACTGTAACGCCGATGGCAAAACGCCCGATACCGGCTGCAAAGCACCACTTAAGGCCAGCTCACCAATAAACTCGTATTTTTCTAAAGCATCGGCGGGGATTTGATCGGAAGCGGCGAGTATGCCTAAAGCAATGGCCAAATCATAACGACCACCTTCTTTGGGTAAATCCGCAGGGGCGAGATTGATCGTGATGCGTTTCGCTGGAAATTCAAACTGGCTGTTAATGATGGCGCTGCGCACGCGATCTTTTGATTCGCGCACGGCGGTCTCGGGCATCCCGACCAAACTCAACGATGGCAAACCATTCGATAGGTGAACTTCAACTTGGACTTGAGGCGATTCAATACCCAATTGTGCGCGGGTATAGACCTTGGCGAGTGACATTGGCATTCCTTGCTGGCGTCATTTTATTCAGACTAATAAAAGCAACTGAGAAGTGCCATAAGGCAAAAGGCTGATGAAAAAAGGATAAAACCCAAAAAGATACTGCGCCAGCTCGGTAAAATGCCTAACATTGAAACAGTTATTCAATTTGTTACGTATAGATATCATGAGGGAAAGGCATCCAATTCCTCTGTTAAGACGTATGTCATATAACCGAGCTTGCTTAAGTGTTTCGCCAAGCTTGTGGAGAAGTTAATGATTACACCCGCTCGTATCACTCTTTCGATTGCCTTAGCTTGCGCACTTATCGGCTGTAAATCTGGTGGCGGTAGTAGCAGCGACTCTGGCTTAAGCTTGTCGGGCCAGCTAAGTATTCCGGTTAACACAGTCACCGACTCCGATGTTAACGATAGCTTGGCAACCTATGCGTCTAACAATGATCCATCGACACCACAAAGTATCCCTAACCGCGTGACGGTACATGGCTTTGCCTCGGCGGTGCCGACTTTTGCAGCCGCCAGTGATTCCGGCGATTACGAGCGTTTTAATAACGATGCCGATGAAGATGATTACTTCTCGGTTAGCCTCCAAGCGGGGCAAAAAATAACGCTGCAAGTGGTTGATTATGAAGGTAATAATACCGGATCGGCGTACAGTGGCGACTTAGATCTTTATCTATTTAAACCTCCTCTAGAAACCTCAATTTTAAGCTCACTCAATGAATCTGAGTTTGAAGAAATCATCGTTCCTGCCGATGGTGAGTATTTAATCAATGTTTATGCTTATAGCGGCATCTCTAAATACGTACTACGTATTCAACCAGCAGATACCAGTATTACCAGTGCATCCAATAGCAATAGTTTAACGCCTTTCGTACTCGATCAAGCCATAGTGCAGTGGAAGGACAATAGCTCAGCGGCTAATGCGAAAGCCCTATCAGGTATAAAGGCGTCAGCAGAAACGCACAGCCGTGCATTAGGTACAACGCGGTTGAATGCCGACCATTACTCCAGCGAGTATCCGGCCAAGGTTAAAATGGCGCGCATTCAAGCCGCGGCGCTAACACCACTACAAGCTTTCAATCCTGAGCTAGCTCGCGCAAGGCAAACCCTGATTGATATCAAACGCTTAAACGAACGCGAAGACGTTGAGTTTGCTGAGCCAAACTATATTCGCCATGCGCTGCGAACACCCAACGACCCTTTATATCGTAATCAATATCACTACAACGACATCAACCTGCCTCAAGCATGGGATATCACCACTGGCAGCCGTGCTGGCGGCGGCAATGTCATTGTTGCCGTACTCGATACTGGAGTATTTCTCGCGCACCCCGATTTAAGCAACCAGCTAGTGAGTGGCTATGATTTTATTTCTGACAAAACCAATGCCAATGACGGTAATGGTATCGATAGCAATCCCGATGACCCCGGTGACAGCACTCAGCGGGGCGGTAGCTCGTGGCACGGAACACATGTCAGTGGCACGGTCGCAGCGGAAACCAACAACAATACCGGCGGCGCTGGTGTGAGCTGGAGCGCTAAAATTATGCCGGTGCGCGTGCTCGGCATCCAAGGTGGGGAATCCAGCGATATCATCCAAGGGATTCGCTACGCAGCAGGGTTAAGTAACAATAGCGGCACAGTGCCCAACCAGAAAGCCGACATCATCAATATGAGTTTAGGTAGCTACGGTGCATCAACCGCCGAGCAAAATGCCATTACCGCGGCGCGTAATGCAGGTGTCATCATTGTCGCAGCTGCCGGTAACGATGGCAGCTCCGAGCTATCCTATCCCGCCTCCTACAATGGTGTGATATCGGTTAGCGCCATCGGTCCTGATGGCAATATCGCTTATTACTCCAACTCCGGTAGTAAAATCGACGTAGCAGCACCTGGAGGTGATCTAACGGCTGATCGTAATGCCGATGGACAATCCGATGGCGTATTAAGTACTTCCGTCAATGATGCCAGTGGCGCTCGTGTTGCCTCTTACTATTTAGAACAGGGCACCTCAATGGCGACCCCGCATGTGGCTGGAGTGCTGGCGTTGATGAAAGCCGTCAATCCCAATCTAACACCCGTACAAGTCGATAATGCGCTTGCAGCAGGAGAGTTAACAGATCAAAGCGGACGTAATAACGAATTTGGATACGGCGTTATCAATGCCTATAAAGCAGTTGTCGCGGCACAAAATATTGGCGGCACTAGCAGTTCCACTCCCGTGTTGGAATCTTCACCGAATAGCCTCAGCTTAGGTACGGATGACAGCGCTAATTTTATCGTTAGCAATGCCAACCAAGACTCTACCGATCCTATGATCACTAGCGTCACTGACGATGCTAGCTGGCTAACAGTATCGTCGAGTAGCGTCGATGCTAATGGGCTGGGCAGCTACAACGTCACCCTTGACCGCACCAACTTGATCGATGGTATTTATGACGCAACAATTACGGTTACCCCCGACAGCGGTTATCCCTTGTCAATCAGCGTCACTATGCAGGTGGGTGAGGTCGTGAGCGGTGGTGGCATGACGCAGCAGTACATTTTATTACTCGATGCCGACAGCGAAAACGAAGATGTTGTCGCCGAGACACAAAGTGATAGCAACGGTAATTATAAATTCACCGACCTAAAACCCGGTCGTTATATCATTAATGCGGGTTCTGATATTGATGTCGATTTGTTGATTTGCCAAAGCGGGGAAACTTGTGGTGCCTACCCGAGCTTAGGAGCAGAACAAATAATTGAACTGACGGATACAGACCGCGCTAATGTCGATTTTGTTATTAGTGTGATCGGTGGTTTTAACAGTAATGCTGCCAGCGTTCAAAGCCGCCCAATTACCAACAACAACGCGGAAGAGAGTAACGGCACAGAGGAAGATAACAGCAAACAATCAGTCCACTCTATCGCAAACTGATTGTTCATAAGCCTAGAATCTAAGCACACCAATGGCACCTGAATGCAGGGTGCCTAGGTGTAAACCATCGTCTTCAGGTTGTACCGAGGTCACGTTACCCACCGTAACCGCCGCTCTGTCATGTAAACTTTGCAATACTTCGCCTTGCTCAGAAAAATGTACAATTAAACCGTACGCAGGTGGCACAGGTAATAGCCAACTGGGTAATTTGGCCATCTGATTTTTTATCCAAGGATACGGATGCAGCGCATCTAAAACGGGGCTGCGCAGAGCATACATAGCTACCCAAAAACTGCCATCGGCAGCACGCGCAATGCCATCGGGAATGCTCGGCAATCCATCAGCAAAAATCGCTTTCTCGCCTTTTCTATCGCCTGTTAGAAACACTTTGGTAATTTGATAACGATAGGTTTCATTGACCAACACAAATGACTGATCGCTGCTCACTGCGACACCATTTGCAAAGGCTAAATCATCCGCCAACAAGGTTAATTCTCCGCTCGGTTTAAGCGCAAATAACCGGCCACTGGGGCGGGCTTCGAGTGCGTCATTTAAATACTGCGCTAATGGCCAATGCGTACTAGCATCCGAGAAATAAATCGTACCGTCATTACCGATATCAACATCATCAACAACGCCTAATGCCTCGCCCTGATAATGGTCTGCTAATACTTGCAATGTCCCCTCATGCGTCCACTTCAATAAACCACGAACACCATCGGCAATAATAAGTTCATCGCTCGGCGTCATGGCCAGCCCAAGGGGACGGCCTTGAGTATTCGCAACCGTTTGCCAACGATCAGCCTCCTCACCGCCAGTGCAGAGTTTCAGAATGCTGCCATCATCGACACCAGTGTAACGACAGCCCTTGCTATCGAGTGCGACATCTTCACCACCATGCACGCCTGCTGGAAGAAGAGTCATTTGTGCCGACTGCAACATGTCGTTAGGCGCATAGGCACCGTCCAGCAATTGGGGCGTTGAGGGTGTCGTCGCCGCAGAGTTAATCGGAGAAGGCAGCAATAAAGCCACACCGATAATTGCGCCAAATCCAACGGCGACGTAGGTTAGTGATCGCATAATGTCCCTTTTTTATTTATAAAAAAAGCTGAGGATCTAATGACGCTCAGCTTCTATTGGAGTGTTTAGGCTACCAGATTACACCAGCAAATAACCACCATCGACATTAATGCAAGTACCTGTTGTGTAGCTTGCGGCATCTGATGCTAAATACAAAACCGTACCCGCCATTTCTTCCGGCATGGCAACACGCTTCATCGGAATGTGCATCATTGCATGTTTCAAAATAGCGTCATTCTTTGTTAGCGCACTGGCAAACTTAGTATCCGTTAAACCGGGCAACAAGGCGTTCACACGAATACCCAGTTGCGCGCATTCTTTTGCAAACGCCTTTGTCATCGCTATAACTGAAGATTTAGTAATGGAATAAATACCTTGTAAATCACCCGGCACAACGCCATTAACGGAAGCAACGTTGATAATAGTGCCGCCGCCATTTTTCTTCATCAAGTTACCGCCTTTAACGCACATAAAGAAATAACCGCGAATATTTACATCAACGGTTTTACTGTAAGCGCCCAAATCGGTATCTAAAATATGACCAAAATATGGATTAGCAGCAGCGTTATTAACTAAAATATCCAACTTGCCATGCTTAGCTTCTATCGCGCTAAAACACGCTTCAATCTGATCCATCTCACCAATATGGCACCCCAAGGCTTCTGCACTGCCACCGGCTTCGTTAATGGCATTAGCAACCACTTGGCAATCGTCGATCTTACGACTAGAAACAATCACATGCGCACCTGCAGCGGCGAGTAATTTTGCAATGCTTTCACCAATGCCTCGGCTAGCGCCTGTTACCAAAGCTACGCGGCCAGTAAGATCAAATAAGCTCGTTGGGTTCATATATGTTTCCTAGTTTTAACGATAGGTCAGATACTGTTTACCAGCACTGGCTAAGTGATGATGTTCATTACACGAGGCTAGGCTAACTTTGCCTTCGCGGTTATAGAGTAATTGCGATATTCCAGCATTGAGCAAGGTCCAATTTAATTCGAACGCTTTGTCATGGCTTAATCCCAAACAGTGTTGGGCAATCGCAGTGACGGGGCCACCCGAGGTAAATACCACAACATTTTTGCCCGCAGCATTAGTTATTAGATCCTCTAAAGCCCGAGTGCAACGCCCAGTAAAGTTATTCCACGATTCGATATAATCATCATCGTGCTCGCCCGACGTCCAACGTTCTACAGCCTTTGCAAATAATTCCTGAAATGCTTTACGACGATTTTTTTGTGTCAGCAACCAAGCGCCTAACGCAGCTTTATGTTTAAAGTGCGGAAAAGCACAAGCAATAACATCGTCTGAATCAAATTCATTAAACCCAAACATTTCGACAATCGGCCCAAAACTATGCCAATGCCGCTGCGCCGATTGCATCGTTTCGCGATGGCGCTGCATGGCGCCATGCACAACCATTGGCGCTTCAATGCCGCGCTGAGCCAGTGCCTTACCGACTAGCTCGCCTTGAGCAAAACCTAATTCGGACAGTTGATCATAATTTAATTTGTCAAAACCCGCCTGACCATGACGTACCAGATAGATGCTGGCCATAATTTAATGGCCAGCCTTTGGTAATTGGCTGCGCTTGATAATGCGATTACAGCGCCAGTTTAAATAATTCACCATAATCCAAAAATTCTTAAAGGCTGGATTATCGGTTTGCTTATGGTGATAACGGTAATAAATTTGTTGCGCAATAACCGCTAAGCGAAACAAACCAAAGACTTCATAAAAAGGCCACATTGCTTTATCGAGATTCATACGTTGGCAATAATGTTCAACGATTTCGTTACGCGTTAGCATACCTAGCAAATGGCTCGGCTGACGACGAACTGATCGCATGACGAAGTCATCGTCAGCTTGTATCCAGTAAGCCAATGCACCACCTAAGTCCATAAGAGGATCACCTAAGGTTGCCATTTCCCAATCAAGAACACCGATTATTTCACCCGGATTATCGGGATTAAGAACCACGTTATCCATACGAAAATCGTTATGAATAATACACGTCGCTACGTCGTTCGGCTGGTGCTCTTGCAACCATTTAATGGTCTTTTTAAAGCTGGGAACATTCCATGTTTTCGATTTACCATAGCGTTTCGTCCAGCCTTCAACTTGGCGCTGCACATACCCTTCGCCTTTGCCTAATGAATCAAGACCCGCTGCCTTGTAATCCACTTGATGCAAGTCGATAAGTTTGTCAAACGTGGAAATGCATAGATCTCGTGCTTGTTCTGCACTCAGCTGCATACCTTTCGGTAAATTACCGCGAGGAATAATTCCAACTAGGCGCTCCATAACGTAGAAATCGCTACCGATAACGCTTTGGTCATCACACATAGCAATCATTTGTGGAACATAAGGATAAACAGGTTTTAACGACGCCATGACGTTATATTCACGCTTCATATCGTGAGCACCGGCGGCCTTATGGCCCGACGGAGGACGTCGCATAATATAATCGACTGGCTTGCCATCCGCTTGCGCAGGGTAGCTCAATTGATAGGTTAAATTCGAAGCTCCACCAGAAAACTGACGAACCTCTGGCGTACCGCTTAAACCGTCAACCTGCTGCTGCAACCAAGCATTTAGCGCTTCAACATTAAAACTGTCGCTATCGCGTAAGGCCTTGGCCTGATCGATATATTCCTTAGACATATTATTACTTCCTGCGCTCTTCACGCTTTTTCAATGCTTCAGCCATCTTGCCGATTTGATTACGGTAAATCCAAGGCAGAAAGCGTTTTACAAAATATGCACGACGACCGACGGGATGCGGATTGCAAATCAGTTCATTTTTCTGCATCGAGACGTAAGCCGCATCAGCTACATCATCAGCATCTAAAGCGGATGATTCGAAGACTTTATCGACGAATTTCAACATATCCGGATCAGATGTCTTCATTCCCACATTTAAATTGGTGCGGAAGAAGCCCGGGCATAATGCAGTAGTGCCAATGCCGTACGGTTTTAATTCGTAATGCATAGTTTCTGACAGTGCAACAACACCGGCTTTTGTCACGTTGTAGGATGCCATCGAAGGTGCCACCATTAAACCGGCAAGCGATGCAACGTTAATAAAGTAGCCAGAACCTTGTTTTTTCATCAAAGGTGTAAAGGTTCGACAACCAAGAGCCACACCTTTTAAATTGATGTCGATGATCCATTCCCACCACGCCCACTCACCGGCATCAATACGATCTC
The DNA here is from genome assembly GCF_000355675.1 of Thalassolituus oleivorans MIL-1. Taxonomy (NCBI): domain Bacteria; kingdom Pseudomonadati; phylum Pseudomonadota; class Gammaproteobacteria; order Oceanospirillales; family Oceanospirillaceae; genus Thalassolituus; species Thalassolituus oleivorans. The sequence goes on along the minus strand of NC_020888.1, from coordinate 47,393 downwards.
CAGTAGCAACACCCGCATTGTTAATGACGACATCAATGCTGCCCCAACGCTGACTCACTTCTTCAGCTAGCGCTTGCCATTGTTCAGGACTGCGAACATCCAAAGAATAAATCCAACCATCGCTGCCGGCAGCTTTGACCATGGCTAACGTTTCTTGCGAACCGTCAGCATTAATATCGGCGATACAAATATGGGCTCCAGCTTTAGCAAAGCGCAGCGCTAAGGCACGACCTAAACCGCTAGCGGCACCGGTAATTAAAACGTGTTTCATTGTATATTTACCCTAATTTAAATTATCGCTGAACGCTTCGACCAGAGGTGTATCGCATTCTAGTCCGCGAACAAACGGCTACTTAAGAGCCGTTTGTGCCACATCCGTTTGATTCTTACTTTTCTGCCATGTATTTGCGATATTTCATCAGTTCAAACTTCGCTACTAATCCACGGTGCACTTCATCAGGGCCATCAGCCAGTCGTAAAGCGCGAGCCTGAGCGTAAATACCGGTTAATGGGAAGTCATCGGATAAACCGCCGCCACCATGAATCTGCATCGCCGCATCGCATATTTGTTGCGCAATATTCGGGGCAATTACTTTGATTTGCGAAATTTCACTCATGGCAGCCATAACGCCGACCTTATCGATGATCCACGCGGCCTTAAGAACCAACAAACGCGCTTGTTCAATACTCATACGAGCATTGGCAATGATGTCGCGGTTACCACCCAGATTGGCAATCGGTTTACCGAATGCCGTGCGGCTAACGGCACGCTTACACATCAACTCAAGCGCTTTCTCCGCCCCACCAATTAAACGCATGCAGTGATGAATGCGACCAGGCCCCAAGCGACCTTGGGCAATTTCAAAACCACGGCCAGGGCCTGCGATCATGTTGCTTAACGGCACGCGCACGTTATCGAATGTCATTTCACCATGACCGAACGGCTCATCGTAGTGACCAAACACCGGCAGCATGCGCTCGATTTTCACACCAGGTGTGTCAAAGTCGAACAACACCATAGAATGCTGCTGGTGACGATGTGCTTCAGGGTTGGTTAACCCCATAAAAATACCGACTTTGCAGTTAGGATGGCCGATTCCGGTAGTCCACCACTTGCGACCATTAAGTACGACTTCGTCGCCTTCAACAATTGCGGTTGCTTCCATATTGGTGGCATCAGAAGACGCCACGCCGGGCTCAGTCATGCAAAAGGCCGAACGGATTTCACCCGCCATCAATGGCTTTAGCCACTTCTCTTGCTGTTCGGCCGTGCCGTACTTCTCTAGCACTTCCATATTGCCGGTATCTGGCGCATTGCAATTGAAGATCTCAGACGCAATAAACGAGCGCCCCATAATCTCAGCCAACGGTGCGTATTCAAGGTTGGTTAAGCCAACACCGTGAGATTCATTCGGGAAGAATAGATTCCAAAGGCCTGCGGCTTTCGCTTTTGCCTTTAACTCCTCGATGATCGGTAGCACAACCCACTTATCGTCTAGGCTGTGCAACTCGCGCAAGTAGCTTTCTTCAATCGGATCAATCTCGTTCTTCATAAACTCAGAAACGCGTTTGATGTATTCCTGAGCCTTGGGGGAGTGCTGGAAATCCATTCGATTTCTCCTAGTGGATAGCAATGATTGAATTCAGTGTACGCAGAGGATTCAGATAGATGAAATGAATAGTTGTTATCTTCAACTATTCTTAAATCTTATGAGTGAGAATCTAGCACTGAATGCGTCAGCGGGACAAAATCGGACACGAGCGCAGAATGAGATACGAACCAATCTAAAGCGCAAACAACGAACTCTGCACTTTAGAAGTGCAGCAATCAAAGCACTCAAACGAAATATTGGCTCAATCCGCAAAAAATCCGAAGAATAACTCAGGATTTTTCTTATTATTAAACATGGCATAGCTCATGCAGTGATGTTAACTAGTGAGCCAACGGCGGCTCTTACAATTTAAAGAATTCTGGATAACGGCGTCCATCTCACGAGCAATTTTTGTTTGTGGGAGGACGCCGTTTTTTTTGGCTCCGAGCCAAGCTGTCCAAACGATTGACTAACTTTTAATAACCTTATGAGGTGAGACTATGTCTTATTTAGCTCCAGCGGAGTTCGTCACCAAGATGGTGGATGCAGGCGAATCTAAAATCTTTATGTCGACGCGCGATACATTAATTCGTGCTTATATGGCAGGTGCGATTTTGGCATTGGCTGCGGCATTTGCGGTAACCGTCGCGGTCCAAACGGGTGTGTTTTTAATCGGTGCAATTCTATTCCCTGTCGGTTTTTGTATGCTGTACTTAATGGGTTTCGACTTATTAACCGGTGTGTTTGTCTTGTGTCCATTAGCATTATTAGATAAACGTCCAGGTGTAACCGTCGGCGGCATATTGCGTAACTGGGGCTTAGTTTTTCTCGGTAACTTCGCCGGTGCTTTAACGGTTGCCTTTATGATGGCTTTTGTTTTTACAATGGGCTTCAACACGGATCCAGGTGCTGTGGGTGCCAAGATCGCTTCTGTTGGTGAAGCGCGTACTTTAGGTTACGCCGAACATGGTGTAGACGGTTGGTTGACTATTTTCATCCGCGGCATGCTATGCAACTGGATGGTATCAATGGGCGTTGTGGGCGCAATGATCTCCACCTCAGTAAGCGGTAAAGTTTTGGCCATGTGGATGCCAATTATGTTGTTCTTCTTTATGGGTTTTGAACACTCAGTAGTAAACATGTTCTTGTTCCCTTCTGGCATCATTATGGGTGGCGACTTCTCTATCGCTGATTATTTCATCTGGAACGAAATCCCAACCGCTATCGGTAACCTTGTCGGTGGTTTGGCGTTCACTGGCCTAACTCTATACACTACTCACGTACTGACTAAGCCAAAGCGTAATGCTTAATAGAACGCGGGCTGTCTTTAAATAAAAGACGGTAACTTAAAAGCCTCAGTAAGTTATTACTGGGGCTTTTTTCTTAGGGAAATAATGATGGAAAGATGCCTGAAAGTAACCGTTGGACAATGCTCAGATAAGGGCATTAAAGATCTCAATCAAGACTTTCATGGCGTTGCTATTCCGCAAGAACCCCAGCTTAGCTCTAAAGGCATTGTCATCGCTCTTGCTGATGGCATTAGCAGTAGCACCGTCAGCCAAATAGCAAGCGCGGCAGCTATTAATGGTTTCTTAAGTGATTATTACTGTACTTCCGAAACTTGGTCGGTAAAGCAGTCCGCACAGCGTGTTTTATACGCCACAAACTCATGGCTGCACTCACAAACGCGTCAAAGTCAATATCGTTACGATAAAGACAAGGGCTACGTCTGCACTTTTAGTTGTTTAATAATCAAGTCCAATACAGCACATGTTTTTCATGTTGGCGATACGCGCGTCTACCGCTTGCATGATACATCCATGGAGCAACTCACTAACGATCATCGCCTGTGGATATCGGAAGACAAAAGTTATTTAAGTCGCGCGCTTGGCATTGATCAACAACTGGATATCGACTACCAAACCTTTGCCGTAAGCAAAGGCGAAATTTATATGTTAGCTACCGACGGAGTGCATGAATTCGTCAGTGCCAATGATATTATTGCCAGCATAAAACAGAGTGGCGACAACTTAGACTTAGCCGCTCAAACAATTGTCGATAAAGCTCTTGCCAACAAGAGTGATGACAACCTCACGATTCAGATATTACGCATCGACGACTTGCCTGATCAAGGTCTCAACGAGGTTCAACTACAAATTACCGACTTACCTTTCCCGCCAGAGCTGGATGCTCGCATGGAATTCGATGGCTACGAAATTATTCGTGGTTTGCATTCTACGAGTCGCAGTCATGTATTTCTGGCTAAAGATATTGAATCTGACCAACGCGTGATTCTTAAAATTCCTTCAATTGATTTACGTAACGACCCCGCCTATTTAGAACGTTTTTTGATGGAAGAATGGATTGCTAAGCGAATAGACAGTGCTCATGTACTAAAGCCTATAGCCAATGCCCGCCAACGACAGTTTTTATATGTAGCAATGGAATTTATTGAAGGTAAGAATCTTGCCCAATGGATGCGTGACAACCCAAAGCCGAACCTAGATGACGTGCGCGACATTGTTGAGCAAATAGCTAAAGGACTGCGAGCATTCCATCGTTTAGAAATGCTGCACCAAGATTTAAAGCCCGATAACATCATGATTGACCAAAGCGGTACGGTGAAGATCATCGACTTTGGTGCCACCTTAGTCGCTGGCTTAGAAGAGATGGAAAGCGCTATCGATCAGCCATTGATCTTAGGCACTGCACAATACAGCGCACCAGAATATTTTTTAGGTGAGAACGGCAGCATCTATTCCGATCAGTTTTCATTAGGTGTGATCACCTATCAGATGCTAACAGGCAAGTTACCTTATGGTTCGAATATCGCTAAAGCTAGAAGTAAAACAGCACAAAACAAACTAAAGTATCAATCACTGATTAGCGATGACTGCGAAATTCCTGCATGGATTGACGATGCTATTCGCAAGGCCGTATACGTCAATCCTTACAAGCGCTATGAGGATTTATCTGAGTTTGTTTACGATTTACGCCATCCCAGTAAAACCTTTTTAACTAAAACAAAACCGCCCTTACTGGAGAGAAACCCAGTCGTATTTTGGCAATCGGTCTCGATCATATTACTGATCGCAGTATTTATACTACTGTATCAAAATAACTAACGTTTGAATTCTCTTAGTGCTTACGTTGAAGGCGCAATAAACGTGGAGATCTGTCGCCAGGATTTTTCTCCACTCGTCGCTACAAAATTTATTTTTGTCCGGTAGGGCAGATCTTCCTTTGTGCACACTTTTATCAGTTGCCACTGTGCATTATCACTTAGTGCCGATAAATTGGTGGCCCCCTCAACCGTCGCTTGGTTTAAGCCATTTACAGTAATTTCTACTGAATCTAAATCATGAACAAACGATTCTATTTTGACCTGATATGAATTACACAATCTATCATCAGCTTGAAGTACATATAATTCATTTCTATCCCGCTGAACATTGAATAGAAGATCGGTTTTATTCACAAAACCTATCGTTATGATGACGATGCACACAGCAGTAACCGCTGAATAAGCAAATAAACGTGGACGCCAGAAGCGTGCTTTACTAGCAGTAAGTATATTATCTGATGCAAATCGGATAAGTCCTTTCGGTTTACCTAAGTGACGCATGACACTGTCACATGCGTCGATGCATGCTCCGCAATCAATGCACGCCGCTTGTAAACCATTGCGGATATCAATACCAACGGGGCAAACCTGAACACATAAAGTGCAATCTACGCAGTCCCCTTTTATGCCTAGAGCCTTACTTTTGTTTCTAGGCTCTCCTCGCTCGACATCATAGCTAACAGTATAGGTATCGCGATCAAACATAACACTTTGGAAACGTGCGTAAGGACAAGCATGAAGGCATATTTTCTCGCGCACATAACCTGCATTTAAGTATGTTAAGCCGAACATGATTAATAACCATCCGGCGACATCAACTGGCAGCGTAAACGTTAATAGCCCATGCAATAACTCTCGACTAGGAAAAAAATAGGCTGAAAAACTAAAGGCGGTTACAGCAGAAACAATTATCCATAAGCCATGTTTGGTTAGCTTTCTGATCATGCGATTGAATGTTAACGGTTGTTTTCTTGCCCGCTTACGCGAATTACCTTCAGTAAAATCTTCAATCCGAATAAACATCCAGCTCCAGATACTTTGTGGACATGCAAAACCACACCAAGCGCGACCAATCGTCATTGCCATTACAAACAATATTAGTGCCGCGACGATCAATAGCCCTGCCAGCAAAGGCAAATCGTTCCACGAAAGGCTCCAAGCAAACACTCGTAATTGATGCTCTGCTAACGAAAACTGAATGGCCTGTTTGCCGTCGTATTGAACCCAAGCCATGACGACAAATAGTGTCACTAATGGAGCTGACACTAAGTAGCGCAGACGCTGAAATAATCCAGATACCAGCCGTACATGAATAGTCCCATTCGCAATATGCTTGGGGCTATCAAGATTATAAAGAGGAATGTTAGTCATACGTTTTACTCTGCTGCAGGCCACCTCGCTATGAAACACCATTAATTGTTCCTATATTAGGTATAGATTCTGAATAAATAATAGGTACAGTTGAGCAGGGTGAACTAGACAGCACGAGGACGAATGAATAACTTTCGCTATTTAGAACTTGAAACGTGGTTAAGAGAAGGCATTACCAATGGCCGTTGGAAGAGCGGTGCTCGGCTCCCATCCATCCGCCAACTTTGCGAAGACCACAAAGTCTCTAAGGCGACTGTTCAGCATGCTCTACATAGGCTTGAGGCTCAGCGCCTAGTCATTGCCAAGCCTAAATCCGGCTACTTTATTCCGCACGAAAGAGCCGTGAAAGTGTCTTCAAAAGCACAAGTAACTAATGCGCCAACGCTGATTACCGTTAGTGATGTGCTCATCGACGTCATGTCTAAAAATGCGGCATTTGATCTGATGCCAAGTTTCGTCGACGGTGAAAAGCCTTCGAGTATTGTCGCCTTAAATCGAAGCCTCACTCGAGCGCTTAGAAGACAAAAAGGTCACTTACATCAGTATTACGATGTCCCAGCCGGTGATATCCACTTACGCAAGCAGTTGGCTGAAATGATGCACCGAAGAGACTGTGCAGCGCAGCCAGAAGAGCTATGCATCACAAACGGCTGCCAACATGCACTCTTCCTCGCGTTAATGGCTACGTGTCAGGCTGGGGATGTCGTTGCGGTTGAGTCACCTGGTTTTTATGGCGCCTTACAGCTGTTAGAACAACTGCAACTCAAAGTCATTGAAATACCAGCTTCATACACGACAGGAATTGATATTGCGGCGTTAGAATCAAACTTAAATGTATGGCCGATAAAAGCCATCATTGTGACGCCCAACTTTTCTACTCCAACCGGCTCACTTATGCCAAACGATAACCGCATTAAACTACTCGCTCTCGCCGAGAAATTCGATATTGCCGTTATCGAAGACGATATTTATGGAGAAATGGGATTTCATAGCGCCACTCAACCACTGGCTGCACTTGATGAACATAGCCGCGTCATTAGTTGCAGCTCGTTTTCCAAGAGTCTGAGCCGCGATCTAAGAGTCGGTTGGATCAAGGGCGCTCGATGGCATGAAAAAATAATAAAATTAAAGCTGATAACACAGTTAGCGAGTAGCAGTAGCACCCAACAAGGCCTCTGTGACTACATTGCCGATGGCAGCTATCACCTCTATCTTCGTCGGCAAAAACAGACGCTACTACAACAGCGTGATCAGTTACTGACTTACCTGTGCCAAAATTGGTCTTTTGCTGACTATACTGTACCAGAAGGAGGAATTTCGTTATGGGTAACACTCCCCGAACATTGCGATACGATGCAGTTATATTCCCAGCTTAGTCGATCTGGAATTACGATTATTCCCGGCCCTATTTTTTCAATTTCTAATCAATTCAAATCTAACCTCAGATTGAGTTTCAATCATCAGTGGACAGAAGAGAGAATAAAAGCCTTAAATGTATTGAAGAAATATATTGCGTAAATTCATATACCTAAACAATAGCCAAGGACTAATAAAAAACGCAGCTTAAAGCTGCGTTTTTTAAAACCGTCACTGGTAGATCTTACCTTTTTTCTCATTTTTATCAGGCCGGGTCTTAAAGCGCTTATGTAGCCATAAATACTGAGAAGGATGTTCACGCAGTCTGCTCTCTAAAAAAGCATTTGCTACGCGTGCATCTTCGACTTCATCGTCACTAGGGATTGGTAATGGATCATAAGCGGTTAGTACATAACCACTATTATCTTCTTTACGAAAGTAGGTCATTGGAATAACAACCGCGTTGCCTGCCTTGGCTATTCGAGAAGTAGCAGTAATAGTTGCTGCAGGTACACCAAAGAAATCGACAAACACACTATTCTTACGTCCAAAATCTTGATCTTGAGCATACCAAAGCACATTGCCTTTTTTCAGCGTTCGAATAAATCCACGAATATCTTTACGGGTGAAACATTGCTGATATAAACGATCTCGATTGCGTTCCATGACATAATTCATGACAGGATTATCTTGAGGGCGATAGCTCACGCTTACAGGCAAGATATTCGTGGTTAATGAACCTGCCAAATCTAGCATTGAGTAATGAGCGCCTAAAAGCATCACACCACGACCTTCAGCCAGGTGAGATTTAACCTGATCAAAGCCAATGAACTCGGTACGATCAAGTAGATAATCTGGAGCACGAAACCACGCCATCATGGTTTCCATTAAACCAATGCTGTTGTCGATGAAAATCTGACGAACCAATATTGCCCGCTCTTGCTCTGATTTCTCCGGAAAGCAGAGTTCAATATTACGTTCAGCAATGCGGCGCCGACTTTTTGCAACTTTATGCAGTAACAAACCAATAACGCGGCCAATCGCTAACTGCCAAGCATAAGGTAAAAACGTAAGAGCGCGCAGCAATCCCAGCCCCAGCCACACGAACCAGTGCTGGGGCATCAATAAAGATTTAGGCATTCAACCAGTCCAAGTAGGCGAACACACCTTGTTCTACGTTAGCAAATGCATCGGTATAGCCTGCAGCACGCAATGCACTAATATCTGCTTCAGTGAAGCTTTGATATGCGCCCTTCAAATGTTCGGGAAATGGCGTATACGATTTACTACCTTGCAGGCCTTTTTCACCATGCCACTTAATCACGGCGTCAGCGACATCATTAAAGCTCTGACAGTTACCCGTTCCTAAGTTAAAGATGCCACTTTGTGTTGGGTTTTGCCAAAACCATAAATTGACTTTGACGACGTCACCAACAAAAACAAAATCGCGACGCTGTTCGCCATCACCATAGCCACCGCTGCCACCAAACAACTTACAGATACCGTTGTCTTTTAGTTGATTATTAAAGTGGAAAGCGACCGATGACATTGAGCCTTTATGCTGCTCGCGCGGACCATAAACATTAAAATAGCGGAAACCAACAACCTGACTTGGAAATACTTTATCTGGATAAGTGCACTGTAGTTGGCGTACGTATTGATCAAACTGCCACTTGGAGTAGCCATAAACGTTTAACGGCTTTTCGAAACGACGTTCTTCTTTAAAAACATCGCTGCCACCGTATACAGATGCACTGGACGCATACAAAAAGGCGATGCCTTTTTCTAAACAAGCATGTAGCAAAGTTTTAGAATATTCATAGTTATTTTCCATCATGAATTTGCCATTCCACTCTGTAGTGGAAGAACAAGCACCTTCGTGGAAAATCACTTCAACGTCATCAAGCAGGCCGTCATCTAATTGCACACGCTGCAAAAAATCGTCTTTATCTAAATAGTCAGCAATATCGCAATCGCTGATATTGTAAAACTGCTTACCATCACTAAGGTCATCAACCACAATAATATCGGTGCGGCCTTGTTCATTAAGCGTTTTTACAATATTGCTACCAATAAAACCCGCACCACCGGTCACGATAATCATGCATCTGTCTCCTGAATTCGTTTTACAATCGCACTAGTAGAGCAGTTGTCTTTAAAGCTTAAAATAATAACGTCGCCACCATTTTTTTGTACGCACTGGCCACCGGCCACTTGCTCAATTTTATAGTCGCCACCTTTGACTAAAATGTCAGGTAATACTCGGCAAATTAAGCGTTCAGGCGTGTCTTCAGTAAACGGGACAACCCAATCAACACTTTCCAGCCCTGCCAACACCGCCATGCGATGATCAATGGTATTGATCGGTCGGCTTGGACCTTTTAAACGACTTACCGACTCATCCGCATTAACTGCAACTAATAGTCGATCACCTAGTGCTTTGGCTTCTTTTAAATACTGCACATGGCCGGGATGAATAATGTCAAAACAGCCATTGGTCATGACTAATGTTTCACCACGCGCACGCGCTTCTTGCACTAAAGCCATTAAGGATTCTTCATCAAATAAACCAGCACCTTGCTGACTCTCGCTGCGTAACTCACGACGTAATTCTTCGGTTGTTACGGTTGCCGTGCCCAACTTACCAACGACAACACCCGCAGCAGTATTAGCTAACGTCGTTGCCTGTTGGAAATTTTGACCTGCGGCTAAACACGCGGCTAATACCGAAATAACGGTATCGCCGGCACCGGTAACATCAAACACTTCACGAGCGCGCGTTGGTAGGTGGAAAGGTTCAGCATCGCGCTCTATCAGAGTCATACCTTTTTCGCTACGCGTGACCAATACTGCCTGCAAATTATAACGCTGAATTAACTCCTGCCCCTTAGCGACCAATTGCTCATCGGTTAAGCACGGACCAACAACGGCCTCGAACTCACTAAGATTGGGGGTAATTAAAGTGGCACCGCGATAGCGCTCGAAGTCGGTACCTTTTGGATCAACCAAGACAGGAACATTTTGCTCACGCGCAACTGCAATTAAGCGCTGCGGATTACTTAAAGCCCCCTTACCGTAATCCGACAAAATAACGACACCCGCACCTTTGATACGCTGATCAAAATCGACATACAGATGACTTAAATCGGTCGCATCAAATGCTTCTTCAAAATCCAGTCGAATCAATTGCTGATGACGGCTGATAATGCGTAGTTTGGTAATCGTGGGGTGCAGAGGATGATGGAGAAAGCTACAATCGACGCCAGATTTTGCCAACATATCAGCAAGCGCAGAGCCGTTGTCATCATTACCTGTAATTCCGAGTAAATCCACTCCTGCGCCAAGCGTCGCTATGTTGAGAGCTACGTTACCGGCTCCACCCGCGCGATTTTCAATATCTTGAATTTTAACCACTGGGACAGGCGCCTCAGGTGATATACGCGAGGTCGGCCCTTGCCAATAACGGTCCAACATTACGTCACCAAACACTAAAACACGGGCTTGATGAAAATCGGGAATGGTTACATCCATCGTTAACTTCACACGAATTTTGAAAGGCGCCAGTCTAACATATTGATCTAGCCAGTTCCGCTATTCAGTGTTTCATTACCTAGGCATATCAGCACTCACATTGGCTTGTGCTATGATTTGACTCCCGTCGCCTGTGTTGATTTGGATTATCGTGCCTCGATACTTATACACCCTGCTTTATACTCTGTTACTGCCGATTTTTGTTGCGCGCCTCTGGTGGCGTGGTCGAGTAAATCCCGGCTATCGTCAACGCATATCTGAGCGTTTTGGCATCATCCCACATCGTCCTGCAGCAAATGGCCTCTGGATTCATGCGGTATCGGTCGGCGAGACCTTAGCCGCTGCACCACTGGTGCGCCGCTTTATGCTGCAACATCCTAATGTCCCCGTGATAGTTACCACCACAACGCCAACGGGATCTGAACAAGTTAAACGACTATTCGGCGAAAGCGTGTTTCACATGTACTTGCCTTACGATGTTCCATTATTTTTAACGCGATTTATCCATAAGTTACGGCCCGGCTTATTAATTATTATGGAAACAGAGCTTTGGCCCAATTTACTGGCTAGCTGCGCCAAGCACCGAGTGCCGGTAATGCTTGCAAACGCGCGCCTATCGGAGAAATCAGCGCGGGGTTATCAGAAATTTAATAAGCTAACCGCACCGATGCTCAGCCAGCTGAGTCTTGTGGCCGCGCAGAATGCGGATGATGGCCAACGCTTTTTGTCCTTGGGGCTTGCTGAAAATAAACTCGATGTCACCGGCAGTATTAAGTTTGATGTGACTGTTCCAGCAGGTATTAACGCTAAGGGGGCGGAGCTACGTCAGCAATGGGGTAGCGAACGTCGTGTACTGGCTTTAGCCTCAAGTCATCCGGGCGAAGATGAACGTCTTTTAGACTTATATCCGCAACTGCTTAAAGCCTGTCCAGATTTGTTACTGATGCTGATACCACGACACCCAGAACGTTTCGAGGCAGTGACCAACGCAGTACGCAGTCGCGGACTAAGAGTGCAACGCCGCAGCAATGGCCCAGCAACAAAAACAACCCAAGTATATGTCGCCGACAGCATGGGTGAGATGCTGCTGTTACTGGCCGCCGCCGACGTGGTGCTGATGGGCGGTAGCTTGATCGAACGCGGTGGGCACAATCCGATTGAACCAGCAGCGCTCGGTAAAGCGACGTTGATTGGCCCTAATTACACCAATTTTGCTGCAATTGTGGACACCTTAGTGGAAGCGGAAGCGCTTGCGGTCGTCGATGCCGATGACGGCTTGTTAACGGCTCTACAGACATTTCTGGCCGACCCAGAACGGTGCGCTGCAATGGGCCGCAATGCTCAGCAAACTGTTGATGCGAATCGCGGTGCCGTTGAGCACTTAAGTGGTATAGCGGCTGGATTTTTAAGGCTCTAGGCTAATCACTAGGCCAACTAATAGGTATAAAAAAACAGCGGCTAAGCCGCTGTTTTTTTTGTTTCTAATCTTAAACATTAATGTCTAAGTTATGCATCCAGCCAAGTGTTCAACATTTGAATATCTTGCTCATTCAAGGTGCCGGCAAAGAACTTAAGATTCAGCAAATTGATGATGTAGTCATAACGAGCATTCGCATAATCGCGCTGTGCTTGATAAAGATTACGCTGTGCATCCAACACTTCAACGATGTTACGCGTACCCACTTTATATCCTGTTTCTGTTGCATCTAAGGCACTCTTAGCCGACTTGATCGCCTGCTTACGCGCTTTGATATTCAACACGTCTGTACGCACTTTGTGATAAAGACTACGAATATTTTGCTTCACATCACGACGTTGCTTCTCTAAATCGTAATCTGCAGCGGCATAGTTCAAGGCTGCTTGCTTGCTCTGTGCATATAACGACCCTCCAGCCAGCAATGGTACAGATAACTGCACCCCTACCACTTTTGTAGTGCTATCGGTTGGGTCTTCACTGGTACCAAATGGTGCCTGATCGGCTTCTGAATAAGATGCGACTAATTTTACCGTTGGTAAATGGTTTGAACGCGCCGCATTGCGCTGCAAGCGCACCGTATCCCGACCACTTTCAGCCAACAATATACTTGGATATTTGCTCAAGCCTGAAGCAACCCACTCATTCGGATCCGAAGGCTCAGGCAACTCCATCACTATTTTTTCTTTTAGGGGGGCAACACTTTCGTAGCGCTCACCGGTTAGGTTTTCGACTGCTTCATAGCTGATCTCTAGCGCAGCTTCTTGACCTAACAGATTCACATAGCTCAAATCGTAACCCGCTTGCGCTTCATATACTTCAGTAATGGCAATCAAGCCAACGTCGTAACGCTGTTTCGTTTGCTCAAGTGAACGCTTAACGGCCTTTTCTTCTGCTTTCGCAGTCGATAGGTTGTCTTGTGAGCGCAGCACATCAAAGTAAGCTTCTGCTGTGCGCAACAGCAACTGTTGTTCTGCCAACTGCAACTGAAGCTCCGAGCCTCTGTTCCCTGTAATCGCTGCCCGATAAGAATACCAACTATTCAAATTAAACAGCGACATGCTCGCCGCTAGCTCTAACTCGTTAAGGGTATAATTTTTGTTGGCATCGACCGATTGACCAGTGGTGAAGTCGATTGACTCAGCTTCTGAATTAATCTTACTGATGTTGTAATTTAGCTGGGCCTGCGGCAGTAAAGCACCGCGAGCAATCATGACGTTATAGTCATCCGCTTCGCGAGAAGCGCGCGCCGAGGCCACTTCAGGATCGTTACTGGCTGCTTGTTCATAAATGGTGCTAAGGTCAGCAGCGCTAGCAAGGGTCGACGCTAGCAGGGCTGAGGTAATCGAAAGCAATTTTTTCATACTAGTGCCTTTCGCAACGGGCGGTGTAAAAATAGAGTATTTGGATTCTACCAGAAAAAATCCAATCTACCCGGCGAGGATTGTTCCACATTTAAGAACACAGAGTGCTGTCACCGTCGGGTTTTACATTCTTATTCAGTAATATAGGTAGGTCAAGCATGGCAGAAATCCCCACCACATTTGATGCCGCTGATATTGTAGTTGAAGATCGTAGCGTCCTATTCAAACGCTTCTTTGCTATTGAAAAAATTCGCCTCAAGCACAAAACCTTTGCCGGAGATTGGACGGAAAGCTTCGAACGTGAGTTATTCGAACGAGGCGAGGCAGTATGCGTACTACTGTTCGATCCTAAACGCGATTGCGTCGTGCTCACCGAGCAATTTCGGATAGGAGCGTTAGCCGATGAGCGTTCACCTTGGTTGTTAGAATTAGTGGCCGGTATGGTTGAAGAGGGTGAAAGCTACGAAGACGTGGCCGCGAGAGAAACAGAAGAAGAAGCTGGATGCCAGTTCACAAAATTACATCCTATATGTCGCTATTGGGTATCTCCGGGTGGCACCAGTGAAAGGGTTCAGCTTTACTGTGGAATTATCGACAGCAAGGATGTTGGCGGCATTCATGGCTTAGCGGAAGAAAACGAAGACATTCGTTTAACGACCCTATCGTTTGCTGATGCTTGGTCGGCTGTTGAAACTGGGATTATCAACAATGCTGCCACCATTATTGCGCTGCAATGGCTGAAGATACACCATGAACACATGACTAGACCTTAGCTGCCAACAAAACTGATTTGACGGGGTATAGACACTTAAAGGCTAAGAGATGCCTTACTTAGTTCGATTCATTCTGTCACTAGTAAGCGATTAAGGGATTCGATAGGCTGCTTGACCACCTGTAACAAAACAAGGTGTTCACAACATTGAAGGTAACGAGGATATCGTGATTCGTAAACGCTACGTGCCAGATCTACAAGAGTTAGCTGCCCTATGCGAAGCTAATTATGTGCGATTTTTAAAGCTTCTTCCTGATAGTGAAGAGGGTAGCGAACGCGTATTTGCCATTACCTATGATTCCGAAAACCGTGCGCAGGTGCGTATCCGGGTACAAGAGCAGCACCCTTACACCACTATGCTTGAAGTCATTCAAGAAGGGCTAAGCCCCGCTTGGATCCAACCACCCTCGATGCAAGTTCGCTTGTACCATGACGCCAGCATGGCGGAAGTGCTTAGCTATCAAAATCAGCATAGATTCGATGGTCGCTACCAGTATCCGAATCCACAAATGCGCCTACCTGACGAAAAAGTACAACTCAATCGCTTTCTTGCTGATTGGCTCGACCACTGCTTACGACATGGCCACGTTAACATTCCATTCTCGTTCACACCGACGTTTTAAACCCTCAGGTTCCTATATTTACGTGAGTTCATTGCTGAATTTGTGAACCGAGTCCGATACCCATAGTCTGAATCTTGTTACTATCGACGAATGATTCAAAGGGTATCTGGAGGATATCTTGCACACGCTAACGACAAACGGGCCGCTGCGGCTAATACAAATTACCGATACCCATTTGCTGGGTCCGGAGGACGGTCGCCTGCTCGGTATGCCCACGTCGCAAAGTTTGGATTGTGTGTTAAACAGCATTCGTAAACAGCACCCACAGTTTGACGCTTTTCTGGTTACCGGCGATCTCACGCAGGATGGCAGTGAGAAATCCTACCAACACCTACACGATGTCATGAGTACTTTTCAACGCCCTGCATTTTGGCTACGCGGTAATCATGACGAGCCGAGCGCAATGAGCAAAGTGGCGCAGGGAACCGAACACTTACAACGAGTGATTCGTAATGAACACTGGCAAATCATTATGCTCAACTCGCAAGTGGAAGGCGCCGTATTTGGCGAACTAGCGGGAGAAGAACTTGAGTTTCTAGATTACACACTCACTGAAGCACCAGACCTTCATACGCTTGTTTGTTTACACCATCACCCGGTATCAATGAATTGCGCGTGGATCGACCCGATTGGATTGCGCAACAGCCATGAATTCATGCAGCTACTTGGCCGCCACGATAACGTACGCGGTGTCGCTTGGGGTCACGTTCATCAGGCACTAGAAGGCGTGCAAGATGGTATTCGTCTAATGGCAACGCCCTCGACCTGCATCCAGTTTGAACCGAATTCAGATGACTTCGCCCTCGACGATCAAAATCCAGGCTATCGTTGGTTTGAATTACACGCCGATGGCAAGTTCGATACCGGCGTAGAGCGAGTAAAAGGCGTTCACTTTGAAGTAGATCATTCGCAAACCGGATACTAGTCCTTATGCCAGTTGTATCGATTGATGGCTTACCTGCACAAGTGGACCACTTCGGTTGTTTGTATTTGCATGGCTTTTTAAGCTCGCCAAAATCGCAAAAAGCTCAAGAGCTAAGCCGCTATTTCGACCAGCATCTCGATATTCATCAGCTCAGCATTCCCACGCTCCCTTTTGCTCCCGCGGATGCCATTGAGGTTGCCGCCAAGGCACTGGCCGAACTTCAGGCCAAATATGCTCGGGTATTCATCATTGGCAGCTCTTTGGGTGGTTTTTACGCCACGTGGTTGGCGCAACAAAATAATGTCCCTGCCGTTCTCGTTAACCCAGCAGTGCGGCCGTTCGAGCTATTTGAGCACTACCTTGGACCGCACACCCATTATTATTCGGGCGAAGTACATCAATTAACGACCGATCATCTCGATCAGCTGAGAAGATTAAATGTCGATACCGTTATGCATCCCGAGCGCTTACTGCTATTACTACAAACCGGTGATGAAACCCTCGACTATCGGCACGCAGCACAGCTTTACCGAGCAAGCCCAGCTTGGCTTGAAGGTGCAGGCTCTCATAGTTTCGAAGGTTTCATCGAACGACTACCGCAAATTTTTCACCATATAAGCCGCTGTTTACAACCCTGAATACCCTTAACCCGCCAGAATGGCACGTCATTCAACTGATCAATTGTGCAGAATCCTCGACACAAGCTGCACAAGTGGCGGGTCCTCGGTATACTCTGCGGAAAACAAGCACTATGGATTGCTGGCTGAGGTCTGAATGTCAAAGCAATACACCGCATCTTCCATTGAAGTATTAAGCGGCCTAGACCCGGTACGAAAACGTCCGGGCATGTACACAGATACCACCCGACCGAATCATCTAGCGCAAGAAGTTATCGACAACTCAGTCGATGAAGCGTTAGCCGGTCATGCCACCCTTATCGACGTCACCCTTCATGGTGATGGCTCGATGACGGTACTCGACGACGGTCGCGGCATGCCAACGGACATTCACCCTGAACATGGCGTTTCAGGTGTTGAGCTGATTCTTACGCAGCTTCATGCGGGTGGTAAGTTCTCAAACGACAACTATCAATTCTCCGGTGGTTTACACGGGGTTGGTGTGTCGGTCGTGAACGCGCTTTCACAGGTATTAGAAGTCACGATTTGGCGTGATGGCCAAGTGCAGCGCATCGGCTTTAAAGATGGCTACAAAGCCATGGAATTGCAGGTAGTTGATAGCTGTGCGAAAAAACGCACCGGCACCAGTGTGCGCTTTTTGGCCGATCCTAAATATTTCGATTCACCAAAATTCTCCGTCGCACGACTTAAGCACGTACTGCGCGCTAAAGCGGTGTTGTGCCCAGGTTTACGCATCAAGTTTACCGCGCCGAATGCCGAAGACAGTGCCGAGTGGTATTACGAAGATGGTTTACGCGACTATTTAGAAATCAGTTCAACCGGCTACGAAGTTTTACCATCAGCACCATTTACCGGTTCGATGATGGGCAACCACGAAGGCGTCGATTGGGCTGTACATTGGTTACCAGAAGGCGGCGAACTGCTGCAGGAAAGTTACGTTAACTTAATTCCTACCGCCCAAGGTGGTACGCACGTTAATGGCTTCCGTTCAGGCTTGCTCGACGCTTTGCGCGAATTTTGTGAATACCGCAACTTGCTACCGCGCGGTATCAAACTGACCCCTGACGATTTATGGGAACGCTGTTCTTATGTGTTATCGGCTAAACTAGCCGATCCACAATTCGCTGGCCAAACCAAAGAACGCTTATCATCACGCGAAGCATCGGCGTTTATCTCAGGTGTCGTTAAAGATGCCTTTGCTTTATGGCTGAATGAAAATACCGCCGAAGCCGAACGCTTAGCCGAAATGGCGATCAGCAGTGCACAAACGCGTTTGCGTAAATCGAAAAAAGTCGCGCGTAAAAAGATTACACAAGGCCCAGCACTGCCTGGCAAACTCGCTGACTGTAGCGGCCAAGATACCGAACGCAGTGAACTGTTTTTGGTGGAAGGGGATTCCGCTGGCGGCTCGGCGAAACAAGCTCGCGATCGCGAATTCCAAGCGATTATGGCTCTGCGCGGTAAAATCCTGAACACTTGGGAAGTCGACTCCACTGAGATTTTAGCCTCACAAGAAGTACACGATATAGCCGTGGCTTTGGGCATTGATCCCGGTACAGACGATCTGAGCGGTCTACGCTATAACAAGGTCTGTATTCTTGCCGATGCCGACTCCGACGGTTTGCACATTGCCACCCTGCTTTGTGCCTTATTCGTACGTCACTTCCGTAAGCTAGTATCCGATGGGCATGTTTATGTTGCCATGCCACCGCTATACCGAATCGACATCGGTAAAGACGTCTATTACGCCCTTGATGAAGGCGAAAAACAGGGCGTGCTAGATCGCATTGCAGCCGAAAATAAACGCGGCAAAATCAACGTTCAGCGCTTTAAAGGTTTGGGTGAAATGAACCCACTGCAGTTGCGCGAAACCACCATGGATCCGAATACTCGGCGCTTAGTTCAATTATCCATTGAACCCGGCGATGGTACTAACGAGCTGATGGATATGTTACTTGCCAAAAAACGAGCACCTGACCGCAAATCGTGGTTAGAAGCACGCGGCAATGAAATCGAGATTCTGTAAATCGTGCATTTACGTCGCTGGTTCGCCCCATTAGCTCTGCTACTGATCGTCTGGTCTTTATTTACCGGCGCATCAGTAGCCGACGGTGATCGAAATAACAGCTTACCCACCGATTTGTTGATTTTGCTATTTACCATAGTGATACTGGGTGCTTCTGTTGTGTTTTTTTATTGGCGCCAAATTCGTCGACGCCAAGACAGTGATCAGCGCTTAAAAGAACATACTGAGCTCATTCGTAATATCCTCGATTCGCAACCTGATATGGTGTACTACAAAGACACCGACGGCCGCTATCGGCTTTGTAATGAAAATTGCGCACGTTTTATTGGTCGCTCCGCCAACGAAATTTACGGCTTAACCGACGCCGATTTTTACGACAGCCCAACCGCAGCACTCGCCAGCCAAAGGGATAAGGAAACCATTGAGCGCGGCGCCCAGTGCATCCACGAGGAATGGCTGCACAATGCTGACGGTCGCCCGGTATTACTCGAAACACGTAAGTTGCCGTTATATTCGAAAGACGGTCAATGCACCGGCATTCTTGGCATGAGCCGCGACATTACGGAAAGTAAAAAAGCGCAGAAAAATCTAGAGCACATGGCACATCACGACGTGCTAACCGGCTTAGCAAACCGTATTTTATTAAACGAACAACTCGACTACGCCTTACAGTTAGCCAAACGCAGTAATAAAACAGTTGCCGTACTATTTATTGATCTGGATAAATTCAAAGAAATAAATGACTCCATCGGCCATGCCGTAGGCGATTTATTATTAAAAGATGTCGCTCACAGACTAACTAAAAATCTACGCGATACCGATATATGTGCGCGCTTAGGTGGCGATGAGTTTATCGTCGTGTTAACCCAGGTTGATGACGCTAGTACCATTAATGAAAAATGCGATCAGCTACTCAGTGTTATATCGCAACCCTACAGCTTACAAGGCCATCTGCTCAGTGTTTTTGCCAGCGCAGGCATCAGCGTAGCCCCACAGCATGGCGAAAGTGTTGATGCGCTTATTCGCAATGCCGATGTCGCGCTGCACAAAGCAAAAGAACTGGGCCGCAATCGCAGCTGGATGTATCAACCAGAATTAAGCCGCAACATGCACAGTCGCATGTCGCTCGAAAAAGACTTACGTGATGCCTTAGTGCAAAACGACTTCCGCTTGGTTTATCAACCTCAGTTCCGACAAAATGAATCGAACCCGCTACGAGTAGAAACCCTATTACGCTGGCCTCATCCATTGCGGGGACTCATTTCACCTCACGAATTCATCCCACTGGCGGAAACCAGCGGTTTAATTATGGAGTTAGGGTTATGGGTTTTACGCTCAGCATGCGAACAGTTCTTAGCGTGGCGTGACCAAGGATTAACCTTAGAGAAAATTGCCGTTAACGTCTCCGCCATTCAAATCAATGGTAGCTTTGCAGAAAGCGTGGCAAAAATATTAGATGATCTAAATTTCAATCCACAATGGTTGGAATTAGAAGTAACCGAATCGTTAATGATGTCGGGCATTACCGAAGTAACTCAACAGATCCATTTACTGCGCAATATGGGTGTGGAATTCTCGATTGATGATTTTGGTACAGGCTACTCTTCATTAAGCAAAATCAAGTCAATGCCGGTTAGCGTATTGAAAATTGACCAGTCATTTGTACGCGATATTAGCGATGAATCCAGCGACTACGAAATCGCCCGCGCAATTATTATGATGGCAAAGAGCTTAGGTCTATCAGTGGTTGCGGAAGGTGTAGAAAACCAGATTCAAGAAGATACATTACATCGCTTGGGTTGCGATTGGTTGCAAGGGTACTTCTATGGCAATCCATTGAGTGGTGAAGAATTTTTAACAAAATATAATACTAACCAATGACGTTCACTGTTTGGCATAAAAGAACAATGCGGCACGGTTGTGTTGCAATCAGGGTAGAGTCACAATCGGCTCAATAATAGGCCCGAATAAACTGAATCAAACGAAGCGATGAAAAGCGACCTATGACGGATCAGATCAGTTATACAGACGATGGCGTTGAACGCCAGACGCTCAAACATTATACCGAGAATGCGTATCTCAATTATTCGATGTACGTCATTCTTGATCGAGCGCTGCCGCACGTTGGTGACGGCTTAAAGCCAGTTCAGCGCCGTATCGTCTATGCTATGAGCGAGTTAGGCTTAAAGTCGACCGCTAAATACAAAAAATCGGCGCGTACCGTAGGTGACGTGTTGGGTAAATATCATCCCCACGGTGATAGCGCCTGTTATGAAGCTATGGTGCTTATGGCGCAGCCGTTCTCCTATCGTTATCCGCTAGTTGATGGCCAAGGTAACTGGGGGGCACCAGACGATCCGAAATCGTTCGCCGCCATGCGCTATACCGAGGCGAAATTAGCGAAGTATGCCGATGTGCTGCTATCTGAGCTGGGCCAAGGCACCGTTGAATGGCAGCCTAACTTCGACGGCACCATGGATGAGCCTGTTACGCTTCCAGCACGCCTACCAAATATTTTATTAAATGGTACAACCGGTATTGCCGTTGGTATGGCCACGGATATTCCGCCGCACAATGTGCGCGAGGTGGCCAGCGCTTGTATTCATTTGTTGGATGATCCGTCTGCGGATATCGATGCGTTGTGCGAGCATGTGATTGCTCCCGACTTCCCAACCGATGCCGAAATCGTTACGCCCCGTGCTGATTTGCGCAAAATGTACCGCGAAGGCAAAGGCAGCGTAAAAATGCGCGCAGTCTACTCAGTAGAAGATGGCGACATTGTGATTACCGCGCTACCGCATCAAGTATCTGGCGCAAAGATATTAGAACAAATCGCGGCACAGATGACGGCTAAAAAGCTGCCATTAGTTACCGATTTACGCGATGAATCCAACCACGAAAATCCAACTCGCCTAGTGATTATTCCTAAATCGAATCGTGTCGACACTGATGCGGTAATGGCACATTTATTTGCGACCACAGATTTAGAACGTAATTACCGCGTTAACATGAACGTGATTGGGTTAGACGGACGCCCGTCCGTTAAAAACCTGCTCACTATGTTAACCGAATGGTTAAGCTATCGTACCGAAACCGTACGGCGTCGCTTGCAATATCGGTTAGATAAAGTGCTGGCGCGTCTGCATATTTTACAAGGCTTATTAGTCGCCTTTTTAAATATCGACGAAGTGATTGAAATCATTCGTGCCGAAGATCAGCCTAAACCCGTGCTGATGGAACGCTTTGGTATTAGCGATATTCAAGCAGAAGCTATTCTTGAATTAAAATTACGTCACCTCGCCAAATTGGAAGAAATGAAAATTCGTGGCGAACAAGACGAATTAGAAAAAGAACGCGATTATCTAGAAAAAACACTCGGTTCAGAACGTCGCTTAAAAACCTTAATTAAAAAAGAAATCACCGCTGATGCCGAAACCTATGGCGACGAACGTCGTTCGCCTGTAGTTGTTCGTGGCGAAGCGAAAGCTTTCAGCGAAACTGAATTAGTATCGGCAGAAGCGGTCACCGTTGTACTCTCCGCGAAAGGTTGGGTACGTGCGGCGAAAGGCCATGATATCGATGCCGAAAATCTCAGCTATAAAGCGGGCGATAGCTTTATGATTGCAGCCCAAGGCAAGAGCAATCAGAACGCGATCTTCCTCGATAGCAGCGGTCGCTCATACAGCCTGCCAGCACACCAGCTGCCATCCGCACGCGGCCAAGGAGAGCCTCTCACTGGCAAGCTTAATCCACCGGCGGGCGCTAGCTTCCTAAAAGTACTGATGGGCAAAGACGAAGAACAATATTTACTGAGCACCGATGCCGGCTATGGTTTTATTGCCACCCTTGCCGACATGCAAAGTAAAAATAAGGCAGGTAAGACACTGATTACCATTCCTGATAATGCTCGTATTCTTGCGCCTGCGCGGTTAGCCGATCCTGAAAAATGCTGGATTGCCGCCATCAGCAACGAAGGGCGCATGCTGGTATTCCCAGCCGCGGACTTACCACAAATGGCGCGCGGTAAAGGTAATAAAATGATCAGCATTAACAGTGCCCGCGCCGCCAGCCGTGAAGAGTTAATGGTGAGTGCAGTCGCCTTCCATGAAAACGATACCTTGTTGGTATACGCCGGTAAGCGCCACTTAAAGTTGAAGTTTTCTGATCTGGAACATTATCAAGGCGAACGTGGACGCCGTGGTAATAAGCTACCTCGTGGTTTCCAAAACGTAGACTTAATGGAAGTGGTTAACGCTGGGGAATAAGCACCTAGCAAAAAAAGGGGCGTTACCTCACGGCAACGCCCCTTTTTTATCGACTGAAATCTGTTTACCAGCTAGAGACTTGATTCGTTTCGTCGCTGCCGCTTTCACCTTCAGCAATTTCTTCAGCGCTATTGGCATTAACATCCACAGGCATTGCATCTAGCTCGTCACGTACATCGTTAATAACGTTACGCACCATCTGCGGAACACTATCCCAATTATTAGTACCGTTAGACTCTATTTTTGACGACGCTAAACACGTAATGCTATGAGCCTCATTCGTCGATTGCTTATTGATTTTCTCACCAGCAAAAACATGAGCAATATCTTCATCCGTTAATTCGCTAAGTGAGCCAACATCACTAAATTTATTACCCGAAATCATTGCATGCTGGATACCGTTGTAATCACCGTTACTATCTTGGTCGGTTACCAACAATACGCCATTGAGATATTGATCATTTAATACTTCAAGCTCAATTTTATATGATTCGGAATATTGCACTTCACCACGCTTATCTTGGTAAGCACCTTGATCGAATAAACGTTCACCGCGTTGCACTAATTTCGTTGTTGCGTAATCAACATCGATGTTCATCCCGCACTCATGAAAACGAAAAATACCGTCGCCAATTTCTTCTAGCACGACCAATTGTTTGCTTTCGATACTGCTAGTAATACCGAACTCGGGGCTGGTATTCGTTTCGAGAAGCTTGGATGATATTAACCAAACACCCGCTGGAGATTTTAAAACAGGAGCGTTACTGGTAACCGAATTACTAGATTGCTCAGGAATGACCGCAGAATTGGCATCAGTCGACTCATTAGAGCAAGCCATGATTGCAGCCGTCATTATTCCTATGGTGAACAATCTCGAAATCAACATCTGTGCGCCCTCTTATTTGGTCATAATATTGGCGGTATTTTCAAAACGAAAGCCACTCTAACACTCGATTCATGACACCCAGACGACCACATGTACCCTTTTGTATAAAATGAGGCAGGCGTCACAGAATCTCTACCATAGGGTTTTCGATCTAGGCCAATTCGATACGAAATAGGCAAATTTCAAGATCAGAGAGGACAATACGGCTAACCGATTGGTCGCATTCTAACCTAAAGGCCAGACAAAATGACCGAAGAATATCTGTTTGTTTACGGCACCCTTCGCCCCGAGTGCCAGCAGCATAGTCAGCATTTACCGAAGGGCGGCAATATTGCCCACGACGCCTTACAACGATACGGCGAAGCCATGGGGCAAACTATTTGGCAAGCGCAGTTATTTGATTTAGGAAGGTACCCTGGTGCACAAGCCAGTACAGAGCCTACTGATCAAGTCATTGGCGAATTGTTTTGCCTAAAAAACCCGCAAGCTGCATTGGCTATTCTGGATGAGTATGAAGCTTGTAGGGCAGAAGATCCGCTCCCGCACGAATATGAACGCTGTGAAATTCAGGTGTATATGCGCCAACAAGGACCAAATCATGCCAATCAAGCCAAACTATGGCCTAATAAGGTCTGGGTTTACGAGTACCGCCTAAGTACTATTGGCCATCGTCGAATCCTAACAGGTGACTACACATCTGTTTATCCACCCATCGATAACAATAAGGTTTACTGATGAAACTGGTTAAAAGCCTAACAATACTACTAGTGATCGCTGTGATCGGAATATTTGCTAGCGTTCACTTTGCTCCGTTAAAGACAGCTACTTTTCTTGTCGAGTTTAAACGCGACATCGCCGGTCTTGAGCGCAAAACCATTTCCCTCGCCGATGGCAACCAATATGTTTACCTTGAAGGCGGCAAAGGTGAAACGCTGGTATTACTCCACGGATTTGGTGCCGATAAAGATAACTTTACCGAAGTTAGCCCTTACCTAACAGGTGACTTCCACGTTATTGCTCCCGACCACATTGGCTTTGGTGAATCCTCTAAGCCAACAGGTGCAGATTATAGCCCTATCGCTCAAGCGCAGCGTTTGCATGAATTGGTTGCGCGCCTCGGTTTAGAGCGCTTTCACTTAGGTGGAAGCTCAATGGGTGGCCACATAGCGATGACATACGCCACGCTATACCCGCATGAAGTTAAGAGCTTGTGGTTGCTCGATCCAGGCGGTGTTTGGTCAGCTCCGGAAGCCGAAATGCGCACTATCATTCGTAAAACTGGGGTCAATCCGTTAACAGCTAAAACCCCAGAAGAATTTCGTAAAGTATTCGATATCGTGATGAGCAAGCCCCCTTTCATCCCAGGCTTTGTACTGGATGAAATGGCGAAAAAACGCATCGCTAACTTCGATTTAGAACAAAATATTTTTGCCCAACTATCTGCAGACAATGTCGAAGAACGCGTCCGCGGCCTAACCACCCCTACCTTGCTAGTATGGGGCGCTGAAGATCGAGTACTCAACCCAGAAGCAGCGCCCATTCTGGAAGGACTTTTGACCAATGTTAAAACGATTATCATGCCCGGTATTGGTCACCTGCCTATGCTAGAAGCGCCAAAGCAAACAGCAACCGACTTAAAAGCATTTATTGCTGATTTGCCTGAATAAAACCAATAGGCGTTGAATTTAACAGCGCCCAGAAAAAAGCGGCCCTCTGCAAATAAACAGGGGCCGCTTTTTTTATACTTAAAAGGTCGAATTAATTAGCTTCAATACTCACATCTAAAGACATTTCACCGTCGTTCTCATCCGTACCGGACGCCGAAAAAGCCAGTTCATCATCACTCGTTGCGGTAATTTCAAACGCATAAGTCGCCGTGCTCTGACAGACATCATCACTCTCATCACACGTACCTTCGCCATAAATATCACTTTGACCGGAAATAATATCCTGCGAGAAGGTGTTGTCGTAAACCAAAGTTACGTTCAATCCGATTGTGCTCGCATCGCCAGAGAACGCTGCCTTCTCCCCCGTCAGCGTCATGATTTCAGCGTAATTGACAGCGGATATAGAGGTGTTGCTATTCACCACACCGGCACCAACCCCCTTCGAAGCACCAACACACGCTAACGAATCACTTAATTCTGCAAAGGTGGCGCTGGCGGAACCCACAGTAAAATCGACACCTATCGCGTATTCACTAGCGGCATCGGTGAACGAGGTGGCATCGCTAACCTTCACACCCACCATGCGCGTATTTTGCGCAATGCTGTACCCGTCCCCCGTCGCATCAGTCTGCAAGCTGCCAGACAAGCTGCGGTTGTTGGTTACTATCAGACTCCAATTGTAAGAGTCCTCAACCGAGCCACTTAATGTGCCATCAGCAAGCGTTAACGTGATATCGGTAAAATCCAATTGGTGGTCAATATTGCACGCCCACAAGCGGTACTCACCTTCGGTTTCTAATGCGCTCAGTAATACCAGTTGGCGACCTTGATAGTAGTTGGTGGTATCACTGCTATCGGTCACTTCATAATCAAACTTCGAACTGGTATTTATCAGCCATAAGCCTTCAGGGGTATCTGAACTTAATGCCGCATCCGCTGCCGGAAGATCTGCCCCCAATTCAGCTAAGGTTTGTTGCGCAAGTTGCGTGGTAGGGTCAACGTCGATCACGGTAGCGACATTGGTACTGCTACTGTTACCACTGCAGGCCGATACCAGTGCAGCAACGACCAAGCAATAGGCCGACTTTTTGAATTGGGAGTGCATCATGATTTCCTTTTGATATTCTTATTTAATCCTAGAAGGGGATCATAGCAGACGCAATTGCAGACCTAAGGGCAATTCGGGCCCATTACCAATACGATTATCCCCACTTACCTTGGCCTCCTAGCGTTCGCGCCGTTATAATCGCCCGCAGAAATTCATCCTCCTATCCTCACGGACTATCTCATGACCTCTAAAACCGTCGTTTCCGAACGCCTGTATGATGGCTACGCCCAATCCTTCACTGTGAGCGAACTGCTGTTTGAAGTGAAAACGGAACACCAACATCTGGAAATCTTCGAAACGCCGTTTCTAGGCCGCGTTATGCTGCTGGATGGAGTGGTACAAACCACCGAGAAAGACGAATTTATTTACCACGAAAGCATGGTCCATGTGCCTTTGTTTGCCCACCCAGCCCCTAAGCGTGTGCTAATTATTGGTGGCGGCGACGGCGGCATCTTGCGTGAAGTGTTGCGTCACAAAAACGTAGAACACGTAACCCAAGTTGAAATCGACGGCAGCGTCATCGACATGTGCAAAGAATACTTCCCGCGTCATTCTAATGGTGCCTTCGATGACCCGCGCGCCACTATCGTGATCGCCGATGGCAAAGAATTCGTCGCCAACTGCCAAGACAAATACGACGTCATCATCTCCGACTCCACCGACCCTATCGGCCCGGGCGAAGTGCTGTTTACCTCAGATTTCTATGCCGACGAAAAAACCTGTTTGAACGAAGGCGGCATCATGGTGGCACAAAACGGCGTGCCATTTATGCAAGGTCAGGAAATCACCAACACCTTCCAACGCCTAAGCAAACTGTACGTAGACAACAGCTTCTACGTTGCCCCCGTGCCAACCTATACCGGTGGTTTTATGACCTTAGCCTGGGCAACCGACGACGCATCATTGCGCAAGCAAAGCGTTGAACAGATTCAAGCGCGTTACGACGCCGCAGGGTTTAGCACACGTTATTACAACCCAGAGATTCATGTTGCGGCATTTGCATTGCCGAATTATGTGAAAGCTTTGATGGTGTGATTTTATGCTTGAAGTCAAATGACTTCGACCAATCTTGTAGGAGGGAGTCAGCGAACGTTTTTTGTTCGTACTCCCGATTACTGCAGTTTTCGTCACTGCTCGCTGTCGCTCCCTGAGTGACTCCTACAGAAAGATCCACCCTTGGTTTTAAGTCCGTGTTGCGAAAAGAACTCGCGGCGTCAGCCGCAAAACCCACCAATAGCTACAAAATCCCACCGTCACTGTTATAATCTCGCGTCTTTAAATTTTCGAACGTTGCATAACGCACGCAAACAGGAATCCTCGCTGTGAGCCAGAGTCGCCATAACGTCAAAACATTCCAAGGCTTAATCGCGGCCTTGCAGGAATACTGGTCCGAACAGGGCTGTGTAATCAACCAACCACTCGATATGGAAGTCGGTGCCGGTACTTTTCATACCGCGACGTTTTTGCGTGCTATTGGCCCAGAAAACTGGAGTGCTGCTTACGTGCAACCAAGCCGCCGTCCTACTGATGGCCGCTATGGTGAGAACCCGAACCGCTTGCAGCATTACTACCAATTTCAGGTAGTGATGAAGCCAAACCCAGTGGATATTCAAGAAAAGTACCTTGAGTCGCTGCGCGTGATGGGCGTTGATCCTTTGGTTCACGATATTCGTTTCGTTGAGGACAACTGGGAATCACCAACGCTAGGCGCTTGGGGTTTGGGCTGGGAAGTTTGGCTCAACGGTATGGAAGTGACTCAGTTCACTTACTTCCAGCAAGTTGGCGGTTTGGAATGTTTCCCCGTAACCGGCGAAATCACTTACGGTCTTGAGCGTATCGCCATGTACCTGCAAGAAGTGGATTCTGTCTACGACCTAGTTTGGACCTACGGCCCAGACGGCAAAGCCGTGACCTATGGCGATGTGTTCCATCAAAACGAAGTAGAACAGTCGGCCTATAACTTCGAACACGCCGATGTCGATTTCTTATTCAAAGCCTTCGACCAATACGAGAAAGACTGCAAACGTCTGATCGAAGTTGGCTTGCCGCTACCGGCTTACGAGCAGGTATTGAAAGGCTCGCATACCTTTAACTTACTCGATGCTCGCGGCGCGATTTCTGTGACTGAGCGTCAAGGCTATATCTTGCGTGTACGTACCTTAGCGCGTTCGGTTGCTGAAGCTTATTTCAACAGCCGTGCCGAAAAAGGCTTCCCGCTGGCGACCGAAGCAAACCGCGCCGAAGTATTAGCGAAGTACGAAGCAGCCAAGGCGAAAAAAGCCGATAAAGACGCTGCCCAGCAGGAGACCAAATAATGAGCACTCGTGATTTCTTAGTAGAGCTAGGCACCGAAGAGCTGCCACCGAAAGCGCTTAAAAAGTTATCAGTAGCATTCGCTGCTGAATTAAAAGATTGGCTAGATACTGAAGATATTACTTATGGCAACGTTGAGATTTTTGCTGCTCCGCGCCGCCTAGCCGTTCGCATTAGCAATTTAGCCGAAAAAGGAGATGGGGGAGTTGTAGAGAAGTTCGGTCCTTATAGTAACATTGCCTTCGATGCTAACGGCAAACCAACCAAAGCTGCAGAAGGTTTTGCCAAATCAAATGGTATTAGCATGGATCAAGTCAGCAAGATTACTGACTCCAAAGGGGAACGTCTTTACTACCGTGTCGAAGGTCATGGAACGATCACGTCTACAACTCTAATTGCTGCTGTTGATCACTCTCTTGGCAAACTTCCAGTTCCGAAACGTATGCGCTGGGGCTCTTCTCGTGTGGAATTTGTCCGTCCAGTACATTGGATTCTGATGCTATTTGGCAATCAGGATATTTATGAAGCTAATAACGCTCAAACTGAGCAGCAAAAGGAAATGCTGGGGCGTATCCTGGGGCTTCAACCAGGAAAAACCACTCGTGGTCACCGCTTCCATGCACCCGGCGAAATCGTTATCGAACACCCGTCAGAGTACCAAGACAAGTTACGCGCCGCCTATGTGATGGCGAGCTTTAGCGAACGTGGTACTTTGATTAAAGAACAAGTCACGGCCGAAGGTAAAAAACTGGGTGGCGAAGCCGTCATCAGCGACGACTTGCTCGATGAAGTAACGGCCCTAAACGAATGGCCGGTAGCCTTGGCTGGGTCGTTTGATGAAGACTTCCTGCGCGTGCCGCCAGAGGCACTGGTGTCTTCAATGAAAGAACACCAAAAGTACTTCCACGTGATGAAAGACGGCAAACTGCTGCCCAACTTCATCACCATTGCCAATATCGAAAGCAAAGATCCACAACAAGTGATCTCAGGTAACGAGAAGGTGATTCGTCCGCGTTTATCCGATGCCGCTTTCTTCTGGGATACCGATCGTAAAAACCCATTGGCCAGCCGTTTCCCGAAATTGGAAAACGTGGTCTGGGTGAATGGCCTTGGTTCTACTGCCGACAAAACCCGTCGTATTAGCGTATTAGCCAGCAAAATTGCTGAACACATTGGCGCCGATGTAGCGCTGGTTCAACGCGCTGCGCATCTGTGCAAAAACGACCTTGTTTCAAACATGGTGACCGAGTTTACCGACCTGCAAGGTTTGGCTGGTAAGTACTATGCCGAACACGATGGCGAGCCAGCAGACGTCGCGGCGGCCATGGTTGAGCAATACATGCCTGCGTTCGCTGGGGATGCTTTACCAGCAACACAAACCGGCACCCTGATCGCCTTGGCTGATCGTCTCGACAGCTTGGTCGGCTTATTTGGTACTGGCCAGCTACCAACGGGTTCTAAAGACCCATTTGCGTTGCGTCGCGCATCACTAGGTGTGTTGCGTTTGCTGGTTGAAAAGCAAATCAACATCGACCTTGGCGACTTAATTGATTGGGCGTTGGCGAATGAATGGGCCACTGAACTGCGTGCCGATACCAAAGCAACCCTAACTGAATACATGCTGGATCGTTTCAGCGCATGGTATCAAGACGAAAACATTCCAACGGGCGTATTCCAGTCTGTACGTGCACTGGGCGTAACCAATGCGTTGGATATTAACCGTCGCGTACAAGCTGTATTTACCTTCGGTAAATTAGAAGCCGCCCAAGCACTCGCCGCTGCCAACAAACGTGTCTCCAACATTCTGGCTAAGAATGGCGGCGAAAACGTTGAAGCCAAAGTGAATGCTGAACTGCTGCAACAAGCCGAAGAAAAAGCGCTAGCTGAACAAGTTGCTGCGAAAAAAGCCGTGGTTGAGCCGCTACTTGCGAACGGTGACTACAGCGCGGCATTAACGGAATTAGCGGGCCTACGCGAAGTCGTCGATGCCTTCTTCGACAACGTAATGGTCATTGCCGATGACGAAGCCGTTAAGAACAACCGCCTAGCGCTGCTAAAACAGCTTAGTGGCTTGTTTATGGCAATTGCGGATATATCTGTACTGTAATTGTTACTGCTGAAAAGCCCAGCCACTGAGAAGTCGCTGGGCTTTTTTATTTATACGGGTTCTATTCTGCCCTACTTAGTTGCATCCATAACTCAAAAACCGATAATCTCCCTTTCACTTTCTTTAATGGCGCCAACCTGCCGAGCATTACGGAATCCTAATTTTATGAAGCTGATTATCCTCGACCGCGATGGTGTACTAAATTACGACTCCGACAATTACATTCGTTCGGTGGATGAATGGCAGCCAATACCGGGCAGCGCTGAGGCCGTTGGTCGTTTGTGCAACGCAGGTTATACCGTTGCTGTGGCGACGAACCAGTCGGCGATTGGCCGTGGATTTTTCCCGATTGAAGTATTGAATGGCATGCACAACAAAATGAGTTCGTTGACGGCTGAACACGGCGGTGAATTTGCGCATATCGCTTTTTGCCCGCATGTTCCCGATGACCATTGTGATTGCCGTAAGCCAATGCCAGGCTTAATCCACCAAATAGAACAAGCGTTAGGTGTTTCTGCTAACGATGCTTGGATGGTAGGTGATTCACTCACAGACTTAAAAGCTGGGGCCAGTGCTGGCTGTAAAACAGCGTTAGTTATGACAGGCAAAGGCGAACGCACGCTACCAAAATTAAAGGCTGATGCGGAACTCAGTGATCGGCCTGTATTCGACGACTTGTCTGCTTTTGTAGATTGGTTGCTGGGCCAAGCAGAATAAAGCTCACTTCTTATCATCGCCGCTTTATTACCATTGGGTTTCCTCGTACTCTAATTACATACAGCCTAAGTTGAATGCCCGGCTCCGCACCGCGAGATGGGTGTAAATTGGGCGGATCATAAGCCTGCGAGAAGCGATGAAAACACCACCGGTACTAACGAGTATTCAACTTGCCTTTTATGGCGCACGCACACTCTTGCTGTACCTATGGCTATGTGTGTTCGCGCTATTTTGGATGCTACCTAGCTTGATATTCATCCCCCTATTGCCGCTAAAGTTACGTCATCGCTGGGTGGCACGTCCATTTTGCCGCGTGATTTTATGGTCAGCAGAGGCGATTACCGGCATACACTGGCGTGTTGTCGGTGCAGAACATATCCCGGAAGGCGAACAGCGTTGCGTTATATTAGCTAAACACCAAAGCAGCTGGGAAACCTTCATGTTACCCGTGTTGCTGTACCCGCAAGTTCAGGTCGCCAAGCAAGAACTTACTAAAGCGCCGCTCTTTGGTTGGCTATTGAAACACATGCACCCGATATTGATTGATCGCATGCAGCGCGCCCAAGCGTTAAAACAATTAGTAAAAGACGGTGCGGAACGCTTACATAATGGCTTTCATATTTTGATATTCCCAGAAGGTAGCCGCGTGCCGCCCGGAACTCGTAAAGCCTTCTCTAAGGGCGCGGCCATGCTTGCAGTAAAGAACAATGCCCCCGTGCTGGCCGTTGCTCATAATGCCGGAGAATTCTGGCCGCATGATCATTGGATAAAACGTCCAGGAACAATTACAGTCGTTATCAGCCGCGTGATTGATACAACGAACTTAAGCACACAAGAATTACACGATCAGGTTGAACACTGGATCAATTCCACCGTCGAAGAGATATCATCGACAAAGTTCACTGGCACCATGATTACCGACACGACCAGTGGTAAGCGCTTTTAATTTAGATTAACCAAGGACATTAACATGCAGATTCAAATTACCGGTTTGTTTGGGCTTATTATTCTGATTGCAGATATTTACGCTTTGATTAACGTCGTGCAGTCACGCCGAACGTCAACGGGCGCTAAGGTAGTATGGATTCTTGCGATTTTATTCTTGCCCGTCGCTGGCTTTGTGGCTTGGTTGCTATTTGGTCCACGCGATAAATAGTTAAAACACTATCGAATACGCTACAAAAAAGCCCCGCTAAACAGCGGGGCTTTTTATTGCTTCCTAAATCAACTAGACCTCTTCGGTTCCTCGTTTGATGTCGGGCTTAGTCTCAGCCTTAACTTCTAGTTTAGCCTCTTGGGGTTTATCCAATTCAATTTTTGCACTTGGCGCTCGACCCGATTTATCTTCACCAAAATAGATGGTTTGATGAGGGAAAGGTATTTCAATATTACGCTCGTCGAACGCTATCTTCATACGACGATTATATTCACGCATAACATTCCAACGGTCGTGAGATTTCGTTTTAATACGCGCTTTGATCATTACCGCGCTATCGGCAAACTCGTCTAAACCGAAAATCTCCATTGGTTCTAGTATCTTATCCCCATACACCTCGTCGTTGCGTAAATCTTCATCAATTTCTTTTAAACATACCAGTACATCATCAATATTCTCGCGATACGCCACGCCAATATTAAATAACGCAAAACTGAAATCTTTGGTCAGATTTTTAACTACTGAAATGTCACCAAATGGCACGGTAATCACAGCGCCATCCAGATCTCTTATCTGAATTTTTCGCAACGAAATTTTCTCGACCACACCAAAGTGATCACCCAACTGAATGACATCGCCTATTTGTAACAGGTCTTCGAAAATAACTGTAAGCCCGGTCAGAAAGTCTTTCACTAAGGTTTGCGCACCAAAACCTACCGCAATACCCAGAACCCCCGCACCGGCAAGCAATGGCATAATGTCGATACCTAACTCAGACAACACCACCATGATCGACAATAAACTGAGGGTGAATAAAAGTATGTTACGAATAATCGGCGTGATGGTTTGAAAACGGCTACTCGATAAATGGCTATTTCTATGCACAATAAATTCAAGTAGAGCATTGACCCCTTCCCAAATCAGCATAAAAACCAAAGCGACGACAATGAGCATAAAGGCCGATGAGAATACGGATTCAAATGCTAGAAATTTTTCCGCTTTGGGATAGTAGTCAGATAGTACGTTGGTACAGGCATAAAGACTGACAATAGAACCAAATAAATAACCTGCCCAACGTTGCAAAGAGAATAATGTTTGAAAACGATCTCGGCTTAACTCAAGACGCTTAGCAATTTTGCGCATACGTTTTTCTAAGCGAACGGCCAACATGCCATTTAAAAAGACAAAAATTCCTATAACAAATAAGGCGACCAGTAAAACCAGTAGATCTCCTATCAAAGAATCACTAAACCCATAAGAATTTAAAATTCGCATTAATTCATTGGCTAGACCATTACCGGTACTGTCTAAATCAATCAGACCCTCCACTAACGAATCAGTCTTAGCTGGCTCATTTACCTCCAGCAACAGCTTGAGCTTATCTACTAGTGCTCCCCTATCGGCTTCGCTTTCAAGGGTTGAAATTAAATTCTCTATCTTTTGAGTTTCGGTATGGGCCGTTACTTCTTCTGCATGAATATCCGCCACAGGCGGTTCGGCAAAAGCCATACTGGAAAATAAAACGGCACATACAAACCATAAATGTCGCATACTGACTCCATGCGGATGAGATTTAAACATAAGTATATCGGCTAACGCAGTGCAGTTGGGGTCCAATTGCCCGCTGTGTGACGCCACCTTCTGAATGACGTCATACTCTTTAATAGGCGGTGGCCCCCACAGACCTTGAGTTGGCCCGCCATTGTCGGTTACAACTATCTTATGTATTCACTCATCGTCTAGTAGGAGCGCTGTCATGGCGACTATCGCCGAATCGGCACATCAAAATATTGAAGTGCGTAAAATGGACTTCGCTTTCGATGCCATCGACAAAATGGATTGGTATCGTAACAACCCCTTTATGACAGCGTTCATGACCGTGCTGTCGGGCACCTTTCCACCGGGCGAGCAAATGTTCATTGAATCGGTGAGAGCCTTCAAAGATAAGGTGACCGATCCCCAATTGCTGCAGGATATCCAAGATTTTACTCGCCAAGAAGCGCACCACACCAATCAGCACAAGCTCGCCAATCTAAAGCTACAATCCTTGGGCTGGAATGCACTAGCCATTGAGAAACGAGTAGAACGAGCCATTGGGTTTCTAAATAACAAGCGCTCAGCCAGAGAGCGCTTAGCAGCAACCGTATGTCTCGAACATATTACGGCCATCGTGGCAGAGTATGTACTTACCCACCCCGAACAGCTCGCCGATATGCATCCAGCGGTGAAAAATCTACTGATCTGGCACGCCATTGAAGAAATTGAACACAAAGCCGTGGCCTTTGATGTTTACATGAGCACAGGCGGTAGCCGTAAACTCCTGAAGAGGATTATGCGATCTGTCTCCATCCTGTTCCCTATGCTCAGCTTTGCTCGTACCTTCTATTTATTGTTTAACGCCCGCCGCATGCCGAGCTGGGCACACATGAAAGATGCCTATGCAGCGCTGTTCAGCGAAACCGGTTTATTTACCTGTATCAAAGGCCCGTTTAAAGACTTCTACCGCGAAGACTTCCATCCTAATGACCACGATAACCGCGCGCTGGTTGAAAAGTGGAAGACCGAAATTGAGGCTTATAAGGCTTAAATGAGCCGAATAGCGCATTTAATCGGCTCACCATTCAAAAGCACCTTCCTTACACCCGTTCGACGCGGTTTAAACAAAGAACAAATCAAAGTGTTAAATCGCCTACTTGATGGCGGCCCGGATGGCTTTGAAGGCGGCATAAGCGCAGGCCAATATCAGAAAGTCGCCAAGGTGAGTAAAGCAACCGCAACGCGGCACTTGGCGGATTTAGTGGCCAAGGGTTGTGTTCAGAAGATGACTGGCGGTTGGCGGAGTACGAGGTATGGGGTGATCCGAGAAAGACTATAATAAGAATTTATCTATTATCGTGCTGAATAAACGCATTTATTGATGAAATAGTCTCTTTGCTATCTGAATCGCCCCTAGTTTCCTAGACACCCATTTGCTTCAAGAAATAATTCTTTTCATAGTCCCTTGGCGACAAGTCATTATTATTACCATGACGACGTGTGGAATTATAAAACAGCTCAATATAATTAAATATATCCGCTTTTCCTTCTTCTCTTGTGCGATAAATTTTACGGCGAATACGTTCTCGCTTTAGCAAGGCAAAGAAGCTTTCCGCACAGGCATTATCATGACAGTTCCCTCTACGGCTCATACTGACGGTTAAGTTATTGGCTTTTAACATGCTTTGCCAGTCGTAACTTGTGTATTGGCAACCTTGATCGGAATGCACGATCACCTCACCTTTTGGCTTCCTTCGCCAGCACGCCATCGTGATTGCATTCAGTACCAAATCGGTATTAATACGTTCACTCATCGACCAGCCAACGACCTGCCGTGAGAATAAATCAATGATTACCGCTAGAAACAGCCAGCCCTCATAGGTACGAATGTAGGTAATATCGGTGACCCATACGGTATTCGGTTTGGATACATCAAATTCACGATTCAGTAGGTTAGGGGCAACGGTGGATAACTCGCCGCTGTCATAGCGTGTTTTTCGGTTGTAGCCCCGCTCTGCCTGTATTTGTGCCTGCTGCATCAGTCGATGAACACGATTTTTTCCACAGTGTTCTCCTGCATGCTTTAGATCTTTATGGATTTTTCGATAGCCATAAACGCAACCACTCTCAAGCCAGAATTGCTTAATAAACCCGAGTAGATACTCATCAACTTTCTGCCGTGTACTTTCGGGGTTCGCTAACCAGGCATAAAACCCACTGGGATGAACTTCAAGTGTTCGACACAGGGTACGAACGGAGTAGCGATCTGTTCGAGATTTTATGAACGTGTATTTTTCTTTGACTCGGCAGCAAAGAACACGGCGGCCTCCTTTAATATGTCACGCTCCTCTGTGACACGTTTTAGCTCCGCTTTAAGCTTACGCAGCTCTTCATGACTGGATTGCTTCTCGTGGTAGGCTTGCGCATTCTCGCCGTAACGATCACGCCAGTTGTACAAGCTCTTAGTTGTAATGCCTAAACGCTGAGCAACATCAGCAATGGAGTAACCATGTTCGGTCACTTGCTTTACTGCTGCGATCTTGAATTCTTCGTTATATCGTTCACCAGCCATCTCGGCCTCCTCTTTAAATACATTGTAACTTTAAAGAGTGTCTAAGAAACTAGGGGCGATTCAATCAAATATCGTGTTGTGATTTTCATTGCCGATGATTTTAAGTAACTTCTGCCCCGAAATATTTTCATACACGCTACGAGAATGCGATGCGGGAATATCTAGGTCATTCTCGGCAAGAATCACTAAACTGTTCGCTTCGATTTTTTTCGCAGTTCTCTCTAGATCAAAGCTATCTTTTATAACTATTCTTGGAATTAAAAACCTCTCTGAGGCGATTCTGGATATGCTACTTAAAGGACATAATAAAACCAGTTTATGTACCTCTCTGCGCGTAGCAAGATAACCAGCTATAGAGCTTCCTAAGCTATAGCCAATAACTACTATTTTTGATTTAGGATTCTTTGATCTTACCAAGTCAAAAATTTCAAGCGAATCCCGACACAGAGTCTTCTCACTTGGGTACCCCTCGCTCTGCCCATAACCTCGATAGTTAAACGTAAAAATATCTTGGGCAGGTAAGACTGAAAGCGTTTTCAATATGGTACATGAGTCTTGTGCATTACCACCGAAATAAATTATTTCAATATTCGACGATATTTCAGATTGAGTTGGAATACACCAACCGTAAAGGTTAGTAAAATCACTCGTAGTTAAAACGAGCGACTGATTTTTATATTTTTTATACAGTAAGTAACTTGGATGTGGTGCTCTATAAATTAATTTTCTTTGTGAGAAAAATAAAACCAAATAAGTTACGAAAACAAAAACTACGGCTATTACAATAATATCAATCATTTACTTTATGGACATGACACTTTCGAAATATCTTCACTCGAAGAAGCTACTTTGACAATGCAAATACATGTATTTTCATCCATAACACCGACCACGGCATAATCTCCAGATCTTATTGACTCTAACTCAAGCTTTGGCAAAGTTACTTTGATACTTTTCCCTTCTAACATTTCATCTTTTAAAATTTCACCCGTCAATACCACTGGAGAGGGTATGTTGCTAGCTATCGATGGGGACTTCCCTATTCCAAAAAAACCAGAACTCTTTGACTCTACATTGTTAACTTTTATTAGAAATTTTTGATCCGAAACTCGACCATCAGGCCATTCCCATGTTAACTCTATATTATCTGACATAGCACACGCTCCTATAATTGAAAACAATATCACTAAAACCAATAAACTCACTACTTTATTTATACTACTCCACAACAAGATCATATAGATCCCTACCTTTATTTCTCACACCAATATACCCACTAAATGTTTGACATTTCCCAATGTATTTTTCACTCAGTTGTTTGTAGAGATTATTTGGAGTATCTAACCCAGGGATGCCTTTTGTTAATATTTTTGCATCAATAAAAGCTTCAGAGGCATGCGTGGAACAATTACCACCTAAGATATTGAAAGCACCAGGATTTAACTTCAACTGAGTCCAATATCTCTTAAATAAATCAGCTTGATCCTTCGTCACTTCTAATAGCAAGACAGTGGATTTAATATCATATTTTTTAGCAAGTGCCGCGTCGACATACATTGGACGTATTTTTCTTAAGTCCTCGATGTAGGCAACCATTCCCTTCATATTTAAGCCCTTACTATTCCAAATAGCTGATGGGCCTGCCGCCCACGAATTACTTGAACTACCAAAACTTGGTCCACTCACTCCACTAGACGCGTCACCACCATTACCAAAGAAACCTACAGGCTGACCACCTGGAAGTATGCAATCAGCATGCTGTTCCATTTTCCCAGGGTTATGATCATGAGAATGCTTACCTCGGACAATCAAACCTACATGATTTAATTTGAGACTATATACTTGGGACATTCAACACTCCTTGTTTTGATTACATAACCAGTCTACACCCATCGAGCATTCACGCACTAGAGTAAGAACTACATAAGATGAACTGACACTTATTCAGGATGATTATTAGCCTCCATTTGCAAGCGCTCAACCAACCACACCTTAATAATGGATTGACGGGTCACACCGATTCGGGCAGCTTCGCGATCTAATGAATCAACAACCCACGCAGGAAAATCCACATTGATACGCTTAGACTCCTGATTCACACGACGCACCGTCGACAAATCAAGATCACCGTCAATATCTTCAACACCATCATCAAATTTTTGATCAAACTCTTCAGTTTTCATAAGGCAATACCTCATTTTTATCCTAATGCCGAACAGTGCCTTTTCTCCCAATGAAACTAATTATATGAAGACGTTAATAATTATTGTCTCAAAGCACTATTTCATCATTAAACAACATTTGCTATTACGACTGCGCGGACTCTCCGATTTTAGCGAGCAACCAATCGGCCAAAGGAGTTGGTGCTAGAATTTTTAAGGAATGATTGCCCCAGCGTGTTGCACCTTCATCATGCAGTAGCGCCCTAGAAACCAACTCAGAACAATACATTTTCAAAGCTGCTTCAGATAAATAATTTAAACTTTCGATCAAGGGCTCAACATCTTTGATCACACTGTTATCAAATAATGGAATAACTTTTAAACCCATAAAACCGTCTGTTTCACTTTGCTTTGCAGTTGCGAATATTTTTAAAATTATTATATGTGTATCGGAAAATTCGGAAATCAACCTCGCGGCAGCTTCCGTTTCATCCCACTCTTTCTCACCACTTACGCAATCACTAAAGAGCCTAGCAAAATGTTTAATTTTATCTTCAGACTTTGTCCGTATCACCTTCTCACATACTGACTGAAATAAATCATAAACACCCTCTTCGTCTTCGGGGTTGATCGTACACTTCTCAACACGATTCAGTCTGAGATTAATCTCAGAAATTAATATTTCCATACGTTGCTGAACGAATTTCTCGCCCTTCTGACTTAAAATTAAATCTAGTGAACCACCGATATATGGTAATGCCGCTATCAAAGCACGAGTAATTGTAGAATCCCCATATAACAGCGAGGATTTTGTCCAGATAGGTATATTTTTTGATTGTGCAATTTCACGCTTACGATCTTTATCCATAATGTTTTTACCAGTATTTTTTAATAACCATAGCGTTATCGCTAAATAATAGGATTAATTAGCAATTCCGAAACTTGCTCACAATTCATCAACCACGCTTCGGTAGTAGTACAACGAAATGCCACAGCCGTTTGAATGTGTCCTAATATTTCCTGCATATTAGCCTGATTAAAAATTGGTTCATGATGTGCTATACGGTTTCTTAATTTACGAATCTTCTTACACTCTTTATTCAATATCACCCGCAAATTTGCCGCATCAACACTAGCATTTGGGAAAGTCATACTGCTATATGGTTTCCAAATACGTGCTTCATGTCTTTGTGTCAGCATACTTTCAAACCAGTATAAATTCAGTTCGGGAACTACTTTTCCTAACCCATCATACGTGGGTGTCACTAAATTTAGTAAATCGGCTTTTTCTTTCTTTGGTAAAGAATTCTGAAATACTGTATTGACCGGCCAGTCTAAACCGTACCTCTGTGAAATTGCATCTGAAATAGCATTTCGCAACATCACTTCATAGATATGCAATGGGAATAGAAAGTGCCCAGAGAGCTTTGCATTCCATTCGTATAGTTTTAACGTTATATCTTCACTATCAACACCTAGAATAGTTTTTACCGCATTCCGATAGGTAAAAAGGCGTCCAGGGGATAGCACTTTCTCAATATCTCTGTAGGGCATAAGTCTTCCTTGATTTACACTATTTAACTTTGACAGATCCGCGGTAAAAGTTTACAGTTTTTCAGTGAGCTTTGGATATCCCTGCTTCGGCAGCCCACCAAAGACGTATGATTTGATTAGGCCCGCTTAGTGCGGGCTTTTTCATACCCAAAATACAAAAAAGGCAGCCATTGGCTGCCTTCCCCACAACAAACTCAGATCAAAAATCCAAGTTCGCTACGTTCAACGCATTCGCTTCAATAAAGGCACGACGCGGTTCTACTTCGTCGCCCATGAGCGTGGTAAACATCTTATCGGCGCCTACGGCGTCGTCGATGGTTACTTGCAGCATGCGACGTGTTTCTGGGTCCATGGTGGTTTCCCATAGCTGGCTTGGGTTCATTTCGCCCAGTCCTTTATAGCGCTGGATGTTGAAGCCTTTTTTCGCTTCCGACAGTAACCATTGCACGGCGTCCCAGAAGTCGACGATTGGGTGAACACGTTCGCCACGTTGGATGTAAGCTGTTTCATCCAGCGTATCACGCAACATTTCGCTCATAGAGGCGAGTTTGTTGTAACCGCTACCGCCGAAGAAGTCTTTATCCAGCAAGTATTCACGCGCCATACCGTGGGTTATTACTTTAATTTCGACGTTGTAGTTATTGCGTTCACTGTCTTTTAGTACGGCCACTTCGAAGTGGCTACCGCTGCGGCCAGCGTCTGGGAGGACGGCTGAGAGCTTTTCGGTCCAATCCTTAACCATCGCCTCACTTTCAAGGTCTGCAGGGCTTAGGCGCGGAAGAGTGACCATCTGGTGCAGTACTTCGCCTGGCACTAGGTTCGACATACGCTTGACGGTTTCTTGCGCGGCACGATACTGAGCAACGATTTCAGCAAAGGCGATATCAGTAATCGCTGGCGCGTCAGCACTTGGATGCAGCGCTGCTTTTTCCAATGCGATATGAGTTAGGTAACTCTCCATCGCTTCTTCGTCTTTGATGTACTGCTCTTGCTTGCCGCGTTTGATTTTATACAACGGCGGCTGAGCAATGTAGATGTGCCCGCGTTCGATAATTTCTGGCATTTGACGGAAGAAGAAGGTCAACAGCAGCGTACGAATGTGCGCACCGTCGACGTCGGCATCGGTCATGATGATGATGCGGTGGTAACGCAGTTTGTCTGGGTTAAATTCTTCGCGGCCAATACCACAACCCAATGCGGTAATCAGGGTGCCCACTTCAGCGGATGAAATCATCTTATCGAAGCGTGCTTTTTCAACGTTAAGGATCTTACCTTTTAGCGGTAGGATCGCTTGGTTCCGGCGGTCACGGCCCTGCTTCGCAGAACCGCCCGCAGAGTCCCCTTCCACTAGGTACACTTCAGAAAGGGCTGGATCTTTCTCTTGGCAATCGGCGAGTTTACCTGGCAAACCGGCGATATCGAGAGCGCCTTTACGACGGGTCATTTCGCGGGCTTTACGGGCTGCTTCACGCGCACGTGCTGCATCGACCATTTTGCCAACCAATTCTTTGGCTTGTTGCGGGAATTCAAGCAAGTATTCTGAGAACAAACGCCCCATTTCTTGCTCTACCGCTGGCTTCACTTCACTAGATACAAGCTTGTCTTTGGTTTGCGAGCTGAACTTAGGATCAGGTACTTTAACCGAGATAATCGCGGTTAAACCTTCACGAGCGTCATCACCTGTCGTTGCCACTTTGTGTTTCTTGGCTAGGCCTTCTTTCTCGATGTAGGTATTCAACGTACGCGTCAGCGCGGCACGGAAGCCAGCCAAGTGACTACCACCGTCGCGCTGCGGGATATTGTTGGTATAGCAGTAGATGTTTTCTTGGAAGCCATCATTCCACTGCATCGCTACTTCTACGCCAATGCCATCGTTGGCTTCATCGCGCTGAACGTTGAAGTGAAACACGTCGTTCACAACGGTTTTGCCTTCGTTCAGGTAGTTAACGAAGGACGCCAAACCACCTTGGAATTCGAACAAGTCTTCTTTATCGCTGCGCTCATCTTTCAGGTGAATACGCACACCAGAGTTCAAGAATGACAATTCGCGTAAACGCTTAGCTAGGTAGTCGTAGCTGAATTCAGTTTTAGTGAAGGTTTGCTTCGATGGTAGGAAGGTAACCATAGTACCGTTAGTGGCACTTACACCAACTTCTTTCAACGGGTAATCAGGTACACCATGAGTGTATTCCTGCTCATACAACTTACCGCCGCGACGAATGGTCAGCTTTAGCTTTTCAGACAGTGCGTTAACAACTGAAACACCTACACCGTGCAAACCGCCGGATACTTTATAGGAGTTATCATCGAACTTACCGCCTGCGTGCAGTACGGTTAAGATAACTTCTGCAGCCGATACGCCTTCTTCTTCGTGCAGCTCAGTAGGAATACCACGGCCGTTATCGGATACCGATACTGAGTTATCCGGATGAATCACAACATCAACGGAATCACAGTGACCAGCCAAGGCTTCATCAATGGAGTTATCCACGACCTCGAACACCATGTGATGCAGGCCTGTGCCATCGTCTGTATCGCCAATGTACATCCCTGGTCTTTTACGTACGGCATCCAGCCCTTTTAGGACTTTAATACTCGACGAGTCGTAAATCTGCTCACTCATTCGTGGTGTTCCTCATAATTAATTCGGTGCTCTAGCGTCTTGTCGTATTGCGCTAGATATCTGCCCGCTTGCGCGTGTTCCTACAAAATGGGCTTACGCTTCTTCTGTTAAACGTCCGTGTTCCACGTGGAACACTTTACTGGCAACGGGCTGCCATACATCGGTCAGCTTGTCTTTATCGATGCTGGTAATAAAGACCTGACATTTTAAATCTTCTAGCAGTTTGCATAAAGCAAAACGGTGCTTTTCATCCAATTCTGACGCGAGATCATCCACTAGGTAGATAGTGCGTCGATCACTCTCTTGTTGAAACAATGAACCTTGAGCAATCTTAAGAGCCGCCACCACTGTTTTTTGCTGTCCGCGCGATAAGATCTCGGCAGCCGGTTGCTTATCGCATTTGATGCGCAGCTCAGCTCTGTGTGGCCCTGACTGAGTGTACCCTAAAGCGAGATCTCGTTCTTGCTGACGTGTTAGTACATCGCCCAGTTCCGAATCTTTGTCCCATCCCGGAAAATACGCCAAGGTGACGTCTACATCAGGATCAAGAGCGGTAAGAATACGCTCAAATTCGGGCTTAAAACGCTTAAGGTAGTCTCTTCTGTGTTTGTCGATGGTAAGGGCGCTCTCCACAAATCCAGCGTTCCAAACGCTCAGCCATTCGCTCTCTTTTTGCTTGAGAACGGCATTGCGTTGTTTCAGCTGTTTGCGAAAGGTCTTCCACTGATCCATGAAGCCGTGTTCCACGTGGAACACTCCCCAATCAATAAACTGTCGCCGTTCTTCTGGAGAGCCAGCCAATAACTTGAATGTATTTGGCTCTATGATCTGAACCGGTAACCAATGTGCCGCTTCGGCCTGAGACGTGAGAACAGAACCA
Source organism: Thalassolituus oleivorans MIL-1 (assembly GCF_000355675.1). Classification (NCBI taxonomy): domain Bacteria; kingdom Pseudomonadati; phylum Pseudomonadota; class Gammaproteobacteria; order Oceanospirillales; family Oceanospirillaceae; genus Thalassolituus; species Thalassolituus oleivorans. The sequence goes on along the minus strand of NC_020888.1, from coordinate 3,051 downwards.
TTTTGCTTCAGCAAATGATCCCCTCCCTTTAAGCGCAAACTATCTAGCTCGCACTCGCCGCGATGCAGGTCTTCAATGCTCATGCGCAATTCCATGCGATCAGCATCGTGACTCATAACATGTTTAAGCTGAGAGGTACGAAACGACTTGCCGGCAGCCATGACCGCAATGGCTTCGAGTATGCTCGTCTTGCCAGAACCGTTCTCGCCATAAATGAAATTAACCCCGCTATGCGGGGTTATGGTCAGCGGCTGTAAGTTGCGCACGCCGCTGATTTGAAGTTGCCGAATAGGCATATCAGGAAGTAATACTACAGACGCATCGGCATAACCACATACATGGCATCGCCGCCTTCTGGCTCTTCTAAAAGTGCGCTGCTATTGGCATCAGATAAGGTCAGCTTAACTTGCTGTGTATCTAGCACGCCCATAACATCTTGTAGGTAAGATACGTTGAAGCCCATTTCTAAAGCATCACCTTTGTATTCTACCGCTACCGATTCTTCCGCTTCTTCTTGCTCCGGGTTGTTAGCAAAAACCTGCAAAACATCCGTTGCTAGCACTAAACGCACACCACGATATTTTTCGTTAGAAAGAATCGCAGTACGGTTAAATACTTGGCGTAATTCCAAACGATCAGCCAGCATAACGTTGTTGCCGCCCTTAGGAATAACACGGCCATAATCTGGGAACTTGCCATCGACCAACTTAGAGGTGAAGGTGAAATTCTCGGTATGGGTACGCAAGTGGTTAGTGCTTAACGAAACGCTAACAGTGGCTTCTGGATCAGTCAGCAACTTAGCCAACTCCAGCACGCCTTTACGCGGCAGAATAATTTGCTGCGCGACTTCTGGGCCGCTAACCGCAACATGGCATGTCGCTAGACGGTGACCATCGGTTGCAACTGCACGCAAACCATTAGCACTCACTTCTATCAACATACCATTTAAGTAGTAACGAACATCTTGCTGTGCCATGGCAAAGCTAGTGCGGTCGATAATACGACGCAGGCTGCCTTGGGCCAGAGTAAACGACTGTTCGCCAGCGATGTTGTCGACATTTGGAAATTCAGTTGCAGGCAAGGTAGACAGCGTAAAACGTGAACGACCAGAGCGTACGTTAACGCGCTGATCATCTTGTTCGACTTCAATCTGTGCGCCATCTGGCAACGAACGGCAAATATCCATCAGCTTTTTAGCAGGCACTGTAATTGCGCCCTCTTCGCCGACTTCATCAAGCGTCACTCGTCCGACCAGTTCAACTTCAAGATCTGTACCCGTCAAAGACAGTTGCTGACCTTCTACTTCCAGCAGTACGTTAGACAGTACTGGTAGCGTCTGACGTTTTTCCACAACGCCTGCCACCAATTGCAAAGGCCGCAGAAGGGCTTCCCTAGAGATAACGAATTTCATGATTCTCCACTCAGATCTAGGTTGTCAGTGATCGCAGTAAGTTCTTATAGTCTTCCCGAACGTCTGCACTGGTTTCCTGTAATTCTTTAATTTTACGGCACGCGTGTAACACTGTGGTGTGATCTCGCCCGCCAAACAACTCACCAATTTCTGGCAAGCTGTGGTTGGTAAGTTCTTTACTCAGTGCCATCGCTACTTGTCTAGGACGAGCGATAGAACGGGTGCGGCGCTTAGATAATAAATCAGACATCTTGATTTTGTAATACTCAGCAACCGTTCGCTGGATATTTTCAACGCTGACCTGTTTGTCTTGTAAAGCGAGCAAATCTTTTAACGATTCTTTAATAAACGGCAGCGTAATTTCACTTCCTGTGAAGTGCGAATTCGCAACCACGCGTTTTAACGCGCCCTCCAGTTCCCGTACGTTGGAACGGATCTTCTGGGCAATAAAGAATGCCGCATCGTCGGGCAGATTAACACCAGTTTGTTCAGCCTTTTTCATCAAAATGGCCACTCGTGTTTCCAGCTCTGGTGGTTCAACAGCAACGGTTAAACCCCAGCCGAAACGTGACTTTAAGCGTTCTTCTAATCCATTGATCTCTTTAGGGTAGCGATCACAGGTTAAAATCATTTGCTGACCACCCTCTAACAAAGCGTTAAAGGTATGGAAAAACTCTTCTTGCGAACGTTCTTTGCCCGCAAAAAATTGAATATCGTCAATTAATAAAGCATCTAAACCACGATAAAAGCGCTTAAATTCGTTAATCGCATTTAGCTGTAATGCTTTTACCATGTCTTGCACAAAGCGTTCTGAATGCACATAAAGTACTTTTGCATTCGGATTTTTACTTTGCAGATGATTACCTACCGCATGCATTAAGTGGGTTTTACCTAAACCGACACCACCATATATAAATAGAGGGTTGTAAGAACCACCGGCATTTTCAGCAATCTGCTTAGCTGCGGCATGCGCTAGCTGGTTTGATTTACCTTCAACAAAGGTTTTAAAGGTAAATGTCGAATTCAAGAAACTCTGATGCTGAATACCACCTTCAACCTGCACATTACGTTTCGGTTTATTAGAAACCGGAGCCGACGGCATAGGATCAGTATTAAAAGAAGCCTGACCAGGCAAAATGAGATTAGAAGAAGACTGACGTCCAAACTCATTGTTGTTATTAGTAGAAGGTGATTCTTTTAACGGTGAAGATGCAATCGGTGAAAAAGTACTGGTTGGTTCTTCAGCTTCCACTCGAGGCGCAGCAAAAGCAAATCCTTCAACCGACGACGCCGCAGGCCGTGGTTCTGGTCTTGGCGCAGCCTGAGGACTAAACATAGGACGCGACTCACCCGCAGTCACATCGACATGAGTGATACGACCGCCGTTAAGTTCGGATAAGATTTCTTGAATACGCTGCAGATACTTGTCTTTAACCCAATCTTTGACAAAGCGATTAGGGGCGCTCAGAACTAACTGACCGTTTTCCGTACTCGCGATCAAAGGTCTGATCCATGTGTTGTATTGCTGCGCAGGCAACTCATGCTGTAAATGCCCAAGGCAGTCTTGCCACAAACCCGTCACGGTTACCCCTGTTACTAGCGTCATCAAAGATTTCAATCGAGCCAGCCATTCTACCCAA